>VAWZ01000164.1:774-2891 GCA_005888365.1 Actinomycetota bacterium
CGCAGATCAAAGCGGAAGCGGCGGGTCGGGCGCCCGATCATGTCGAGCACCGTCAGGCAGGCTTTCCCCTCGGCGAGCCGGAGACCACGTCCGAGCTGCTGGAGGAACACGGTCGGGCTCTCGGTCGGCCGGAGAAAGATTACGGTGTCAACCTCCGGGACGTCGACGCCTTCGTTGAAGAGGTCGACCGCGAAGACGACGTTGACCTCGCGGTCCTTCAGACGACGGAGTGCCCTCTCGCGGTCCGCCATGGGCGTCTGTGCGCTGACCGCGACGGCCGGGATGCCGAGCTTCGCGAACTCCTCAGCCATGAACTCAGCGTGCCGGACGCTCACGCAGAAGCCCAGAGCGCGCATTCCCCGTAGATCCCGTACCTTGTCGGCGAGCGCCTGCGCGACAAGCCGCACTCGTCGGACGGCGATCTCGCGGCTCAGCACGTACACGCGCTCGAGCGCCGAGGGATCGTAGCCGCCTCGCTTCCACTGCACCGCCGAGAGGTCCACGTCATCGTGAAGGCCGAAATACTGGAAAGGACAGAGTAGACCTCGCTCGAGCGCGGTCCAGAGTCGGAGTTCGGCCGCGACGCGTCCGTCGAACCAGCGGCGGATGTCCTCGCCGTCGGCCCGCTCGGGCGTCGCGGTGAGCCCGAGCAGGAGCCGCGGCCGCAGATGGGCGAGCAGTCGCTCGTACGTGCGCGCCTCTGCGTGGTGCACCTCGTCTACGATAACGACCTCGAACACATCCGGACTCATCCCATCGAGGTCAACCCGCGCGAGCGTCTGGATGGAAGCGAAGACGTGCTTCCCCCCCACCGGTCGCTCGCCCTCCGACCAGAGCTCGCCGAAGCTTCCGTCGCGGAGCACCGCGCGAAACGTGCTCCGGCTCTGGTGCAGGATCTCCCGGCGATGTGCCACATAGAGGAGTCGCGCCTCGCCCCACATCCTCCGCACGCGTCGGTAGTCGAGCGCGGCAATCACGGTCTTGCCCGTCCCCGTCGCAGCCACGACGAGATTCTTCCAACGACAGTGGAGGTCGCGCTCGGCGGTCAGCCGGTCGAGTATCTCCTGCTGGTGCGGGTACGGATTCACGTCGAGCGCGAGCAGCTCGAACGGGGCCTGCGGGCGCTCGACTTTCCGCGCGCATTCGAATCGCTCGCGATCGCGTGCGGGGTCGTAGGGCTCAAACTCTGGGTCCTCCCAGTAGCCATCGAAAGCCTTGGAACTTCTCGAGCACCTCGGGAACGTCGACGCGTGAAAGGCGCACGTTCCACTCGAGCCCGTCGACGAGCGCCGAGACCGAGATGTTGGACGAACCGATGTACGCGGTTGAGAATCCGCTGTTGCGCCGGAAGAGCCAGGCCTTGGCATGCAGGCGCGTCCGCCGGGTGTCGTAGGAGACGCGAACATCCGCACCCCATCGGCAAAGCGCGTCGATAGCATCCCCTTCGGTCGCAGCCAGATAGACGCTGGTGAGGACACGGAGCCGACCGCCGCGGTCGAGCACCGCACGGACATCCTGCTCCAGCAGCCGGAGACCGTTCCACTTGATGAACGCACAGATCAGGTCGACCTCGTCGGCGGAGGCAAGCTCGCGGCGCAGCTCGTGGCCCACGCGGTGCTCGTCGCGCGCGTTCACGAGGAGCGCGCTGGCCGCAAGTGGGATGCCGGGCCGCTCGACGCGAGGAACCTCGCCCATGGGCAGCACGCCGCGGGTCACGAGCGCACGAAGCTCCTCCGCCGCGCTCGTCACGAACTCCTCAGCGAGCCCCGCGTTTACGAGGGCACGATGGAGTGATTCGATGACCGCATTCAACAAACCAACCTGCGCATGCAGGCGATCCTCGTCCTCGCCAGGCAGCGCTGCGAGCGCCCGCACCAGCACCTCATAGCCGTGGTGAGCGAGCACCAAATGGGCGTCCGCGGGATCCAGTTCCCGGCGTTCGACATGAATCGCTCGCCTGTCGATCGCCTCAAGCGCCGCCTCGAGCCCGCGCGTCACGATGAGCTCGTAGAGGCCGGGAACGAGGGCTCGGGTCATCGGAGGCGATCCATGGGGCCGGGACCGGCGACTCTATAGCCACACGACAGCGTCGACGTCCACCTCGTCTCGCGAGCCGA
>VAWZ01000097.1 GCA_005888365.1 Actinomycetota bacterium
CGATCTCGACCGTCGGCTGGCTGCCGGGCCTGCGTCGCTTCGTCGACGAGGTCGAGGAGCCGATCCGGCTTGCGCTCTCGATCCACACTGCCGATCCGGCCCTGCGATCGGAGCTCATGCCTGTCAACGACCGCTTCCCGCTCGCCGACGTCATGGCCGAGTGTCGCCGCTATGTCGCTCTTCGGCACCGGAAGGTATTCGTCGAGTACGTCATGCTCGCCGGCGTCAACGACTCGCCGGCCCAAGCGCGGGAGCTGGCGTCGCTCCTCGACCCGGAGTCGTTCAAGGTCAACCTCATCCCGTACAACCCGATCTCATCTGCTGGCGGGCTGTACGCAGGCTCCTCGCGCGAGACCATCGCGCGCTTCAAGCGTGTCCTGGCACGGGCGCGGATCCCGGCGACCGTGCGGCTCACGCGCGGGCGGGACATCGAAGCGGCGTGTGGTCAGCTCGCGGTCGCCAGTCCCACGCGGGCGGGCGCGTAGGGCCCGTCGCGTGACGTCGGCGGGCGAGGAACACGGCTCGCTACGCCCGGCAGCCGCAGCTCTCGGTCGATCGTTAGTCTCGCCCGATGCCGGAGGCGCGCGAGCGGGTCACGGGGATCGGCGGGGTCTTCTTCCGCGCCAGGGATCCGGAGGCACTCGCCGCCTGGTACCGCGAGCACCTGGGAGTCCCGGTCTCGGGAGACGGATACGTCGTCTTCCCCGAGAGCAGAGACACGCACTGGGTTCCGTTCGAGCAGGAGACGGACTACTGGCCGCGTGCGAAGGAGCTGATGGTGAACTTCACGGTCCGCGACCTCGATGCACTACTTCGACAGCTTCGGGCTGCAGGCGTCCCAGTCGACGATCGAGTCGAGGAGATGGAGTTTGGCCGCTTTGGCTGGTGCGCCGACCCGGAGGGGAACCGGGTCGAGCTCTGGCAACCTGCGGGCTAGCGGACCTGACACGTCAGTTGAGGCCGGCGACGAGGCTCGCGAGCATCACCTGGTCCCAGCCGTTCATGAAGTCGGCGTGGAGCCCGAAGCGGCCGGAGGCGACCTGCGCGGAGAGCGGCGTCTCCGGATAGAGCAGCACGAGGACGAGCGTCGGAAGCGCAACCGGATGCGAAGCGGGACACGTGCCACCCGAGGAATACGCCATGTGCCGCTTGTGGTCGGAGCTGTCGAGGCGAGCTCCGTCCCAGCAGTTCGGGAAGGTGATTCGGAGCTGGAGAATGCGCTTCCCCGCGCAGGCCGGGATCGTCGCCGAGAACGGACCGACGCCGGGCTCGCCACAGCTCCACGCGGCCAGCTTGAGTGCCTCCGGACGCATGGCCATCGCGTTGCCCGCGATCATCGTCAGCCCCGCCGGAAAGGGCTTGACCGGGGCCGAGGTCCGCCTGACGTAGTAGACGAACACCTCGAGCGGGAGGATCGCGCGGCGGCCAAGGTAGAGCGTGGGCGCCCAGTATGCGGACGAGTCGGCGTCGAAGTCGCAGCTGCTCTTCCCGCCGAGAAGCGAGAACGGCGTCGTCGCCGCGTCCGTGGCGACGTTGCCGAGGAACGTGTGGTTGTGCGAGAGACCCGGCCGTCCTGGGTAGACGATGGGGTCGTCGTTGTTGCGGTGGCTGAACCGGCACTCGAGGACGAAGTTCGGCCCGCCGGGAAACGCCGCGACAGCTCGGGCGACGCCGCTCTCGCCGTCGGGCTCGTCGAAAATGGCTGCGCACGCCAGGAGGGCGGCGGAGGCGACGAGGAGGGTGGTGACACGTCGCGCTCGCACGGCGTCCCGAGGCTAGCTCCCGAGAAGCCGGGCGTCCAACGCCCCGCCGCCGGCTCTGCTCAGAACGCGACTCAGCGCTCGCCGGCGCCGGCAGCGACCGGCTCGAGCGGGCTGGGACGGGTCCGCAGCACTCGCGCAGTCCAGTGCGGGAGCCACCAGTTCCAGCGGCCGAGCAGCATCATCGTCGAGGGCACGAGGAGCGCCCGGATGACCGTCGCGTCGAAGATGATCCCGGCGGAGAGCCCGATCGCGAACTGCTTGATGTCCGGCCCCGGGCTCGTCGAGAGCGAGAAGAAGGCGAACATCAGCACGAGCGCCGCGCTGGTCACGAGCTTGCCGGTGCGGGCCAGCCCGAGCTCGATCGCTCTCTTCGTGACGTGCGTCTCGTCGTAGGCCTCCCGCATGCGGGTGATCATGAACACCTCGTAGTCCATGGAGATCCCGTACAGGAAGGCGAAGATCATCAACGGAATCCAGGAGATGACGGCGTCGGTCGCCTTGATGTTCCAGATCGCGTCGCTTCCATGTCCGTCCTGGAAGATGAACACCACGATGCCGTAGGCCGCGCCGAGCGAGACGAGGTTCAAGATCACGGCCTTGATCGGCAGCACGACCGAGCGGAACGCCCGCATCAGCAGGACGAAGGTCAGGAGCAGGACGAAGAGCAACACGTACGGGAACTTCCCGTAGACGGCCTTGATGAAGTCGCGCTCTTCGGGCGCCGCGCCGCCGAGGGTCAGCTTCGTGGGACCACCGTTGTTCACGATTCCCGGAAGGACGCTGTTTCTCAGGTTGGAGATCGTCGTCTTCGCGGTACGGGAGGAGCCGTCATCGAGGCCGAAGGCTTCGACCAGGCCCACGTTTGCCTTCTGCCACGAGGGGGGAGCGGCCGCGCCCCAGATACCGGGGGCCTGGCCGAGGATGCTCGCGGTCTTGTCAAGGGTCTCGCGTGTCACGTTCTGACCCTCCGCGAGGACGATGTACGGGAGGTACACCCCGTCTGGAATCCCGGCCGTCTTGATCGCGGCCCTGCCCGCATCCGCGTCGCCGGCGGCCGGCTCGTCCTTCAGCTGGGCGTCGCTCGGGTTGATGTGGAATGCCGGGAGCACCACGAGCGTCACGATCACGAGCCCGGCGATGAAGACCGGGATCGGCCGCCTCGTGACGAGCCGCGCCCAGCTCGCCCAGAACCCCTGCTCTGCACTCGGCGGGTTGACGAACCGCTTCGGCATCACGCGGAGGCGGTTGATCCGAGGCCCGAGCATCGAGAGCAGCGCGGGAAGCAACGTGATCGACGCCGACACGGCGACGAGCGGGATGAGCATTCCACCGAGCCCGATCGAGCGGATGAAGGGCAGGGGCAAGATGACCATGCTGAGCAACCCGATCGCGACCGTCGAGCCCGACACGATGACCGAGCGTCCAGCGTGCGTCATCGTCTCGACGAGCGCGTCCTCCGTCGACTCTCCCGACGCGAGCTCCTCGCGGAAGCGGAAGACCATGAGCAGCGCGTAGTCGATCGAGACACCGAGGCCGACGAGAGCAACGAGGAACTGGACGATGATCGAGACGTCGGTGACGTAGGTGAGCGCGAGCACGCACGCGAACGTCGTCAGGATCGAGGCGGCCGCCATCGCCAGCGGGAGCCCGATGGCCGGAAGAGTGCCGAAGACGAAGAGGAGGATGATCAGCGCGCCGACGGCTCCGATCAACGTCTCGGTGAACACGCCGGGGCCGGTCGAACCTCCTTGCGAGTCGAAGATCGCGTCCCGGCCCGTGAGGTGACTCGTCACGCCGGCAGGCGTCGCCTGCTTCAGAGACGCGCGAGCCTCGGGAATCGGGGGCAGGCTCGAGAAGGTCGAGTTTCCCGGCGGGTAGATGGTCGCAACCATCGTGTGTCGGTCCTTGGACAGGTACATGTCGCTGTGCGTCGAGTACCAGGAGCCGACGCGCGAGTCGGGGACGGCCTTTGCGACCGCGGCGATCGCCTTGTCGTTGCCCGCGACCTTGGTGATGTCACCGCCCGGCTTCGTGAGCACGACGACGAGCGGCACCTGCTCTCCCGAGCCGAACGCTTTGAGCGTGCGCTGGTTCGCCTCGTACGCCGAGTACCCGGGGATCGAGAACGACTGGAACCAGCGGCTCGAGAGCTTCGCGGCCGAGAACATGCCCACGACGGTGAGCACGATCCAGGCGCCGACGACGAGCAACCGGTGGCGAATGACGAACCGTGCGACGTGGGCCATCGCGAGCCGAGGCTACCGATACCGAACGGGCCGACGCATGTAGAAGTAGTGAACGCCTCAGTGGGCGGTCGCTATTTCCTGCTCACCGAAGTCGTGGCGTACAACCGGCTGCTTCGCAGCCCGCACCTCGTCGAGCCGCCGCACGGGGCGGCCGTGCGGCGCCTCGTGCAGGACCTCGGGCGAGGTGGCCGCCTCCTCGGCGATCCGGCGCATCGCCTCGACGAATGCGTCGAGCCGCTCCTTGGGCTCCGTCTCGGTCGGTTCGATCATGAGGGCTTCGGGCACGACGAGAGGGAAGTAGACGGTCGGCGGATGGATGCCGTAGTCCATCAGCCGCTTCGCGACGTCGAGCGCCGTGACGCCGTGCTCGCGCTTGAGGCTGCGCGCCGAGAGCACGAACTCGTGCATGCAGTGCCGGTCGTACGGAAGCTCGTAGACGTCTCTGAGGCCGGCAAGGACGTAGTTCGCATTCAGCACCGCCGCCTCGGACATCTCTCTGAGCGCGGGACCGTAGGCGCGCATGAAGGCGTAGGACCGGACGAAGACGCCGAACGGCCCGGCGAACCCGCGGACCCGACCGATCGACTTCGGGACGTCGAAGTCGAGCCGGTACGTATCGCCGTCGCGGACGACGCGAGGAGCAGGCAGAAACGGCTCGATCGACGCGCGAACCGCGACGGGCCCACCGCCGGGGCCACCGCCGCCGTGCGGCTGGGAGAAGGTCTTGTGCAGGTTGTAGTGGACGATGTCGAAGCCCATGTCGCCGGGACGCGAGATCCCGACGACGGCGTTCAGGTTGGCGCCGTCGTAGTAGAGGAGCGCGCCCGCGTCGTGGAAGATCGCCGCGACCTCCTCGATTCCCTCGTCGAAGAGACCGAGCGTCGACGGGTTCGTGAGCATGAGCCCGGCGGTGCGCTCGTTCACCTTCGCGCGCAGGTTGCCGAGGTCGAGATTTCCTCGCGCGTCCGTCTCGACCTTCTCGAGCTCGTAGCCCGCCATCGTCACGCTAGCCGGGTTGGTGCCGTGCGCCGTGTCGGGCGTGATGATCGTGTCGCGCGCCTCGTCGCGGTCGGCGAAGTACGCGCGCATCAGCATCAGCCCGGTGAGCTCGCCCTGCGAGCCGGCCGCCGGCTGCAACGTGACGGCAGGAAGTCCCGCGATCTCGGAGAGGATCTCCTGCAGCTGCCACATGAGCTCGAGCGCTCCCTGGGCCCCCTCGTCTTCCTGGAGCGGATGGAGGTCGCGGAAGCCGGGGAGGCGCGCGACCCGCTCGTTGACCCGCGGGTTGTGCTTCATCGTGCACGAGCCGAGGGGATAGAAGCCCGTGTCGACACCGAAAGTGCGGTCGGCGAGCGCCGTGATGTGACGCACGAGCTCGGGCTCGGAGACCTCGGGCAGGCGGGGCGGTCGCTTTCGACGCAGGTCGGACGGCAGCTCGGGCGGCGGCAGGCCGTAATCGGGTACGCGGCCCGCGCGGCGGCCTGGTTGCGAGCGTTCGAAAATCAGCGGAGCTTCAGGCCAGGCTCGCCCGGCTTCTGTCACCGACACACCTCCCCTAGCACGTCGGCGAGCCGGTCGATGTCCGCGGGCGTCCGCTTCTCCGTCACGGCGACCAGGAGAACGTCCTGCATCCCTTCGTAGTCGCGTCCGAGCGCATATCCCGGATGCACGCCGAGCTCGCGCGCGCGGCGGACGACCTCGCGCGCGGGGAGCGGTGTGCGGAAGGCGACCTCCTTGAACGAAGCGGCCTCGAACGCCGGCTCGAGCGGTACGCGCTCTCTCGCGTACTGCGCGAGCGCGGTGCACGTCGCCCCCACCTCCCGCAGGCCCTCTGGTCCGAGCCAGGAGAGCGTCACGAGACCTGCGAGCGCGAGCAGCGTCTGGTTCGTCGTGATGTTCGAGGTGGCCTTCTCCCGCCGGATGTGCTGCTCTCGTGTCTGGAGAGTCAGGACGTAGGCCCGGCGCCCGTCGGCGTCGACCGTCTCGCCGACGATGCGGCCGGGCATCCTGCGGATGAACTCCCGCCGGGCGGCGAAGAACCCGTAGTGCGGGCCGCCGTAGAGCGGCGGGCAGCCCGCGCTCTGGCCCTCTCCGATCGCCATCGCGCACCCGTACTCCCCCGGGGCTTCGAGCACGCCGAGCGTCATCAGGTCGACGTGTGCAATCGAATGTGCTCCGGCCTCCGAGGCGGCCGCGGCGAGATCGACCGCCGGCTCGAGGCATCCGAAGAAGTTCGGCTGCTGGAAGATCACCGCGGCCGCGTCCGCCGCGGCAGCGCCGAGCTCGTCGGCATCCGTGATGCCGTCTCGGTGCCCCACCTCGACGACGTCGAGCCCGAAGCCTCGCGCGTACGTCTTCACGACCTGCCGAACCTGGGGGTTGAGCGTCTCGGCGAGAACGACCTTCGCGCGTTCGCTCGTGTGCTTGGCGACGAAGCAGGCATCCGCGGCGACGGTCGTGCCGTCGTATCCGGATGCGTTCGACACGTCCATCCCCGTCAGCTCGCAGATCACGGTCTGGTACTCGAAGATCGCCTGCAGGACGCCCTGGCTCATCTCAGGCTGGTACGGCGTATAGGCCGTGAGGAACTCCCCTCGCGAGAGGAGCACGTCGACGACGGCCGGAACGTAGTGCTCGTAGATCCCCGCGCCGAGGAAGGAGAGCTCGACCCCCGTGTGCGCGTTGCGGCCGGCGAGCTCCGACAGGTGCGAGACGAGCTCGAGCTCGGACAGCGCGGGAGGGACGTCGAGCTCGCGGCCGAGGCGCACACCGGCCGGGATCTGCTCGAAGAGCTCGGCGACCGACGAGACGCCGATCGCCGCGAGCATCGCCTCGCGATCGGCATCCGTGAGCGAGAGGTACCCCACCCCTACTGCTCGGCGACGTGGGCGCGGTACGCCTCTACGTTCATGAGACCGTCGACCTCCGACGGATCGGACATGCGGATGCGGACGAGCCAGCCGTCGCCGTACGGGTCCTCGTTCACGGTCTCCGGCTCGTCGACCGCCTTCTGATTCACCTCGAGCACCTCTCCGGAGAGAGGCGAGACGACGTCCGAGACCGCCTTCACCGACTCGACCTCCCCGTAGGCCTCGTCCTTGGCGAGGTTCGATCCTGCCTCGGGCGCCTCGAAGTGGACGAGCTCGCCGAGCGCGTCCTGCGCGAACCAGGTGATTCCGAGGACGGCCTCGTCGCCCTCGACCCGGGCCCAGTCGTGCTCGGGGTGGTACTTCAGGTCGGCGGGGTAGCTCTCCTCAGCGGGCAATTCAGCTCTCCTTCCGGTAGATCGGCTTCTGGACGATGTGCCCGCGTCGTGGCTTTCCGCGAACGTCGACGACGAGCCCGGTGCCCGGAGCCGCGCTCCTCGCCGGCACGTAGCCCATGCCGATGCCCTGGTCGAGCATGGGAGAATGCGTCCCGGACGTGACGCGGCCGCCGCCCTCGATCGCCATGTCCTGGCGGGGTATCGCCTTCTCCTCCATCACGAAGGCGACGAGCTTCTCGGCGGGGCCTTCTTCGCGGATACGGCGCAACCCGTCCGCCCCCGTGAACTCGGTGTCGAGCTTGCACGCCCAGCCGAGCCCGGCCGAGATCGCGTCCGTTTCGGGCGTGATGTCGTTTCCGTGCAGCGGGTAGCAGACCTCGAGGCGGAGCGTGTCGCGCGCGCCGAGCCCGCAGGGTACGGCGCCCCGTGCCAGCACGGCGTCCCAGAGCGCGGTGGCGTCCTCGGCGGGGCAGGAGAGCTCGACGCCGAGCTCTCCCGTGTAGCCCGTTCGGCAGACGAGGACCTCGACACCGTCGACCTCACCCATGGCGTGCGTGAAGGCCGGCGCCTCGGGGAGCCCGAGGCGCTCCAGCGAGCGCGGTCCCTGAACTGCGACGAGCGCGTACTCGTCGGAGGCGTCGCGCACCTCGCAGCCTCGCGGCTCGCGCTCCTTCAGCCACTCGTAGTCGGTCTCGCGGTTGGACGCGTTGACCACGAGCAGGAACTGACCGTGCGCGAAGCGGTAGACGATGAGGTCGTCGACGATCCCGCCGCGCTCGTTCGTCAGGAGCGTGTACTGCGCCTCCCCGTCGCCGACGCGGTCGACGTCGTTCGAGAGCATCTCCTGCAGGAAGGCCTGGGCGGTCGGCCCGTCCACGTGGATCTGGCCCATGTGTGAGACGTCGAAGGCACCGCAGTCGCTGCGAACGGCTCGATGCTCGGGGATGACACCCTCGTACTGAACGGGCATCTCCCAGCCTGCGAAGGGAACCATGCGCGCCCCGAGAGCGACGTGGCGCTCGAAGAGAGGCGTGCGCTTGAGCGTCGCAGCCACCGTCGCGACTCTAACTCTCGAGCTGCGCTCGCCGACCTGCGAAGCGCGTCTTCAGCGCAGGCGGGCGCCGGGAGGCTACTCCTCCTTCAAGAAGCTCGGAATATCGATCTCGACGTCGGTGACGCTCGGAGCGCTGAACACGGGCGTGGGTGAGGGGGCAGCAGCGGCGACGGGGGCCTCGGCACGGCGGCGACGCACGCGACCGCCGAAGCCGGTGGCGATCGCCGTGACCCGGACGTCGTCGCCCATCGCCTCGTCGATGACCGCACCGAAGATGACGTTCGCGTTCGCGTCGGCGGCCCCGGTGACGACCTCCGCCGCCTCGTTGACCTCGAACAGGCCGAGCTCGGGACCACCGGTGACGTTGAGGAGGATCCCGGTCGCGCCCTCGAGCGTCGTCTCGAGCAGCGGGGAGGAGATCGCCGCCGCGCATGATCGTTCGCACGTCTGCGAAGTCGAGGTTCACGAGCCCGGGCACGGTGATGAGGTCGGTGATCCCCTGGACTCCCTGACGGAGGATGTCGTCCACCATGCGGAACGCGTCGGTCACGGGAGTCGACTTCTCGACCACCTGCAGCAGGCGGTCGTTCTCGATGACGATCAGCGTGTCGACGCTCTCGCGCAGCGACTGGATGCCCTGCTCCGCCTGATCAGCGCGCAGGCGGCCCTCGAAGACGAACGGCCGCGTGACCACGCCGACGGTCAGAGCCTCGAGCTCGCGCCCGATCTCGGCAACGATCGGCGCCCCGCCGGTCCCCGTTCCACCGCCCTCGCCTGCGGTGACGAAGATCATGTCCGCGCCCTTGAGGGCTTCCTTCAGCTCGTCCCGGCTCTCCGTGGCGGCCTCGAGGCCGACCCGAGGGTTGGCGCCCGCGCCGAGCCCGCGCGTCGCCCGGGCGCCGATATGGATCTTCACGTCGGCGTCGGTCATGAGTAGCGCCTGGGCGTCCGTGTTCACCGCCACGAACTCGACGCCCGACATGCCGGCTTCGACCATCCGGCTGACGGCGTTCGTGCCGCCGCCGCCGATGCCGACCACCTTGATGACTGCGAGATAGCTACCCAGTTGATTGCTCATGTCTCAACTCACCTGAAGTTGAACCTCTTGTTGAACGTGGGACGCGGCCCGTTCTTTCGCCCTTGAGGGTAGGGCTCCTTCGTCGGAGTGTCAATGACCTCCAGCGTGGATCGGTCTCACCTTCAACCTGAAGGTTGAGGGTTTGCACTCGCAACCGGGCGCTCGGGGACGCTGACATCCAGATAGCGCAGGTCGCCGTCGAGCCCGTGGAGAACCTGCGCCGCGACCGCAAGCTTCAGGGGGAGATCGCTCGGCTCTCCGAGCCGCACCTCTCGCCCGCTTCTGAGCGCGAGCGTGATCTCGCCGTTCGCCGTTCGGACACCCTTCACGTGCCCGGGGAAACGAACCTGCCTCAGATCGGCGAGAGCTCTCGCCCCGGGCGCATAGGCCGCCGGCAGCTCGTCTCCCACTGCGATAGAGACCTGGCGAGGAAGCCAGATCCTCGGCAGGGAGGGTTTCTCCCGGACGTCGACTGCGCGCAACACGTGCGCGGAGCGGGAGACGAGCCAGGCGCCGTCGCCTCGCCGAGCGACTGCGACGGAATGCTCAGCCGCGACCTTGACGACCAGCGTATGCGGGAACGCCCGGTCGACTGACGCGGCGATTACCGAGGGAAGCAGGCGGATCTTTCCCTCGACCTCGCCGGTGTCGACGGAGAGCAGGCTCGTCCCGACGAGGTCGCTCGTCGCCGCCCGGACCTCGCGTGCGACGTCCGGGGGAGCGCCCTGCACTTCGACCCGGTCGACAGCGAACACGGAGGTTGCGCGAGCGCCCCAGTAGGCGGCGAAGACCGCGACGAGGATTCCGAACGCGAGGAGCAGCGACTGGCCGGAAGGGACGACCCGAACGAGGTCGAGGCGATCGCCCGCGGAGCGCGGAAGCGGGACGACGGCGCTTGCCGCAGCTGCACGTGAACGCGGTCCGCGCTCGCTTCGCCCCTTGCCGGCCATAGAGGCGATTTCGCCGCAAACCGGGCAGCTCCTACCCCTCGCCGGAACTACAGAGGGGCCAGCTCGAGCTCCCCGACGAGCACGACCTCGCGCTCGAGCACCACTCCGAACTCCTCGTGCGTCCTGCGACGCGCCTCGACCATGAGCGCGAGGCAGTCCGCGCTCGTCGCTCCGCCCGCGTTCTCGACGAAGTTTGCGTGCTTGGGCGAGATCATCGCGCCGCCGACGCGGTGACCCTTGAGACCGCAGAGCTCGAGCATCCGGCCCGCTCCCAGCTCGTGGTCCGGGTTCTTGAAGACGCTTCCGAAGGTCCGCTTGTTGGTGGGCTGCGTCGCCTTGCGCCGCGCGACGAGATCGGAGATCGCGGCCTTGATCTCGGGCTCGGGGCGCGGCTCGAGAGCGAGCTCGACGCGCGCGACGACCTCGCCAGGACCGAGCGCGGAGTGCCGATAGGCGAGACCGAGCTCTGCCGGACTCATCCAGCTCGACCCGCTCGAGGTCGCGACGAGCGCGCGCCGGACGATCTGCGCCCAGTCCCGTCCGTACGCACCGGCGTTCATCCGCACGCCGCCGCCGAGCGTGCCCGGTATGGCAGAAGCGAACTCGAAGCCGCCGAGAGCCGCCGCGCGGGCGCGGTGGAGACAGACCGCATTCGTCGCCCCACCCCCGGCGCTCAGTCCGCCGTCACGGACCTCGACCTCCGCGAGCTCTCCCTCGAGGCGAAGAACGAGCGCATCCACCCCCTTGTCCGCAGCGAGCACGTTCGATCCGAGCCCGACCACGACGACGTCGAGCCCTTGGTCTGCAGCCTCGTGGAGCGCCTGCTCGAGCTCGGCCAGCGTTCGTGGACGCGCAAGACGCCGTGCCGGCCCGCCGGTGCCGATCGTCGTCAGCCGCGAGAGCGGGATCCCGGCCTCACTCCTCACTCGACCCTCACTCCGGCAAGCCGGCGACGATCGCTCGGGCGACCTTCCAGGGCTCCCCCACGCCGAGCGTGACGACGACGTCGCCTGGCCGCGCCCAGCGAAGAGTGAGCCTTGCCGCGTCCTCGAGCGCCGGCGCCCAGCCCTTCCGTACACGCGACGGCACGTTGTCCAGGACGAGCTTGCCCGTGACTCCGGGCTTCGGCTCGTCGCGGCCGCCGGTGACGTCGGTCACGACCGCGGCGTCGGCGAGACCCAGCGCTCGCCCGAGTTCGTAGGCGAGCTGTCTCGTTCGCTCGAAGACGTGCGGCTGATAGACGGCGATCAGCTTGCGGTCTGCCTCCGCGCGCGCGGTCGCGAGCGTGGCGGCGATCTCGGTCGGATTGTGACCGTAGTCGTCGTACACGCGGATGCCGCCGCGTTCGCCCACGAGCTGGTAGCGCCGGTCGACGCCTTGGAAGGTCGCAAGCGTCTCCTCTGCACGAGACCGCTCGGCGCCAGCGCGCTCGAGCCCGGCGAGCGCGGCAGCTGCGTTCCGCCGGTTGTGCTCACCCGGGACTCGGAGCTCGATCGTCAACGGCTCGAGCTCCCAGCCTCGAACGACGTGCGGTACGCGCGCGAGCCAGCTCTCGAAGAACTCGCGCAGCTCCGCCTCGGACGCGAACGCCGCGTGATGGTCGAGCTCGACGTTCGTGACGACTGCGACCTCGGGCTCGAGCAAGCCGACCGAGCGATCCGACTCGTCGCCTTCGACGACGAGCCAGCCGGAGCCAGTGCCCGCATTGCCGCCGAGCTGGGGAACGACGCCGCCGACGATCCACGCGGGGTCCTCTCCCAGCTCGCGCAGGACATACGCGATCATCGCGGCGGTCGTCGTCTTTCCGTGAGCGCCTGCGACGACGATCGAGCGCCGACCCGCCACCAGGTCGGCGAGGAACTCGGCGCGGCTCGTGCCAGCGGCGCGGCCGGCGTGGGCCGCCGAGACGACGACCTCGAATCCCTCTGGCGGGCGCGGCTCCCCGCCGATGTCGACCTCGACGCCGTCGAGCGTCTCCATGAAGATCGTCTTCCGAGCCTCCCAGCCTCGCACCTCGGCGCCCCAGGCGCGCGAGATGTTCGCGTACGCCGAGAGCCCCGCGCCACCGATCCCGACGAAATAGAGGCGTCGTCCCGCGAGCGGCAACCTGTTCATCACTTCCTCTCGAGCGCGAGCCGGACGAGCTCGTCGGCGATCTCGACCGCTGCCTCGGGCCTCGCGAGTGCGCGCATCGAGTCGCTCATCCGCTCGAGACGCCTCGGGTCGGCGAGCAGTTCGTCGACGAGGGCGGGAACGCTCGCGAGCTCCTCTTCCCGGACCACGACGGCGCCTCCTCCCTCCCCGAAGAATCGCGCGTTCAGCGCCTGGTGGTCGGAGGTGGCGTACGGGTAGGGGACGAGGATCGCCGGCGTCCCGGCCGCGGCGAGCTCCCATACCGTCCCGCCCGCGCGCGAGAGAGCGAGGTCGGCGACCGCGAGGGCTTCACCGAAATGGTCGGTGGTCGCGAGCAGCACGTAGTCCGTACGCTCCACGCGAGGGCGCAGCGCTGTGTAGTCACGCTCCCCGGCGATATGGAGAACGGCAGGCCCCTGCTGCGCGTAGGTCGCCACCGCGAGCTCGTTGAGCGCGGTCGCACCAGCGAGGCCGCCGAAGATCGCGAGGACGGGCTGGTCGCCCGGGAGGCCGAAGCGAGCCCGGCCCTCGTCTCGGCTCGCTCCGAGATGGGCCTTCGGTATCGGCCGGCCGACGACCCGGTACTTCGAGCCCTCCCGGCCCGGAACGTCGTAGGCGAGGAACACGGTCTTCGCGAACGGCGCGCCGAGGCGGTTGGCCAGCCCGAGGTGCGCGTCCGCCTCGGTCAGGGCGGCGGGTATGCCGCGCAGGCGAGCTGCGAGCACCATCGGCCCGGCAACGTAGCCGCCGGCGCCCAGAACGACGTCGGGGTTGCGACGACGCAAGATCCGGAGGCACGCGAACGGCGCCCGTATCGCACGCACCACGGATCGCACGAGGCCGAGCCCGAGCCGGCGCGGGAAGCCGGAGACGTCGAACGTGTCGAGCTCGAAGCCCGCCTCAGGAACCAGCCGCGACTCGACGAGGCCTCGCGACCCGGCGAACGTCACCGCTACCCCCCGCTCGCGCAGCGCCTCGGCGACTGCGAGCGCCGGCCGAACGTGCCCGGCGGTGCCGCCTGCCGCGATCAGGCACGCGAGCTTCGACGACTCGCTCATTGACGGCGATGTTAAGGAGAATTCCGACTCCGGCGAGGAGCACGACGAGGCTCGAGCCTCCGTACGAGACGAACGGGAGCGGGATGCCCGTGAGCGGGGCGATCCCCAGCACCGCGGAGAGGTTGATCGCCGCCTGGCCGCAGACGAGAGCCGTGATCCCCGACGCAAGCAGCTTGCCGAACGGGTCGCGGCAACGCAGTGCGACCCGGAAGCCGGCGAGCCCGAACGCGGCAAAGGCGCCGACCACGAGCACGGATCCGATAAGGCCGAGCTCCTCGCCGATCACCGCGAAGATCATGTCGGTGTGCGCCTCGGGGAGGTAGCCGATCTTTCCGATGCTCTGCCCCAGCCCGCGCCCTCCGACCTGGCCCGAGCCGATGCCGATGGTCGCCTGGACGATCTGGAAACCCGCTCCCTGTGCGTCGCTCCACGGGTTCAGGAAGCTGAAGAAGCGCGCGCGCCGGTACGGCTCCGACCAGATCGCGAGCGTTCCGAATCCGACCGCGAGCACGCTCGCCGCGACGAGCAAACGCGGGGGTACGCCCGCGACCAGGAAGATCGCGAGCATCATCCCGGAGATTGCGATCGTCGTCCCGAGGTCGGGCTCGAGCAGGACGAGCCCGCAGAAGATCGCGGTCAGGAGGCCGAGCGGGCGGATGAGCTCGCCCAGCGTGCGCGGCGGCCGCCGCCTCGAGAGATAGGACGCGGCGAAGAGGCAGAGCGCGAGCTTCGCGACCTCCGAGGGCTGGAAGCTCGCCGGCCCGACGAGGAACCAGCGGTGTGCGCCGTTCACTGCCGGGGCCACCACGAGGACGGCCGCGCAGAGAGCGAGCGCGGACAGCACGAGCGGCGGGGCGAGGTAGCGCAGCCGGTGGTAGTCGAACCGCGACGCGATCGCCATGACGACGACGCCCAGGAGCGCGTACACCGCCTGGCGCTTGAGAAAGCTCATCGGGTCCCCGTTGCCGAGCGCAGCCGAGGCCGAGGTCGCGCTGTACACCATGACGAGCCCGAACGCGACGAGCGCGAGCGTGACGAGGACGAGGAACCGCTGCTCGAAGCGACCGTCCGCCTTCATCGCAGCTCCTGTGCAAGTCGCCGAAAGGCATCCCCGCGAGCTTCGAAGTTCTCGAACTGGTCGTAGCTCGCGCACGCCGGTGAGAGGAGGACGACGTCGCCCCCAGATGCAGCCGAGGCAGCCTCGGCGAAGGCCGACGCGAGATCGCCCGAGCGCACGAACGGCACGCCGGCGGCAACGAGCGCCTCCGCTATCGGAGGAGCCGCGTCGCCGATCAGGTAGGCGCGGTCACCCCGCTTGAACGAGGCGGCCAGCGGCGTGTACGGCTCCACCTTCCCGAGGCCGCCCAGGATCACGTGCAACCGCGAATCCGGAAACGACGCGAGCGCGCGTCTGGCTGCTGCGACGTTCGTCGCCTTGGAATCGTTGACGTAGCGGACGCCGGCGAGCTCGCGGACGAGCTCGATGCGATGGGGAACCCCGGGAAACGTGCGAAGTCCCTCGGCGATCGCGCGGTCGTCGAGGCCGGCAGCCCACGCGGCAGCCGCGGCCGCGGTCGCGTTCTCGCGATTGTGTAGGCCCGGAATCCTCGGCTCGGCCGGGAGCGGGTCGTCGAACCGGAACTCGACGCGCCGGGCGGCGCCGGGCACGGGCGCAAAGTCCTGCGGCACGACCGCGACGTCGTCCGCTGTCTGGTTCTCGAAGATGCGCAGCTTCGTCTCGGTGTACCGCTCGTACGT
>VAWZ01000001.1:0-3532 GCA_005888365.1 Actinomycetota bacterium
TTCCCGGAGCCGGTCTCCCCGACGAGCGCGGTGTTCGTTCCTGCTGGCACCGAGAAGGAGACGTCTTCGAGGGTCCACGCTTCGGCGCCGTAACGGAACCATAGGTTCTCGAAGGCCACGTCCCCGCGCGGATCCTCGAGCTCGCGCTCGCCCTCGGCGATGTCGACCTCCTGGTCCAGGTACTCGAAAATGCGGTCGAAGAGCGCGAGCGAACTCTGGACGTCGACCTGCACGCCGAGCAGGCTCCCGATCGGGAAGAACAGCCGGGTCTGCAGCGTCGTGAACGCGACCAGCGTGCCGATGGAGATCGCAGTCGAGCCGTGCGCGGCGAGCATCCCGCCCGCCCAGTACACGAGCGCCGGCATCACCGCGAACGTCGTCTGGATGGACGCCATCATCCAGCGCCCCGTCATCCGGCTCTTCACCTCGAGCGAGGCCAGCCGCTCCGACTCGCTCTCGAACCGTCCCGCGAGCTCGGCCGAGCGTCCCATCGTCTTGCCGAGGAGGATCCCCGAGACCGAGAGCGACTCCTGCACAAGCGAGGAGATGTCGGCCATCGACTCCTGCCGAACCGCGGTCACCTTCCGCCGCTGGTCGCCGACCCGCTTCGTCATCCACACGAAGATCGGGAGCAGGGCGAGCGCGAACACGGCCAGCCGCCAGTCGAGGAGAAGCATTGCGACGATCGTGGCGAGGACCGTGGTCACGTTCGAGACGACCGACGTCGCGGTCGACGTGACGACGTCGTCGACGCCTCCGATGTCGTTCGCGATGCGACTCTGCACCTCGCCGGTCCGCGTGCGCGTGAAGAAGGCGAGCGAAAGCCGCTGCAGGTGCCGGTAGACGGCGGTGCGGAGGTCGTGCATCACCCGCTGCCCGACCTGGTTCGAGAGGAGCGTCGTGAAGACCCCCACGACACCCGTGACGATCGGAATGGCAACCATTCCGGCCACGAGCAGCGTCAAGAGTCGAGTGTCGTTCTCCGGAATCGCGGTGTCCAGCACGGCCCGGAGGAGGAACGGCGAGATGACGCCGATCCCCGCAGAGAAGAGGATCAGCCCGAGTGTCGCGCCGAGCCGAGCGCGGTACGGAAAGAAGAGACGGACGATCCTGTCCAGGTTCGCCTTCCGAACCGCCGGATCGGCGGGCCGCTCGGGTGCCTTGTCGTTCGTCTGGAAGAACCGTCGTCCGCCGGGCATGTGGCTGAAGAGTGCCACCGCGACCGCCCGTGCCGTTGGCAGGCGACGTGCGCTGCGGGGCGAATCGGATGCCGTGAAGAGCGAAGGAGCGATCGCGCGCTTCCTCGAGCACGGAGGGCTCGCCGAGTCGACCCAACGTGCCTACCGGGTCGACCTCGACGCATTCGTAGCTTGGCTCTCGGAACGGCGTCTTGCGCTCGAGGACGTCGACGCGCGGGTGCTCGCCGAGTACGTCTCCGACCTCGGTCGGGGGCGGGACCGGCTCGCTGCCGCCTCGGTCGCGCGCCGGCTCGCGGCGATCCGCTCCTGCCTCCGCTTCACCTTCGGGCGCCAGAACGTGCCCGAGTCCACCCCGGGGCCGCGGCGAGCGAGGCGTCTTCCCGAGGTTCCGAAGGTGGCGGAGATCGAGGAGCTGGTCGAGCACGCCGAGGGCCCGGCGGCGCTCGCGCTCCGGAACGCCGCCTTGCTCGAGCTTCTCTACTCAGCCGGTCTGCGCAGCGCCGAGGCCGTCGGGCTCGACCTCGCCGACGTCGACTTCGAGCGCGAGGCCGTGCACGTGCTCGGGAAGGGCGGAAAGGAGCGCGTTGTTCCGCTCGGAGAGGCGGCGGCCCTACGGCTCGCGCTCTACCTCCGCGGGGGACGGCCGCAGCTCGCGCGTGGTGCGATCGACGCGGTGTTCCTCTCCGCCCGTGGGCGTCGACTCGATACGAGCACTGTCCGAAGGATTCCTGGAGGGCGGCGCCGACCTGCGGACGATCCAGGAGCTCCTCGGGCACGCCTCGCTCTCGACGACGCAGATCTACAGCCGTGTCGATGCGCGCCGGCTCCGCCGCGTGTACGACCGCTCGCACCCGCGCTCGTAATTGAGGCGGTGTCTGACACCGTCTCAGGACAGACAGACCGGACACGGTGCTCTTCGGACCTGGCCACAGTCCAATTCGAGCCTCACCCGCGCGGCTCCTGTGGATTCCTTGGCGCTGAACCGGAACGAAAGACCCTTGACGGGCAACGGTGTCTGACACCGGCGAGGGCAGGAGCGGTCGCCAGCGCCGCGAATCGGAGTGGGCCGCCGTGACCGCCCACGACCCCGACGCCGAGCGCTTCCTCCTGAACCTCGCCACCCGGCGCTCGCCACGGACGGTCGACGCCTACCGGCGCGATCTCGCCGAGCTCAGGACGTTTAGGGGTGGACCGGTCGGCAACACAACGGTCGACGAGCTCGAGCGCTGGCTGGCGACCATGCGCGCTGACGGGCTCGCGCCCTCCACGATCGCGAGACGCGTCTCCGCGGTGCGCACGTACTTTCGCCACCTCGGACTCATCGGCGCTCGAGACGACAACCCCGCCGCTGCGCTCGTCATGCCGCGCCGTCCGCGCAAGCTCCCGCGTGCGCTCTCACCCGCCGAGACCGAGCGCCTCATCGACGCCGCGACCGGAAGTACCCCGCGCACCCTCCGCGACCGCGCGCTTGTCGAGCTCCTGTACGGCGCTGGTCTTCGCGTCTCCGAAGCGGTCGGGCTCGAGAAGAACGGAGTCGATCTCGAGGAGCGGATCGTCCGCGCGTTCGGCAAGGGCGGCAAGGAACGACTCGTACCGCTGGGTCGGCCGGCGGCCGAGGCCGTTCGCAGGTACCTCGCTCTCGGACGCCCCCACCTCGACCGTCGCTACCGTCCCGAGCTCTTCCTCAACGCGCGCGGCGGCCCCCTGACGAGGGCCGGAGCGTTTCTCATCCTGCGCAAACTCGCAGAACGGGCCGGCCTCGAGCCGGAGCGCGTTCATCCGCACCTCCTCCGCCACTCGTTCGCGACGCACCTGCTCGAGGGAGGCGCCGACCTACGCAGCGTGCAAGAGATGCTGGGACACGCCGATCTGGGCACGACCGAGCGCTACACGCACATCTCCGATCGCCGGCGACGGGAGGTCTACTTCCAGGCACACCCACACGCACGGCGGACAGCGCCCCGGGAAGACAGCCAGGAGACTGTCGTCTAGCAGAGCTTGGCAGGAACGGTCCTCGTCGTAAGCGCCGCTGGCCGTCGCGAACCAAGGACGCAGCGAGCTCCACTACTCACATGTATTGGAGCGAGGACACAGCACCGCGGCGATCCGGCGCTCCCCTGGCGGCACAGAGCCTGTTTCGCCACGTCCTCTAGGCGCTCGGGTCGCCGATCTCGAGGACCGCCTGTGCCTGTTCCTCGCGGAACCGCCGCAGTCGAACCTCGAGCTGCGCGTCGGTGCGCGCAAGGATCGCGGCCGCGAGGAGCGCCGCGTTCACCGCTCCTGCCCGGCCGATCGCGAGCGTCCCCACGGGAACCCCTGCCGGCATCTGCACC
>VAWZ01000001.1:3550-4084 GCA_005888365.1 Actinomycetota bacterium
GACCGGGAGTGCATCGGGACGCCGAGGACCGGCCGCAGCGTCTGCGCGGCGACTGCGCCGGCCAGATGAGCCGCGCCCCCAGCCGCCGCGACGAATACCTCGGCTCCCCGCCCCTCGACCTCAGGCACGTAGGCGGCGAGCGCCTCGGGAGTCCGGTGCGCCGAGAGCACCCGCACCTCGTGTGGGATCTCGAGCAGGCGGAGCGTCTCGACGGCGTGCTCCATCGTCTCCCAGTCCGAGCGCGAGCCCATGATCACCGCGACCAGGGGCGTCACCTCGTCACCGCCTTCTTCCGGAGCGCGCTCCCGACGGCGCGAGCGGTCTTGCGGAGCTCCGCGTCCGAGTCCTCGGACTCCGCAATTCCGTCGAGCAGCTGAATCGTGTCGCGGTGCGGAGAGCCGTTCTTCAAGCAGATGACGGCAAGCCTGCGAACGGCGACGTTCGGGTCGCGCGCCGCGAGCTCGTGCAGCAGAGAGCGGTACGCGTTGACGTCGCCAGGGTGACCGCGGGAGAGGGACTCGAGGGCGATCAGAG
>VAWZ01000001.1:4138-4660 GCA_005888365.1 Actinomycetota bacterium
GACGGAGGAGCTCGAGCTTCTGCCGGAAGCGGAACTGCGCGATCGCGCGGTAGGCCTGGGACCGGACTCGGTAGTCCGCGTTGCGCGCGGCTGCCTCGAGCTCGTCGTCCCAGCGCGAGCGAAGCGCTGCGAGCGCCCGCTCGTCACCGGCCTGCGCGAGGACATCGGCCTCGGCTGCCGCCTCGGCGAGCGTCAAAGCGTCGAGAGAGAACGGGGCGCGGGGCCGACGTAGCGCGCAGAGGGGCGGAACAGCCGGCCAGTGCGCTTCTGCTCCAGGATGTGTGCGGACCAGCCCGCCACCCGGGAGCACGCGAACATCGCGGGCGCAAGAGCAGGAGTGACGTCTGCGACGTCGAGCACGATCGCCGAGTAGTACTCGACATTGGTGGCGATGACGCGCTCCGGATGCCGCTGTTGGAGCTCGACGAGTGCGGCCTGCTCGAGCTCCTCCGCGACCTCGACGTGCGGCGAGCCGAGCTCCTCGGCGGTCCGCTTGAGGATGCGCGAGCGCGGATCCTCCGC
>VAWZ01000001.1:4684-19437 GCA_005888365.1 Actinomycetota bacterium
TCGAGGGTCTTCTTCACCCAGCGCTCGGCGTCGCCCATCGCCGCCACCTCTTCGAGCATCGGGAGGACGTAGGCGGGGGCGCCGCCGTGCAAAGGGCCGGAGAGCGCGCCGACCGCGGACGAGAGGGCCGCGCCGCAGTCGGCTCCCGTGGAGGCGACGATCCGCGCCGTGAAGGTCGAGGCGTTCAGGCCGTGCTCCGCGGTGCAGATCCAGTAGGTGTCGATCGCGGTGACGTGGCGCGGATCCGCCTCTCCCCGCCATCTGAGGAGGAACTTCTCCGCCGCGGTGTCGCCCTGCGCGACGATCTCGTCCGGAACGGCCTCGCGATTCCCGTCCGCCAGCCGCGCCGAGCGCGCGACGATGGACATCATCTGCGCGGAGAGCCGGCCGAGATCCTCACGCGCCTGCGAGTCCGAGATCTCGTTCAGCTTCCCGAGCTTCCACACACCCGAGAGCCGCGCCGTCTCGGTCTGGAGATCCGCGGGAGCGTTCCCGGTGAGTGCCGGTGGCTCGTACGACTCGGGCTCGGGCATCGCCGAGTCGGGGTCGTCGTCGACGAGCAGCCCCCACACACGTTCGTACGGCAGATGGCCGACGAGCTCCTCGATGTCCACTCCGCGATAGCGAAGGGACCCGCCTTCGCGGTCCGGCTCCGCGATCTCCGTCTCGACCGCGACGACGCCCTCGAGGCCGGGCTTGAAGTCGCTCATGTGCAGGAATGTATCCGTTCGTCGTCCGTACCAACCTCGGTAGAGTCCTCCGGGCTCATGGCCCACCGCGTGACGCTGATCCCCGGGGACGGGACGGGCCCCGAGCTGACGGAAGCGACACGACGCGTCCTCGAGGCCACGGGGGTCGCGTTCGAATGGGACGTTCAGCGGGCGGGAATCGACGTCCTGGAGGAGGCGGGGACGCCGCTCCCGGAAGAGACGCTCGCGTCGATTCGCGAGAACCGGGTCGCGCTCAAGGGGCCGATCACGACGCCCATTGGGACGGGCTTTCGCTCGGTGAACGTCGCCCTCCGGCACGAGCTCGAGCTCTTCGCCTGCCTGCGGCCGTGCAAGAGCTACGAGGGAGTGCGCTCTAGGTACGACGACGTCGACCTCGTCGTCGTGCGCGAGAACACCGAAGATCTTTACGCCGGCATCGAATACGAGGCCGGGACGGAGACCGCGGAGCACGTGATCCGGGAGCTCAACGGCCTGCAGTCGAAGCAGATCGCGCCAGGGTCCGGGATCTCCGTCAAACCGATCAGCGCGAAGGCCTCGGAGCGAATCATCCGCTTCGCGTTCGCACACGCGCGCGAGAACGGACGCAGGCAGGTCGCGTGCGTCACGAAGGCGAACATCATGAAGTTCACGGACGGGCTCTTCCTGTCGGTCTTCCGGGAGGTGGCGCCGGAGTATCCGGACGTCGACACGCGAGAGGTTCTCGTGGATGCGTTGTGCATGGGGCTCGTACAACGGCCCGAGGAGTTCGACGTGCTCGTGCTCCCGAACCTCTACGGCGACATCGTCAGCGACATGACCGCCGGGCTGGTGGGAGGGCTCGGCGTCGCGCCAGGCGCGAACATCGGGGAGAGCGCAGCCGTCTTCGAGGCGACACACGGCTCCGCTCCCAGGTACAAGGGAATGAACCGGGTCAATCCGACGGCGATGATCCTGAGCGGGAAGCTGATGCTCGAGCACCTGGGAGAACGAGCCGCGGCCGAGAGGCTCGAGTTCGCGGTCGCGGCGGTCATCGCGAAGGGCGAGCGGGTCACCTACGACCTGAAGCCGCACCGTGACGACCCGAGCGCAGTGGGGACGGCCGAGTATGCGGACGCCATCATCGACGAGCTCGGCGCGCCGGTCGGCGCGCGTTCTGGAGAGGAAGAGGGTGGCGCTTGAGCGGACGGAAGAAGATCACCGTCGTCGGAGCCGGAAACGTCGGCGCGACGTGTGCGCAGGAGCTCGCCAGGCGTGACTACGCGGACGTGGTTCTCGTCGACATCATCCCGAACTTCCCGCAGGGCAAGGCCCTCGACATGAACCAGGCCGGTGCCGTCCTCGGCTACGAGCCCGTGCTCACCGGCGCGAACGGCTACGAGGAGACCGCAGACTCGGACGTCGTCGTGATCACCGCCGGCAGGCCCCGTGCGCCCGGAATGAGCCGCGACGACCTCGTCACGACGAATGAGTCGATCGTCTCGGCTGTGACCCGACAGGCGGTCAGGCGCTCGCCCAAGGCCGTGGTCGTGGTCGTGTCGAATCCGCTCGACGCGATGTGTCACGTCGCGAAGTCGACGTCGCGGTTCCCGAAGAGCCGTGTGGTCGGCATGGCCGGGATCCTCGACACCGCGCGTTTCTCGGCCTTCATCGCACGGGAGCTGGAGGTGTCGGTCAAGGACGTCACCGCGACGGTGCTCGGCGGCCACGGCGATCAGATGGTCCCGGTCGTCTCCGCGACGACGGTCGGAGGAATCCCGCTTGCCGAGCTCCTCTCGAAGGCGAAGATCCGCAAGCTCGTCGAGCGGACGCGGTTCGGAGGCGGCGAGATCGTCGATCTGCTCGGCACTTCGGCCTGGTACGCGCCCGGCGCGGCGGCGGCGCAGATGGTCGACTCGATCTGCCTGGACGAGAAGCGCGTCCTCCCCTGCACGGCGCTGCTGGAAGGGGAATACGGCGTCCGCGGTCTCTACATGGGAGTCCCGGTCAAGCTAGGCGCCGGAGGTGTCGAGGAGGTCGTCACACTCAAGCTGACCGCCGACGAGCGGAAGATGTTCCGCACCTCCGCTGCCGCGGTGCGAGAGGTGGTCGCGGTCCTGGGTAAGAAGAAGTAGAGAGCGTGGATCTCCACTTGCAAGGCCGGACGGCCGTCGTCTGCGGAGCGTCCGCGGGGATAGGCCGTGGAATCGCGGAAGCGCTCGCCGAGGAGGGCGCGAACGTCGTGCTGTTCGCGAGACGCCCCGAACCGCTCGAGCGGGAGGCGGAGCGTCTCGGTGGACTCGCCGTCGCCGGCGACGTGACAGTGCCGGGAGACCTGGAGCGACTGGTCGAGTCGGCGGTCGACAGATTCGGTGGCATCGACATCCTCGTCAACAACTCCGGCGGTCCGCCGCGAACCGCCGCGATCGCGCTCGATGCCGAGAACATCGAGGCGACGGTCCAGCTTCTGCTCGTGTCGGTCGTGCGCCTGACGTCGCTCTGCGTCCCGTACCTCGAGAAGAGCGGGCGCGGGCGGATCGTCAACGTCGCGTCGAGCTCGGTCCGAGAGCCGATCGACAACCTGGCGCTCTCCAACGCCGTGAGACCGGGAGTGATCGGTTGGGCGAAGACGCTGGCCCGCGAGCTCGGGCCGCTCGGGATCACGGTCAACTCCATCGCGCCCGGCCGCATCGACACGGAGCGGGTGCGCGAGGTCTACCCCGACGGCGTCACCGACGCGGATCTCGCCTCGATCCCGCTGCGACGGCTCGGCGCACCGCGGGAGATCGGAGATCTCGTCGCGTTTCTCAGCTCCGATCGCGGTGCCTACATCACCGGCGCCGTGATTCCTGTCGACGGGGGCCTGACCCGCAGCCTCCTGTAGGGGGCCTAGTCGTGCCCTTTCGCCTGCGCTATCTCGTCGTCCCGCTCGTCCTCGTCGGGCTCGCAGCCGCAGCACTGTGGGCGGTTCCGAGCGACGGTTACATCTTTGCGCCCGACCGTGCAAAGCCACTAGCCGCGGATGTCCGGGTCCCCGGGGCGCATCCTCCCCCGGGCGGCGACGTGTACTACGTGGACGCGATCGTTCGCAGAGCGTCGCTCCTCGAGCGGATCGTTCCCTTCACGCGGCCCGACGGCGCGACTCTTGTGCCGGCCGGGAACTATCTGCCTCAGGGCGTGACGGAACAGGAACGCGAGCGTCAGATCGTGTCGGAGATGCAACGCTCCACGAAGATCGCGCCTGCGGTCGCCTTGAGCGCCCTCGGACGCGACGTCCGTGCACAGGCGACCGGGATCCTCGTCAACCTCGTTTACGGGGGAAGCCCTGCAGCAGGGAAGCTGGAGGAGGGTGACGTCATCGTCGCGGTGGACGGCAAGCCGGTGCGAACACCTGCCGAGCTGCGGGCCGCCATCGGCCGCCGCCGTCCCGGTCAGAAGGTCCGACTCACGGTCCACCGCGGCGGCAAGACTCTCGAGCTCACGCTGGGCACGATCGCCAACCCCGCGCAGCCCTCCAGACCGATCGTGGGCATCCAGGTCGACCAGGCCGCCAAGATCAAGCTCCCGGTCAAGGTCAGCATCGACATCGGGAGGGTCGGTGGCCCTTCGGCCGGCCTGCCTTTCGCGCTCGAGATCGCCCGCATGCTCGGGCGCGACGTGACACACGGCTGCAGGGTCGCGGCCACGGGAGAGCTCGCGCTCGACGGGACGGTGCTGCCCGTCGGCGCCGTGAAGCAGAAGACCGTCGGCGCGCGCCGAACGGGCGTCGATCTCTTCATCGTTCCAAGGGGTGGAAAAAACGAGGCTGATGCGCGCAGCAATGCGCACGGGCTGCGCATTCTGGCTGTGAGTAGTTTTCAACAGGCGTTGCGAGAGCTGGCAACACATCCGCCGAAATGCTAATTCTGCAGGTCTTTCTTCCGAACTGACAACAGCCGCAAATTGCGGCGGTTTCGTTTGGAACACCCTTGCCTACCCTCGAAGTCGAGAAGAGAATGCGGACCGGTCGAAGAGGGGCGACCTCCACGATATGAAGAGACGTTCCGAGGTCACCTGCGACGACTGCTTCTTCCGGCGCGAAGGACTCTGCGCCCTTCCCGGACAGGCGCTGTGCCCGACCTTTCGAGCAGCGTCTTCCGGAGCGCTCTCACCTCCGCGCCAGCCACCGCTCGTGCCCTTGCAGCGGACGCAGCTTGCCGTGAGTCACGCCGCCTGACAGGATCTTCTCGTGGAAGGGCAGCCGCCCCCTCCCGAGAAGCGAGGCACGCCCTGGACGCTCGTCGGCCTGGGGATCCTCGGGGTCTACGCCCTGCTGTTGGTGATCCTGAACGACGAGAAGGTCGCGGTGAACTTCCTCTTCTTCACGGCGTCGATCCGGAAGCTGGTCCTGATCCTGCTCTGCCTCGGGCTCGGCTTCGTCGGCGGGCTGCTCTTCGACCGCTGGCGCGCGAAGCGGACGCGCAGCTCAGGCGAGTAGGCCAGCGAGGCGCGAGATCCCCTCGGCGATCCGGTCGACCGGCTCGTAGCTGAAGGCGAGCCGCAGGGAGTCTCGACCGAGCCCGGATCCGTACGGGAAGAAGTCTCGGCCGGCGATGAAGGTCACGCCGGCGGCTTCCGCCCGGCCGAGCAGCTCCGCGGCGCCGCCGTTCCCGAGGTCGAGCCAGAGAAAGTAGCCCCCTTCCGGCCGGTTCCAGGAGGCTCGAGCGGGTGCGGCGCGTTCCAGCCCCTCGAGCATGGCGTCGCGTCGCCCACGGAGTCCATCCTTCACCATGGACAGGTTGGGCTCGAAGCGGCCGCGGGCGAGAAACTCGGCGATCGTGGCCTGCGCGAGGAACGGGGGCGAGATGTATGTCGACACCGCACGCTGCTCGAATGCTCCGGCCTCGCCTGCCGGGAGCACGAAGTACCCGGTTCGAAGCCCCGGGGCGACGGTCTTCGAGAAGGACGAGGTGTACGTGACGCGCCCGCCGCCTTCCAGCTCGTGCAACGTCGGCGGCGCCGTTCCCTCATAGCGCACGAGCCCGTACGGGTCGTCCTCGAGAACAGGGAGGTCGTGCTCCTCCAGGAGCTCGACGACACGGCGCCTGCGCTCGGACGGCAGCGTTCTGCCGCTCGGGTTCTGGAAGGTCGGGATCGTGTACAGAAAGGACGGCTGCTCGGGCGTCCGCGCGAGCTCGGCCTCGAGAGCCTCCGGGTCGAGCCCCTCCTCGTCCATCGGGACGACGACGATCTCGGTGCCCTCGCGCGCGAGGATCTTGAGCGGTCGGTCGTAGGTCGGCCCCTCGACGAGCACCCGGCCGGGCCGGCGCGCGAGCATCTCGCCGCTGAAGAGGACGAACCCCAGGAGCCCGCCGACCGTGAGCACGACGCGGCCTGGATCGACGCGATGGCGCTCTGCGACCCATTCGCGGAGGGGGCCGTAGCCGCCGCCCGGGCCGTACGCGAACAGGCGCGGGCCCTCGGCGAGCGCAACGGCGTGAGCGCAGTCAGCGAGCTCCGCCGCCGGGATCAGCTCGAGCGCGGGCGCGCCGCGGGCGAAGGAGATCGGCGCCTCGGGCACGCGACCGAGCCTAGCGGCCTGCGGCGACGGCGAGACGCGAGTTCTCAGACCTCACTTCGTTGTGCAACGAGGTCTAGGCTCGTACGAGCGCCGCGACGAGTTCCGCCGTCTCGGTCGGCGTCGTCCCGACCTTGACCCCTCGCGCCTCGAGCGCCTCCTTCTTCGCCTGCGCCGTTCCGGCCGAGCCGGAGATGATCGCACCCGCGTGTCCCATCGTCTTGCCGGGAGGGGCGGTGAAGCCGGCGATATAGGCCACGACCGGCTTCGTCATCTCACTCTCGATGAACGCGGCCGCTTTCTCCTCCTCCTCGCCCCCGATCTCTCCGATCAGCACCACCTGCTCGGTCTGCGGATCGGACTCGAAGCGCGCGAGCACGTCCACGAACGAGGATCCGACCACGGGGTCCCCGCCGATGCCGACGATGGTGGAGTTCCCGAGCCCGAGTTGGGCGAGCTCGTGGCCGATCTGGTAGGTCAACGTCCCCGATCTCGAGACGAGCCCGACGGAGCCCTCGCGGAAGATCTCCGCCGGGATGATCCCGACGTTCGCCTTCCCCGGGGACAGCACCCCGGGGCAGTTTGGCCCGATCATCGCCACCCCGCGAACGTGCACGTACGCATGGATGTGCAGCATCTCGTGAGCAGGGACTCCCTCGGTGATGCAGACGATCGGGCCTACGCCGGCGTCGATCGCCTCGTAGATCGCGTCCGCGGCGAAGGGGGCGGGCACGAACACCATCGCCGTGTTCGCCTCCGTTTCCTCCACGGCCGCTGCAACCGTGTCGAAGACCGGGATCCCGTCGACGTCCTGGCCGCCCTTCCCGGGAGTCACGCCGGCGACGACGTCCGTGCCGTGCGAGCGGTTGCGTAGACCGTGGAACCGGCCCTCGGAGCCGGTGAGGCCCTGGACGACGAGCCGCGTCGAGCGGTCGACGAGAATGGCCATCAGCGACTCGCGGCTCTGATCGCGATCTTGTCCAGGGTCAGGGTGCCGTGCGCGACACGCTCGCCCCAGAGCTCGCGCACGCGCACCGCCGCCTCACCCTCGCAGCCGGTCCTTCGCAGCCACGCTCCGAAATCGAAACGGTGCTTCGTGAAGCGGACATCCGCGACCGCGAGGCCCGCTTCGGCCACGATCTCGCGCCACTCAGGCTCGCTGTAGTTGCGAACGTGTGACGGGTCGCGCACCCGTTCCGCCTCTTCGGCTTCGGGCCCCATGTTCAGCGTGTCGACGATGAGGACGAGCGCCGAGCTGACCCGCGCCATCTGCAGCACCGCCACCCGCACGTCCGCGAAGTGATGAGCGCCCGTCCGGCAGGCGACGACCTCGAAGCTCGCGTCGGCGAAGGGAAGCTCCTCGGCGCGACAGACCACGTCCGGATGCATGCCGGGCGCGGAATCGCAGCTGACGACCTCGATGCCCTCCTCGCGCAGGCGACGGGCCACGTGTCCACCACCGGTCGCGACGTCGAGCGCCGAGCGTGCCCCTCGAGCCCATTCGACGAGCAGTTCCAGATCCTCACCCGAGCGGTGGGCATCCGACTCCACGTACAGCTCGGCGCGCCCAGACCAGACGTCCGTCATGCGGCGAGCTCAACGGCACGGCGGGCAGCGTCGAGCATGGTCGGCTCGACGTACAGGTTCGGCGGCGCAGCGTCCCGCAGGATACGCCGCCCCTCCTCGGCGTTCGTTCCGTCGAGCCGGACGACCATCGGGTGGCGCGTCTCCAGCTGGCCGAGCGCCTGCAGAATCCCGCGCGCGACCTCGTCGCAACGTGTGATCCCGCCGAAGATGTTGAAGAAGATCGACCGGACCTGCGGGTCGCCGGTGATCACCTCGAGCGCGTCGACGACGCCCTGTGCGTCGCCGCCGCCACCGAGGTCGCAGAAGTTCGCGGGCCTGCCGCCGACGAAGGTCACGACGTCGACCGTCGCCATGCTCAGTCCCGCACCGTTCCCGAGCACGCCGACCTCCCCGTCGAGCTTCACGTAGGTCACGCCCTTCTCCCGTGCGAGAGCCTCCAGGGGATCGGCGGCGGCGAGGTCGCGCATGCTCGCGATCTCCGGAAGCCGGAAGAGCGCGTTGTCGTCGACCGTGAACTTGGAGTCGAGCGCGCGCACTTCTCCCTCGGTGGTGACGATCAGCGGGTTGATCTCGCAGAGCATCGCCTCGCAGCCGGTGAAGGCTGCGTGCAGCTGGCCGACGATCTTCACGACCTGCTTCTGCTCGCCGGGGTCCTCGAGCCCGGCCTCGTAGACGAGGCGACGGCCGTGCCAGGCGTGGTAGCCCTCGAGCGGGTCGACGTGGAGGCGGGCGAGCGCCTCCGGGCTCGACACGGCGACCTCCTCGATGTCGATACCACCCTGGGTCGTGAACATGAGCAGCGTCTTCTTCGCGCCTCGATCGAAGCTGATCGAGAGGTAGTACTCCCGCTCGATCTCGGACGCACGCTCGATCCAGACCTTCTGTACCGCGAGCCCGCGGATGTCCATCCCGAGGATCTCGCGTGCCCGCTCCTCGGCCTCGGCCGGAGTTGCCGCGAGCTTGATGCCTCCGGCCTTGCCGCGGCCGCCGGCCAGGACCTGCGCCTTGACGACGACGGGGCCGTCGAGCTCCTGCGCTCCCTGCCGCGCTTCCTCCGGAGTCGTCGCCAGCCGGCCTTCCGACACCGGGATGCCGAACCGCCGGAACAGCTCCTTCCCCTGAAACTCGTAGAGGTCCAAGGCGGGCGCGAGTCTACCCGGACAGTGCGCCGGTCCGGAATCCGCTCGCGCGGATTCCGGTGGTGTGAAAATCGCTGACGCGCGACCGCTTCGCGGTCGCGGCGTTTGTGATTTTCGCTTCAGGCCTCGTCAAGTGGACCCACTTTCCGTGGGATCGCTGTGCGAGCATGGCCGGCATGCGGAGGAGCACGATGCTCGGTCTCGTCGCGGTGGGGGCGGTCATCGTCGGGTTCGCGCTCGCGGCGGCCGCCGAGCGCAGCCGCGGAACAGGAGGCGCTCCGAGCGAGAACGCGGCGGCGAAGCCGCAGAGCACGACGCTCGACTGGCACGAGGTACAGGGCCACAAGGGTGAGAGGCTCGAGTTCCTGGTCAAGCGCTTTCAGGTGCTCGCGGACGGATGGCGGGCGCGGATCGCGATGACGAACGACTCGAAGGTCGCCTTCGGCCTCGACGAGTCACGGCGTTCGTTCGGGCTGATGCTCTTCACGTCCGGCGCACATCGCGACCTGGATGCTCGCATCAACGAGCAGGCTCTGCCGACGCTTCGACCGGCGCTTGCATACCACCCCGATCTCCCCTCGGTCCTTGCACCGCACGAGTCGTGGGCGGGGACGATCTCGGCTCGGGGTGCGCTCGTCGCGGGCAGCTGGGTACGCGTCGTCTTCGGAACGCTCGACGCGATCGGCCGGACTCCGGACGCGTTTCCCGTCCACGTGGTCTGGATCACGGATCACGCGTTTCGGCTACGCAGCTGAGGCCGGGTTGAACGTCACGGAAGCCGCTGCAAAGTGGAGCTGCGACTCGGGCGCTGCTCCGCAGCTCGCGGGTACTCGCGGTCCAGCGACCTCCTCGACCACGACCGTGTACTCGTTCCCGTCCCAGGCCCGGAAGGTGATCACGGCGTCCTCGACCGCTTCGAGGACGACCTCGTCGACACCCTCGAGCCGAGCCGTCCGCCGAACCGCCAGCTCCGCGGCCTGGACCGAAGGCTCGTAGAACGTGCGCCCTCGATAGCGGTCGAGCTCGATCTTGCCTGCGAGCGCGCGCGCCGCGAGGAACAGCGCGCCTTCGCGTTCGACGCGACCGAACTGGAGGCCGGCAGGCAGGACGAGGAGGTTGGGCGCGAAACGATGCCCGCCTTGGTGCGAGGAGATCCAGGCCTCCTCCTCTCCGAGCCGCTCCGCGAGCACGTCGAAGAGCTTCCTCCCGCGCAGCGCGCAGCACCGATCGCGGCTCCCGTGCCCGCAGACAAGGGCAAGTGAGTGCTCGACGACCTCGCCCGCGCTCTCGAGGTCGAGCCGGGCAAGCTCGGGCAGGCCCCCGAGCTCGATGCGCCGTACCTCCGAGACGTTCTCTTCAGAACGCACGACGAAGGCGAGGAGGCTTGCGCTCTTTCGGGCCGGCCTGCGAATGAGCTGGAGACGCGACCGCGCGTGGGAGGCGAGCCAGCTCACGACGACCTCACGCGCGTCGGTCGGGAGCGCGGCGCCGTCTGCGACATCGCGCGGCCAGGCGCCCGGCACCTCGACGAGCAACCAGTGCTCGGCGGTCGACGCGGTGGCCCCGAGCGGCTCCCCGGCTGCGAGCGAGAGGTCCGCGCAGCGGTCGGTCATGCGTCCTGCTCTTCGCGGATGACGCAGATGAGCTGCCCGTGCCCGACCTGTTGCCCCGCGACGACGGCGAGCTCGGAGACCACCCCGCTCCTGTGCGCGGTGATCTCGTTCTCCATCTTCATCGCCTCGACGACGCAGATGACGCGTCCGGCGTCGATGACGTCGCCTTCACCGACCTCGACCTCGAGCACGGTCCCCTGCATGGGGCTGACGACGGCGTCGGTCGCAGCGCCCGACAATCCCTTCCGGCGCTCGCGATGGCGACGAGCGAGCTCGGCCCACGGCGGCACAGGAGAGTTCAGCCGCACCTCGTGTCGGCGTCCGTCGAGCTCGATGCTGAGTGTGCGCACGTTCGTGCCGAGAGATCCGTCCGACTGAGCGGCTATCGTCGTTTTCCAATGAGACAACTGCTGCTCCAGCTCGTGGGCGCGCTGCGCAAGCTCAGGCGACTCGACCACACCGCGGCACGTGCCGCCTTCGACGAAGCAAGGAGATTCCAGAAGCGCGCGGTGGAACCCGATCAGCGTCGCCGGGCCCTCGATCACGAACTCCTCGAGCGCCCGCAGCATGCGGAGTCTCGCGCGTTCGCGGTCGACGTCGTGCACGACCAACTTGGCCACGAGCGGGTCGTAGAGGTCGGAGATCAGATCGCCGGCCCGCAGGCCGGAGTCCACACGCACGCCGATCCCTCCCGGCTCGCGATAGGCCGTGATCACGCCCGGCGACGGGAGAAATCCGTTGCCCGCATCCTCGGCGTTGATCCGGCACTCGATCGCGTGACCGCGGAGGCGGACGTCGTCCTGGGCCATCGAGAGCGGCTCGCCGGCCGCGATGAGAACCTGCTCGCGCACGATGTCGATGCCGGTGACCGCCTCCGTCACCGTGTGCTCGACCTGGACCCGGGTGTTCATCTCCAGGAAGTAGTAGGCGCCGTCCGTCGCGAGCAGCCCCTCGACCGTTCCCGCCGACCGATATCCGGCCGCCGCCGCGGCCTGGACGGCGATCCGGCCGATTCGTTCCCTCAGCTCCGCGTTCACTGCGGGGGATGGCGTTTCCTCGACGAGCTTCTGGTGACGACGCTGAATCGTGCAGTCGCGCTCGCCGAGGTGCACGACGTTGCCATGCTCGTCCGCGAGGATCTGTACCTCGACGTGGCGCGGGTCCTCCAGGTACCGCTCCACGTACACAGAAGCGTCCGCGAAGTACGCCTCTCCCTCACGACCCGCCGCTTCGAACGCCCGCTCGACCTCGTCGGGCGAACTAGCCACCTTGAGCCCCTTCCCGCCCCCTCCCGCCGACGCCTTGATCGCGACCGGGAACCCGATCTCGGCCGCAGCAGCGAGGGCGGCAGCCGCGCTTGCCGCGACTTCCGTCGTGCCCGGGACGATCGGGACCCCCGCCGACCGCATCCGCTCCCGGGCTTCGATCTTCGACCCCATCGCCGCGATCGCTGCGGGCGGAGGGCCGATCCAGACGAGTCCTGCGTCCTCGACTGCCCGTGCGAAGTCCGCGTTCTCGGCCAGGAAGCCGTAGCCCGGGTGAATCGCCTCGGCGCCGGCACGCAGAGCGGCCTCGATGATGCGATCCCCGCGCAGGTAGCTCTCGGCTGCCGGACCTGCGCCGACGAGGTACGCGTCGTCCGCGGCCGCGACATGGAGGGCGTCCCGGTCGGGCTCCGAGTACACGGCGACCGTCCCGATTCCGAGCTCCCGGAGCGTGCGGAAGATACGGACTGCGATCTCGCCACGGTTGGCAACGAGGACTTTCGTGAACGGCGGCATCGGACGCGTATTCTCCCCGACGGTGAGCCTCCCCGATTCGCTCACGATCGTCCGCATCGCGACGGTCCCGCTGGTCGTCGTGCTCTACGCATGGAACTTCCACGGCCATGCGTACTGGGCGACAGCCGTATTCGTGGTGGCGATGGCAACCGACTGGTTCGACGGACGAATCGCGCGGCGGCGAGGGACGAGCTCGCCGCTCGGCTCGCTCCTCGATCCGGTCGCGGACAAGGTGCTCGTGCTCGCGGCCCTCGTCATGCTGATCGGAGAAGGGGTCGCCCCCGCGTGGATGGTCGCGCTGATCGTGGTGCGGGAGATCCTGGTGTCTGGTCTGCGGCTCGCCGCGATCGAGCGCGGAGTCGTGCTCTCGGCGAGAGAGCTTGGCCGGATCAAGACCTGGGCGCAGGCGATCGCAGCGGCCGTGGCCGGGTTCGCGGCGGCCGGTGCGTGGAGCAAGGACGTCGCTTGGTGGTTCCTGCTCGTCGCCGTCCTCGCGACGTGGATCTCGGGCCTGGACTACGCACGCGTGGCCCCGCGGGTACTGCGCGGCGAGAACGCTTAGCGCGTCTGTCTCAGGTCGTTCTCGATCGCTTCACGCAGTATTGACTCGCGCTGGGTTGACTCGTGCTGGGTTGACTCGTGCTGGGCCCTGCGCCACCAGGCGCTTCTGTACGCGGCCGGCGTGGCGTCGAAAAGGAGCTCGGTGCTCGAGAGCACCTCCTCGAGGACGGCGAGCTCCGACTCGCCGAGCGGAGGTGTGACCTCGAGGCGCGGCATCTCGGCAGCCTACGAAGCCGGGAGAAGCCGCGCACCCGTTGCCTTGAACGAGGCCACCACGACGTCCCCCTCCCTGAGCCCGAGCCGCTCGACGGACTGCGCGGTGACCTCGGCGGTGATCGGCCCGATACGGACTCGGACACGGTTTCCGAGCTGGACGAGAGAGGCGATCGGCGCCCGCACGTGGTTGACCGCCGAGTCGTCTGGCGCGTCACGGGCGACGGAGACCTCCCAGGGGTACACGACCACGGAGACAGGCCCGCGGCTCTCCTCGACGGTGTACGCCGTGAAACCGGAATCCAGCGCTACTGCGGTGAGGCCCGCCGGCCCTTCGCTTGCGATGCCACGGAGGAGGTTGGCGCCGGTAAAGCTCGCGACGAAAGCGTCCGCAGGCGAGGCGACGAGCTCGGAGGGAGGAGCGGTCTGCAGCACGTGCCCGTCCACGAGCACGCCGACGAGGTCTGAGAGCGCTGCCGCGTCCTCGAAGTCGTGGGTCACGAGGACAGTCGGAAGCGCGAGGCTGCGGAGGAGCTCTCGAAGCTCCGTCCGCACCTGGGCGCGCGTAAAAGCGTCGAGAGCCGAGAGCGGCTCGTCGAGCAGGAGCACTGCCGGATCCCGGGCGAGCGCGCGCGCGAGGGCGACGCGCTGTCGCTCACCTCCGGAGAGCTCCGCCGGGCGCGCTTCGGCCAGCCCCGAGATCCGAAAGCGCTCGAGCAGCTCGTCCACCCGCCCCCGCCCACCGAAGCCGACGTTGCCGCGAACGGTCAGGTGCGGAAAGAGGGCGTACTCCTGGAACACGAGGCCCACCCGCCGCCGCTCCGGCGAGACGTCGACGCCGGCGCGTGTGTCGAGCCAGGTCTCTCCGTGCAGCGCGACGCGCCCGAGCTCCGGACGAAGCAGGCCCGCGATCACGCGCAGGACGCTCGACTTCCCCGCGCCCGACGGACCGACGAGGGCGAGCGCCTCTTCCCCGACGCTCAGCTCGAGATCGAGGGCGAACGCGCGAAGGGGATGAGCGATGTGTAGGTCGAGCGCCATCCGGCGACGAGCTTGACCGAGAGAAGGAGCGCTGCGCTGACGAGTACGAGCAACGCGCTGATCGCAAGTGCGGAATCGAAGTTGAGGTCGAACTCCTGATAGATCGCCAGCGAGAGAGTCTGGGTGACGCCCTGCAGGCTCCCCGCGAACATGATCGTCGCCCCGAACTCGCCCAAGCCCCGAGCAAACGAGAGGGCCGCCCCGGCGCTGAGGCCTCCGGCCGCGAGGGGGAGCGCGACGCGGAAGAACGTACGCCCGGGGCCCGCGCCGAGGGTGCGCGCGGCACCGAGCAGCGTCGGGTCGACCGCCTCGAAGGCTGCGACCGCCGGCCGGACGTAGAACGGCCCGGCAACGAACGCGATCGCGAGGACGACGGCGGCCTGGGTCCCGAGCCCTACCTCGAGCCCGAACACCTGGAGCGTTCCGCCGAGAAGCCCTAGTCGCCCGAATGCCGCGAGCAGACCGATTCCTGCGACGGCCGGAGGCAAGACGAGCGGGAGCTCGAGAAGCGTCAGCACGACCACCCGACCTGGAAACGAGCGCGTCGCGATGAGATACGCGGTCGGCGTTCCCAG
>VAWZ01000001.1:19482-52429 GCA_005888365.1 Actinomycetota bacterium
TCGAGAGCTGGTCGAGAAGGCTTCCGATCGGGACGCGGGCGAAGATCGCGACAACGGGGAGCAGAAAGAAGACGAGGACCATAGTCGTCGCCGTCCAGAGCACGGCACCGAACGCGCGTCCCCTCACGGCACGCCACACGAAGTCGCCGTAAGCGGCCCGCGATCCGGGTGCGAGAGGAGTGAGATGCCGGGCGCCCGGGAACGGCCGCGATGCCGAGCATGCCGACCTTGGCAGCGGAACGACGTCAACGCTCGACCATGACGCTCGTCGCCTTCACGACCGCGGCCGCACTCGCGCCCGGCTTGAGCGCCAGCTCCTCCGCAGACTCGCGCGTGATGATCGCCACTACTCGGGCAGGCTCAGTCACGTCGATCTCGACCTTCGCGAGAAGACCGTCCGTCTCGACCGAGCGTACGACGCCTCGAAAATGATTCCTCGCCGAGATCGTGTCGGAGCCCTCCGCCCCGCGCACGCGCGCTATCTCTGCAGCCGTCACGACCCGCCGGTTCGCCGAGTCGCGACGCACCTTGATCTTCCCGGCGCGGTCCCAGCGCCGGAGGGTGTCGAGCGAGATGCCGAGAGCACGCGCAGCCTCGGCTGCCGTATACGTTTGCTTAGGCACTTCCTATGCGATCGTACCATGGCGCCTTGAGCCGTACGATCGAGGCTTGCACGTTAGGCGACTCGGCGACCCCTCGGACTTCCTTGCGGAGACCGCCCCGCTCCTGCTTGCCGACGAGGCTCGCCACAACCTGATGCTCGGGATCGCCGGGATGCTCGACCGTCGGCCGGGCGTCTATCGCGAGCATCACTTCTGGATTGCAGAGGAGGCGGGGAAACCGGTCGCCGCCGCGCTGCAGACCCCTCCGTTCAATCTCATCGTCTCCCAGCCACAGTTCGAAGGCGCTCTTGCCGCCCTCGCCGACTCGCTCGCGACGGACGGGACGTCGCTCCCCGGCGTCACAGGGTCGATCCCGGAGGTAGAGGACTTCGCCCTCGCCTGGGAGGCGAGAACCGGAAGCGCACGCAGCATTCGCATGCGGCAACGGATCTACCGGGCAACGAAGATAGGGCCGGTCGCCGAGGTCCCTGGCCGGGCCCGAGCCGCGACGGCCGTGGACCGCGCGCTCCTCGTTTCCTGGGTGCGTGCGTTCGTAGAGGAGACGCTCGGGGAGCCGTCGGTGCGCAGCCCGGAGGAGACGGTGGACGCACGACTGGACGACACGCTCAGCGGCTTCGTTCTCTGGGAAGACGCGGAGCCCGTGTCGCTCGCTGGCTGGGGAGGCCTTACTCCGAGCGGCGTTCGGATCGGGCCCGTCTACACACCGCCCGAAAGACGCCGGCGGGGCTACGCGAGCGCACTCACGGCAGCCGTCTCGGCAGAGCAACTTGGCAGGGGACGTCGCTTCTGCTTCCTCTACACGGATCTCGAGAACCCGACCTCGAACCGCATCTACACCGCAGTCGGATACGAGCCCGTGTGCGATTCGATCGACTACGCGTTCGAGCCGGCTCGCGGCCGGGCGTAGATTGGCTCTCGGTGCTCGATCGCCTGCGTCCGCTCTGGAACTTCGACGACCTCGACGAGTCGAGGCGCGCCTCGGAGCACAACTCGCAGAAGAGGGCTCGCCCGGCGGCCGTGCGGAGGTGCTGACACAGCTCGCACGCGTCGAGGGCTGCGCGGCAGTTTCGAGAAGGGGCGAGCGCATCATCGACGAGGCGGAGACGCTCGCGGCCTCCAGCGAGATCGCCCGCGCCCGGATCGACCTCGAGCGCGGACGCCTCCGCCGAACGGGCGGGAACACGGCGGCTGCGCTTCCGTTCGCGTCGCCGCGTTGGCTCTCGCGCTCGAGGCCGACACGCTGTACGTCGCCGTCGAAGCCGCTCACATGGCGGAGCTTGCAGCTCCCGACCAGCAAGGCTTCCTCGACTGGACGGATCACGGGGTTGTCCTCGCCGAGCGCGGCGATCCCGACGTTCGCTATTGGCTCGGCCCGCTGCTCAACAACCTCGGCTCGCACCACTACGAAGCCGGCGACCACGAAGGAGCACTTGCTGCGTTTCGGCGCGCGCTCGGCGACCGGGAGCAGAATCCCGAGAACCGGGCGGCGATCGAGATCGCGCTCTACGCGGTCGCGAAGACGCTGCGTACGCTCGGCCGCCCGGACGAGGGAGCGCCCTTGCTCGAGCGCGCAGTTGTCTCAGCCGACGGCGACGGGCGCCCGGACGGCTGGATCTGCGAAGAGCTCGCCGAGACCTATGCGGCACTCGGCCGCGCCGAGAGCGCCCGCGACAACGCGCGCCGCGCTCTCCTTCTGCTCCCCGAGGCGGATCCCGAGTTCGGGCCGGACGGCGAGCGCGCGATGCGGCTCCGTGAACTCGCAGGCGACGAGGACGCCGAGGAGGACTAGGCGAAGCTGGCTCTGTGCCGCGGTGGAGCGCTGGATCGCCGCGATACTGTGCCCTCGGTCGCCCCGACACCCATGAGTGTCGGGGCTCCCTGCGTCCTTGACCGGGCGACGATCTGCGGTCGCGCTGGCAACGAGGACCGTCCCGCGTCCTAGAGCGGGATGTTCCCGTGCTTGCGCTTTGGCTTCGGCTCGCGCTTGGTGAGGGAGGTCTCGAGCGCCGCGACGAGCATCGGCCGCGTCCGCCGCGGCTCGATCACATCGTCGACGTAGCCCCGTTCCGCAGCCGTGTAGGGGTTCGCAAACCGTTCCTTGTAGTCGGCGATCAGCTCGGCGCGCCGCCCGTCCGGGTCCTCGACCTCCTCGAGCTCGCGCCGAAAGATGATGTTGACCGCGCCCTCGGGGCCCATGACCGCGACCTCGGCGGTGGGCCAGGCGAGGTTGAAGTCCGCCCGGATGTGCTTCGAGGACATGACGTCGTAGGCGCCGCCGTACGCCTTTCGCGTGATCACGGTGAGCTTCGGCACGGTCGCCTCGGCGTAGGCGTAGAGGAGCTTGGCGCCGTGTCGGATGATCCCGCCCCACTCCTGCGCCGTCCCGGGCAGGAACCCGGGCACGTCCACGAAGGTCACGAGCGGGATGTTGAAGGCGTCACACGTCCGCACGAAGCGCGCGCCCTTCACGGAAGCGTCGATGTCGAGGACGCCCGCGAGAGCACCCGGCTGGTTTCCGACGACCCCGACCGCATGCCCGCCGAGCCGCGCGAAGCCGCAGACCAGGTTGTCGGCCCAGTGGGCGTGCACCTCGAGAAAGTCCCCATCGTCGACGACGCGCTCGATCACCTGCTTGATGTCGTAGGGCTTGTTCGGGCTGTCCGGGACGATCGTGTCCAGAGCCGCGTCCTCCCGGTCGACGGGATCGGAGGGAGGCGCATAGGTAGGCGGGTCGAGGTTGTTCTGCGGCAGGAAGGAGAGGAGATAGCGCGCCTCTTCGAGACACGTCTCTTCGTCCGGAGCGGTGAAGTGGGCGACGCCCGACCGCGTCGCGTGCGTCGCCGCACCGCCCAGCTCCTCGAACGTCACGTCCTCTCCGGTCACCGTCTTCACCACGTCGGGGCCGGTGATGAACATGTAGGAGGTTCCCTCGACCATGAGCACGAAGTCGGTGATCGCCGGCGAGTACACCGCTCCCCCGGCGCACGGGCCCATGACGAGCGAGATCTGGGGCACGACTCCTGACGCCTGCACGTTGCGCCAGAAGATCTCGGCGTAGCCGGCCAGTGAGACCACGCCCTCCTGAATCCGGGCGCCTCCCGAGTCGTTGATCCCGATCACCGGGCAGCCGTAGGTCACTGCCAGGTCCATCACCTTGCAGACCTTCTCGGCGAAGACCTCGGAGAGCGAGCCGCCGAAGATAGTGAAGTCCTGCGAGAAGACAAAGACCCTGCGGCCGAGAATCGTTCCGTGCCCGGTGACGACGGCGTCGCCCCACGGGCGGTCCTCCTGCATGCCGAACTCGACCTCACGGTGCCGTACGTAGCGGTCGAGCTCGACGAACGAGCCGGGATCGAGGAGCTTCTCGATCCGCTCCCGCGCGAGCAGCTTGCCGCGCTCGCGCTGCCTGGTGACCTGTGGCTCGCTCGCCGCGCGCGACGACTCCTCCCGGAGCTCCGCGAGCCAGCGGAGCTTCGCTTCCGTCGTGTCGTGCGTCTCGGCCACCGTCGCGGAGCCTAACCTCGAATCTCCGCTGATAGCTTCGCTCCGTGCCGACCCCGCTCGACCGCTCGACCACCTGGCCCTACGAGAACGGCGAGCTCGGAGCCTTCTCGTACTCTCGTTTCTCGAGCCCGACGGTGGCCGAGGCCGAGCGCGCGTTGGGGGACCTCGACGGCGGCGAGGCGCTGCTCTTCGCGTCCGGGACGGCTGCAGCGCTCACCGTCGCGCTCGCGTTGCTCGGCCCGGGAGAGACGGTCGCCCTCGCGGAGGGCGCCTACTACGGGACCGGTGTGCTCCTTCGCGAGCTCTCGCGCTGGGGCCTCCGGCACGTCGAGTTCGACCAGACCGGCAAGGCGCCCCGAGACGCCGATCTCGTCTGGCTGGAGGCGCCGTCGAATCCGTTCCTCACGATGCCGGACTTCGAGGCGGCCGCGAGTCACCCCGCGCCGGTTCTCTGCGACGCGACAGCCGCGACGCCGGTTCACCTTCGGCCGCTCGAGCGCGGCTGCGACCTCGTCCTGCACAGTGCGACGAAGTTCCTCGCGGGTCACGAGGACGTGCTGCTCGGCGCCGTCGTCTGCAGAGAGGCCGCCACGGCCGAGCGGTTGCGCGAGCTCCGCGGACGGACGGGAGCGGTCGCGGCCCCGGACGTCGCGTGGCTTCTGCTCCGCAGCCTGCCGACACTCGAGCTTCGGGTCGCGCGACAAACGGAGAGCGCCCGGATCATCGCGGAGCGGCTCCGAGGCCATCCGAAGGTCACCGTCGTCCGCTATCCCGGATTCGGAGGGCTCCTCTCGTTCGACGTCTCCGACGCAGACGCTGCTCGTCGGGTCGAGACCGGAACGCGGCTCGTCGCCAACATGACGAGCCTCGGCGGAGTCGTGACGCGGATCGAGGCCCGGTCGCGCTGGGAAGGCGACCGCGTGCCGCCCGGGCTTCTCCGCCTCTCGGTCGGCCTCGAGGATCCGGAGGACCTCTGGGCCGATCTGACCACGGCCCTCGAGGCCGCTTAGGAGGGCTTAGCGGAGCGGGCCTCGGCGCTGCGGTCCGCACCGCGGGGCAACGACGCAGGGAGCTCCAATAGTCGACGAGTACTGGAGGGACGAGGACGCAGCATCGCGACGGTCCAGCGCTCCCCCGGCGGACAGATCCTATTTCGCGAGGTCCTCATAATCGCGCGGCTACTCGGCCGAAGCGGGAGAATCCGGCCCATGGGGTTCTTCGATCGCTTCCGGCAGACGAACCCGTTCAGGGATCCCGCCGAGCTCGACAAGCTGAGCCTGAATCACCTCGAAAAGCTCGGCGCGGATCTCTCGCTCCCTCGCCACGTCATCCATTTCGTCTACTTCGACGCCGAAGACGACGCGCTACGCGCACGCGACGAGATACCGAGGGCCGGCTGGGAGACGACCGTCGTCGCGCCCAGCGAGTCGACCTCCCAGTGGCTCGTCCGAGCCGAGGCGACGCGCGTGGTCGACACCCGGACCATCACGTCCTATCGAGCGTGGTTCGAGCAGATGGCGGCTTCGTGCAACGGCGAGTACGACGGCTGGGAGGCCGCCGCCAAGCCTTGACGTGCGAGCGCTGACGTGTCTCTCGTGGTCCGGCAGAGCCGCTTCCTGCACTACAACGCGGGCGCCTTCGTCTCGAACGGCGAGACGTGCCTCGTCGACCCGGGGATCCTCGCCGAGGAGATCAAAGCGCTCCGGCACGACGTCGGAGCCGTCGCGCTCGTCTTCGTCGTCCTCACGCACGCCGACTGGGACCACGTTCTCGGCCCCGAGAGCCTGCCGCAGGCGACGACAGTGGCACACGAGTCGTACGCACGCGACCTCGATCCGGACGGGATCCGAGCCGTGCTTGCCAGGTTCGAGGAGCAAGCCGGCGTCAGACGCGACGCTCCGTTCGACCCTCCGCTTCCCGCCCTGACCTTCGCGAAGAGCACCGAGCTCGAGCTAGGCGACCTCGAGCTCCACCTCGAGCATGCCCCGGGGCCACGCGGCGAGCATGCTCACGATCTACGAGCCTCGAGGTGCGGACCTCTGGGCGTCGGACGTCATGAGCGACGTCGAGATTCCGTCGATCGTGGACGACCTCGAGAGCTACGAGCGCACGCTCGGGCGGATTGCGACGCTCGAGATCGGCACCCTCGTTCCCGCGCATGGCACCCCGACGTCCAATCGCACCGAGATTCGGCGGCGACTGGACGAGGACCGCAGTTACCTGGAGCAGCTTCGTGCGGCGGTCGAGAGCGCCGTGTCGGTCGGGTCGCCGCTCCAAGAGACGCTCGGCCGCTGCGAAGCCGTCGCGCTTCGGCGCTCGGAGGACGACGCGATCACGCACCGGCTGAACGTCGAGAAGGTGTACGCCGACCTGGGCGGAGACGCCAACCCGGACGAGGTCGGTTTCGTACGCGCCTGGAAGGAAGCAGTACGGGGCTGAAGACGATCGCCGCTCGAGCCTCGGCGGCCCGGTGTCGACGACCGCCGCTCGAGCCTCGGCGGCCCGGTGTCTGACACCGAGCCCTCGAAAACGGCTTGCTTAGGTCGGATGGTGTCAGACACCGTCTCCGACGAACCCGGACGCCGGCTGCGCTCGGGTACCGTACGGAGGTGCTCTTCACGAGGCACAAGACGGAGCTCCCGGCGGCCGAGTCTGCACCTCCGGGCCGCGACGAGCCGATGTCCGGCCTCGAGCCCCATCTCGTGCTCGGGACGCCGATCGTTCCCCCGTTCCCGGAAGGCTTCGGGACGATCGTCGTCGGCATGGGCTGCTTCTGGGGAGCCGAGCGACTCTTCTGGCAGGCGCCGGGCGTGTACACGACCGCGGCCGGCTACTCCGGGGGATTTACGAGGAATCCGACATACGAAGAGGTCTGCTCGGGCCGTACCGGGCACGCCGAGGTCGTGCTGGCGGTGTTCGACCCCGCGCAGACGAGCTATGACGAGATGCTCCGAATCTTCTGGGAGGGACACGACCCGACCCAGGGCATGCGTCAGGGGAACGACGTCGGGACCCAGTACCGCTCGGCCGTCTACTGGTCGGACTCAGCCGAGCGCGACGCCGTTCTTGCCTCACGCGAGGTGTTCCAGAAAGAGCTCGCGAAGGCTCGCTACGGCGAGATCACGACCGAGATCGCCGAGGCGGGCACGTTCTACTACGCCGAGGGCTACCACCAGCAGTACCTCGCCAGGAATCCGAACGGCTACTGCGGCCTCGGGGGCACGGGCGTCTCGTGCCCGATCGGACTCGCCGTGGGCGCGAACTCACCACCTTCCTGAGGTTGCGCAAACTTCGCGTGGTCGGGCGCCGGCTGGCTGAAGGTGACGTAGCGGACGATCGTGCGAAAGCCCATCGCTTCGTACATCGGGAGCGCCATCTCGCTCGACTGCAGGACGATCGAGTCGTATCCCCACGCCCGGCCCGCGTCGACCGCTGCCCAGGTCATCGCAGTTCCAACGCCTCGCCGACGAGCATCGGCGAGGGTGCCGACGGCGTACACGCCGCTCGCCTCGCGGCTGCGGATGGCCAGCGAGGAAGCGACCGGGCGGGCATCCAGCCGACCGACGAAGAGGCAAACGTCGCCGTCGGTGGCGAGCGACGGTGGATACATCTGGCTCGCCAGCTCCGGAGCAAGCCCGCTTTCGACCGCGACGTGGTGAAGCGAGCCGAGATCCTGTGCGTCGACTGACTCCACCGTCACGCCGACCGCCGGCGGCGGCGGCTCGGGCACGGGATGCAGGACCATGCCCGGAAACGACGCAGGGTCGCGACCGAGCCCGTAGGCAGTCGGAACCGCCTCGAGCTTCTGCGCGGCCTGCTCGGCAAGCCACACACGATGCGGGACGCCGTGGGCAGTCACCCACGCGAGCGCCTCTTCGAGCTCCGGCGGAGCTGCCCGCTCGACGACCACACAGCCGTTGAACAGCGCGAACGGGAATCCCGTGACGAAGGCGAAGACTCCGCCCACCTGGTTCACCTCACCTTCAGGGCTGTGCTCGACGAGCTTGCGGTAGGAAGCGACGAAGTTCTCGTTCGCGACCGAGAGGAGCTTCGAGGCCGAGATGGTGCTCACTCCGGGCGCCCTGTCCTGAGGGCGACCCAGGCCTTGCGCCAGTCGTCGTACGACTTGCACACGTCGCCGCGCGCGGCGCCGCAGTTCTTCTGAGGCACGGTCCACAGGTGGACGTCCTTCCACCACTCCTCGTCCTGCGCGTGAACGGCGTCGCAGTAGCCCGCGTCCGTCGTGAACTCGCAGGCCCTCGTGTTCGAGGGCGCCTCGCGGAAGAGCTCGGCCACCCTCGCGTTCGCCTCGGGCGAGACGACGTAGTCGAGCCATAGGTAGGTGCAGTTCGGATGCTTGGCCTTGGAGGAGATCATCCAGGCGTCCGCCCAGCCCGTCGCTCCCTCGCTCGGCTTGACCGCTGTCACGGCCACGGGCGGCTGCTCCGCCTCGAGCAACGCGACCTGGCGCGGCCACGTCGTCCCGACGAGAGACTGCCCGGAGGCGAACGAGGCGACCTGCTCCTTGATCGTGGCCGTGTTCCAGTACTCACCGATGATCTGCCGCTGGCGCCGGAGCAGCCGAATCGCCACGGCGAACTGCTTCCCGTCGAGCTCGTACGGATTCGTGATTCGCAGACTCGGCCGGGTCGTCTCGAGATACAGCGCTGCGTCGGCGATGAAGATCGGATCGTCGTAGATCGAGATCCGGCCTTTGAGCGAAGGGCTCCAGATCGGCGCCCAGCTCGAGGTGTCGGAGGGCAGGTAATCGGTGCGGAACAGCTCGAGGTTCGCGGCGCGCCCCTGGGGTACGGCGTATCCGGTCCCTTCCACAGTGTCGAAGAGCCGCCCCTTGAGAGCCTCGACAACGTCTCTGTAGCCCGGCACCAGGTCGAAGTTGACGGGCGCGACCATCCCCTTGTCGATGAGGCGGAGCATCGCGTCACCGGCGACGAGGACTCCGTCGGACCCTTTCGTCGCCTTCGAGTCGACGAGGTCGACGGAAGTCGCAGTTCTCGTCGTCACCTCGCACCCGGTCTGCCTGGTGAACGCGGCGACGGGCAGATTCGTCGGGAAGCCGGGACGGACGACGAGGTCGAGCTTCCCCTCGCTGCGGGCGCGATGCTGGATCTGGGTGAGCGTCGTACCGAGGCCTCCGACCTGCCAGTCCTTCACCCTCCCGCCGCCGCAACCCGCGGCGAGGAGCGCGAGCGAGCCGAGGAGAAGGGCAAGGGCACCCCCCGCGGGGGCGCTTGCCGCGATTCTCCTCACTGCCCCGCTCCGGCTTCTTCGTTCGCGATCATCCCGGTAGCGACCAGGGTAGGCGGAGGGAGAGACGGCGTCCTATTCGGTCTGCGTAGCGACAGCGGTGACGCGTCCGCCCGCTGCGGTTTCTCCTCCTACCGTGAGCCTCTGCGATACCCAGACCGGAATCACCGTGAAGAGGATGATCGCGAACGCGACGACGTTCACCACCGGGAGCTGCTGCCCCTGGCGCAGGTTGTCGAGGATGAAGATCGGCAGCGTCGTTTGGGCGCCGGCTGTGAAGGTCGTGACGATCACCTCGTCGAACGAAAGGGCGAATGCGAGCAGCCCACCCGCGACGAGCGCGGTCGAGAGCGTCGGCCAGGTCACGTAGCGAAAGGTCTGCCAACCGTCGGCCCCGAGGTCCATCGAGGCCTCGACGAGCGAGGGCGACGTCCGCCGCAGCCTGGCGAGCACGTTGTTGTAGACGACGACGACGCAGAACGTCGCGTGCCCGATGACGATCGTCCAGATCGAGAACGCGACGCCCGCGAACGAGAAGAACGAGTTGAGCGCCATCCCGGTGATGATCCCCGGCAGCGCGATCGGCAGCAGCAGGAGAAACGAGATCGAGTCTCTCCCGAAGAATGCGAAGCGCTGGATTGCGAACGACGCCATCGTCCCGAGCACCAGCGCGATCGCCGTCGCAGCGAGTCCCACCTCGATCGACAGGCGGAGCGACGAGCGCAGGAAGTCGTCGTGCCAGGCGACGCCGAACCACTTCGTCGACCAGCTGGTGATCGGCCAGCTCTGGATCGGCGACGCGTTGAACGCGTACAGGGCGATGATGACGAGCGGGATCCAGAGAAAGGCGACGACGAGCGCCGTCCACACGCCCAGCCCGATCTTGGTCGCGTGAGACTCCATCAGAGTGCCTCGAACGCGCCAAGGCGGCGCGCGAGCGCGATGTACAGGGCCATGACTCCCACCGGAACCATCGCGTAGGCCGCTGCGAAGGTGAGATTCGACGCGCTCTGCTCGGAGACGATGTTGCCGATCAAGCTCGAGCCCGGCCCGCCGACGAGGAGCGGCGTGATGTAGTCGCCGAGCGTGAGCGAGAACGTGAAGATCGACCCGGCGACGACGCCGGGGAAGGCGAGCGGGAGGATCACGCTGCGGAACGTTCGAGAGCCACGCGCACCGAGATCGCGCGAGGCTTCGAGCAAGCTGCCTGGTATGCGCTCGAGCGCCGCGTAGATCGGCAGGATCATGAACGGCAGCCACACGTACGAGAAGACGATCCACATTGCCTTGTTCGTGAACTGGAGCTGCGCGTCCGGCAGGCCGAGGCCGTTCAGGAACCAGTTGAGCGGGCCGCTCTTGGACAAGATCGTCGTCCAGGAGTAGATGCGGACGAGGTAGCTCGACCAGAGAGGGAGCAAGACCATCACGAACAGGAGCGAGCGCGTGCGCCGCCCTGCGATCTTCGCCATGAAGAACGCAAGCGGGAAGGCGAGGATCGCGTCGGTGACAGTGACTGCGGCTGCCATCCCGATCGTCCGGCCCGCGATCCGGAGGTACGTCGGGTCGCTCAGGCTGAAGATCGCCCGGTACTGGTCGAGCGTCCACGTGTGGACGATCGCCGCCGTGAACGAGTCGCTCGTCCAGAAGGACGACACGAGCATCGCGCCCAGCGAAGCCGCGTAGACGGCGACGAACGCTGCGACAGGAGGAACGAGGAGCACGACCAGCTTGAGCCACGGTCGCCGCCAGAGAACGGACGAGAGACGAAGGCGGGCCCCCCGGAAGGAGCCCGCCTCACGTGCTGCGTCGACTGCCAACAGCTATCCGGTGATCGAGGCCCAGGCGTTGTTCCAGGCCTGCTGATCCTTGCAGTCCGTTCGCCCGCCCCAGCCGCAGGTCTTGACCGGGGTCTTCCAGAAGCGGATCGACTTCGCATACGCCGCCGGTGCGCTCAGGTGGTATCCGGCGCAGGAGCCTTTCTGGATCTTGTTCATGTAGGGACAGGCCTTCGGGTTGACCGGCGTCTCACCGAAGACGAGCGCCTGCTTCGCCTGCACCTGCGGTGTGGCCGCATACGCCATCCACCTGTACGCGCAGTTCGGATGCGGGGCGTTCTTGGTCAGCATCCAGGTGTCGGCCCAGCCGGTGACCCCCTCTTTCGGGATGATCTCCTTGACGGGGACCTTCGAGGCCTGGAGCGTCAGCGTCTGCAGCGGCCACGTCGCCCCGATGAAAGCGTCCCCTGTCTTGAAGTCCTTCTCGTCGTCCGCCGGATAGAGCCAGTACCGCAGGAGCAGCGGCTTTTGCTTCTTGAGCAGCGTCACGGCCGCATCGAACTGAGGCTTCGTCAGCTCGTACGGGTCCTTAATCCCGAGCGACGGCTTCGTCTTCTGCAGGTAGAGCGCCGCGTCGGCGATCTGGATCGGGTTGTTCGGGACCGAGATCTTGCCCTTGTACTTCGGGCTGTAGATCGCGCTCCAGCTCGTCGGGGCCGGCTTCACCTTCTTCGTGTTGTAGATGAGGGTGTTCGGGCCCCATTGCAACGACACTCCGTAATGCACGCCCTTGATCGTGTTGTGCGGCGGCGACTTGAATGCCGGCAGGAAGTCCTTCCAGGACGGAATGAGGTTCACGTTGACGGGGACAACGTCGCCCGCATAGATGAAGCGGAGGCTCGCGTCACCAGACGCGGACACGAGGTCGTATCCGTTGCCGCCGCCGTGGATGATGTTGAACATCTCGTTCGACGAGCCAGCATCCTTCCGCTGGATCTTGCAGCCCGTCTGCTGCTCGAACTTCTTCGCGAAGCTCGGGTCGGTGTACTGCCCCCACTCCATGACTTTGAGAGCACCCTCGCCGGGTCCGATCTTCGTCGGCAGCGCGCTCGTCTTTGAGACGCCCGCCGCCGGCACGGCGAGCATCGCGACCAGCCCGGCGAGCACGACGTGCCACGAGCGAATTCGCTTCCTCACGTTCCCTCCTTGATCGCGAACTCTACGTCCGGCCTCCATGCGAGACGGACGCGTTTTCCCTCCATTGCGTGGACATCCGACGACGAGACCTCGAGATTCTGCTGCAGCGCGACGAGCTCTCCGCCTCCCTCGAGCTCGACGAGGTAGCGAGTCACCGCGCCGAGATAGACGGCCGCCCGAACGACGCCCGGCTCACCCTCGCCCGCATCGGCGGGTAGGACGCGGATCTTCTCCGGCCGGACCGTGAACGTCCTGCCGTTCCGCACGAGCACGTTCGACGTGCCGATGAAGCCGGCGACGAACTCCGTTCGGGGATGCTCGTACATCTCTGCCGGAGCTCCGACCTGCTCGACCCTCCCCTCGTTGAAGACCGCGATGCGATCGGACATCGTCAACGCCTCCTCCTGATCGTGCGTGACGTAGACGAACGTCATGCCGAGCTCCTTCTGGATCTGCTTGAGCTCGATCTGCAGCTGCTGCCTGAGCTTCAGGTCGAGGGCGCCGAGCGGCTCGTCCAGGAGGAGCGCCCTCGGCTGGTTGACGATCGCCCGCGCCAGAGCGACTCGCTGGCGCTGACCTCCGGAGAGCTGGGACGGCTTGCGCTGGGCGAGCCCGCCGAGTCTCACCATCTCGAGCGCGGCGTGCGCCCGTCGGCGGCGGTCGTCTTTCCGCACCCTTCTCACCAGCAGCCCGTACTCGACGTTCTCGAGCACCGTCATGTGCGGGAAGAGCGCGTAGTCCTGGAAGACCGTGTTCACGTTTCGGGCGTACGGCGGTTCACGCGACACGTCGTTCCCGGCAAGCTCGACCCGTCCTTCGTCCGGCCGCTCGAACCCCGCAATCAGTCGCAGCGTCGTCGTCTTGCCGGAGCCCGACGGCCCGAGCATGGTGAAGAACTCCCCGCGACGGACCTCGAGGTCGACGCTGTCGACCGCCAAGACTTCTCCGAAGCGCTTCGTGAGACCGACGCAGCGTACGTCTGCGTCAGTCTGCAGAACCTGCTGCGACAAGCGCCTCCTCCAGGATCGAGAGACCTTCGTCGGCCTCTGCATCCGTCAGCGTCAGCGGCGGCAGCAGCCGAATCACGTTGCCGTAGAGACCGCACGAAAGAAGCACGAGTCCTCGCTCGAACGCCGCGGAGAGGACCGCCTTGGCCCGGCTGGGCTCGCGCGCGACGAACTCGAGAGCAAGCATCGGCCCGAGCCCGCGCACCTCGCCGATCCCCTCGTGGTTCTTGGCCATGCCCTCGAGTCGCGAGCGGAGGTTCTCGCCCAGCTCGCGTGCGCGAGCGAGGAAATCGCGGTCCGCGACGACGTCCAGCACTGCGATCGCGGCGGCGCAGGAGAGCGGGTTGCCCCCGAACGTGCCTCCCAGCCCGCCGCTCGGGACTGCGTCCATGAGCTCTGCCCGGCCTGTGACGGCTGCCAGCGGCAGGCCTCCTCCGAGCGACTTTCCGGAGACGAGCAGGTCGGGCTCGACGCCGTCGTAGTGCTCGATCGCCCACATCTGCCCGGTGCGACCGACCCCCGACTGCACCTCGTCGTCGACGTACACGATCCCGTGCTTGCGGCAGATCTCCTGCAGGCGCGCCGGATAGTCGGGCGGCATGACGATGAAGCCGCCCTCTCCCTGGACCGGCTCGAGCACGACGCAGGCGACGGTCGCCGGGTCGACGTCCGCCTTGAAGAGATGCTCGAGCGCCGCGATCGCGTCATCCGACGTCGCGCCGCGGTAGGGATAGGGAGCTGGCACCCGGTACACCTCGGGAGCGAAAGGCCCGAACCCCCGCTTGTAGGGCACGACCTTGCTCGTCATCGTCATCGCCAGGAGCGTCCGCCCGTGAAAGGCGTAGTCGAAGACGACGACCGCCGGCCGGCCGGTCGCGACGCGCGCGATCTTGACGGCGTTCTCGACCGCTTCGGCGCCGGCGTTGACGAGCAACGAGCGCTGCTCACGGCCGCTACAGGCCGAGAGGTCCGCGAGTCGCTTGCACACCTCGACGTACGGCTCGTACATCCCGACGAAGAAGCCCTGATGAAGGTAGCGGTCGGCCTGCTCCTTGATCGCCTCGACGACGGCAGGGTGGCGGTGACCGGTGTTCTGGCAGCCGATGCCGCCCGCGAAGTCGATGTACGAACGCCCGTCGACGTCCGTGATGCGCGCCCCCTCGGCCTGCGCGACGACGAGCTCGGGCGTCACGACTCCCGGCGCGACGTAACGCGCGCGGCCCTCGGCGACGTGTTCCGAGGCGGTTCCTTGCTCGAGTGGCATCGCGCGATTATCGAGATTGCGCGGATTCCCGGCAACTCGGACCGAAGCGGCGCGACCGCGTACTCTGTGCCGAGCGCCGGAGTAGCTCAGCTGGTAGAGCAAGCGCCTTGTAAGCGCTAGGCCGTGGGTTCGAGTCCCGCCTCCGGCTCTTGACGGTTGTCCATCCGGTCAACGGGATACGCTGACCAAGTGGAACATCCGAAGGTCGTGGGCGATCGCACCGCATTGGCTGCGATGCAGCTCTTCAAGAATCCGGCTATGCAGTGTCCGTGCCCTTCGGCGAGAACACACGTTACGACCTCGTCATTGACGACGGGTGCCGGCTTGCGCGCGTGCAGTGCAAGACCGGACGCCTGCGCGAGGGCGCGATTCGGTTCGCGACTTGCAGTTCGACGCGCACCACGCGCGTCCCTCGCATGGAAGGCGTGACTATCTCGGGCAGGTCGACTACTTCGCCATCTACGCCCCGAAACGAACGGCATATATCTCGTCCCCATCGAGGAGATGACCGCCCGCGCGAAAGGTTCATTGCGCGTGACACCCGCCCAAGACGGTCAGCGGTGGAGGGTTCGACTCGCGGACGATTACGAGGTCTGGCGCGTCTATATAGAAGCTACGCGAGCACCTCGCGGGACCTCTGGTGCGAGATGATCTTCCGCTTGACGCGCTGCAGCGCGTTGTCGATGGTCTTCGTGTCACAGGCCAGCTCGTCCGCCATCTCCTCGTACGAGTTGCCCTCCAGGTACAGCCGCAGCGCGTCCGCCTCGAGTCGTGAGAGGCCGCTGCCGAGCGAGAAGACGAGACTCTGCAGCTCCTCGGTCGAGATGACGCACAGCGAAGGGTCGTGGACCGCAGGCCCCGGAAGCGCGTCGCCGAGCGTGTAGTCGCCGTCGGACTCCTGCCCTGCCGGCGTGTGGCTGAACGAGACGTAGGTGTTGAGCGGCGCGTGCTTGAAGCGGGTCGCCGTCTTGATCGCGGTGATGATCTGCCGGGTCACGCAGAGCTCGGCGAAGCTGCGGAACGAGGTCTCCTTGTCGGAGCGAAAGTCGCGGACGGCCTTGAAGAGACCGATCATCCCCTCCTGGACAAGGTCGTCTCCGTCGCCGCCGGCGAGGAAGTACGAGCTCGCCTTGAGCCGGACGAATCCTGCGTACCTGCGCATGAGCCCGTCGAGCGCCTCTTGGCTGCCGTTGCGCGCCTTGAGGACGAGCTGCAGGTCCTCAAGCTCTCGTTGAGCCTTCTGCGGGCTTCTTGGTGCGGGAGCGGTGCGAGCGGACATGGGTAACCCCCGTGTGCGGCGTGGTTGAGCGCTTTACGAGCTCGAGGCGCAAGGCCCGATTCGCAAAGACTCAGGCTGAAGTTGAAGAAGAAGCTAGCACGATCTTCCACGCGTTACAAGGTCTTTGCGCATCATGCAGTTTGCTAAGAACATATGTTCGCCCGCTCGGATGTCGTCAGACTCGACGCCGGCCTCATTCCCCGCGCCGCAGGCGCTCCAGCCGGGCTCGCGTCTCGTCGTCGAGTCGATCGCCGACGCGGCTTCCGGCGCCCTTCTGCTCGTGGTCTCGGTGCAGCGCGGGCTCGAGCTCGGCGAGGAAGAGACGCGAGGAGAGCGTCCTCACCTCCTGACCGGAAACACGGCGGATCACCGCGTCCGAGGAGACGAGGCACACCGACTCCTCGGCCCGGTGTGCGGCCGCCAGCCGTTCGAGCAGATCGTCCGCGTGCGGTGCAAAGCGGACCGAGAGCGGCCCGATCTCGCGCTCCTCCCCGCTGCCGTCGAACACGACGACTCCCCGGGCGCCGCGTCCCGCGACGAAGCTCGCGAGCGTGTCGACGAGCTCGTCCTGTGCCGCGAACGGACCGGCGTGCAGCAGGTTGTGCCCGTCGAAGAGGTACAGGGTCGGGTCAGGCATCAGCTGCGGTCGCGTCTCGGACCGCGAGACGCTGACGCCGGGCCTCGTACAGGAGGACGGCCGCGGCGACGCTCACGTTCAGGGAGGCGACGTCACCCTCCAGCGGGATCGAGATCGACGCGTCGCACGTCCTGCGGACGAGGGGTCGTACGCCGCGCCCTTCAGCGCCCAGCACGAGCGCGACTCCGCTCGAGAGGTCGGTCTTCCACAGCAAGCTCTCGCCGTCGGCCGCGGCCGCGTAGGCCCAGAGTGCCGGCCCCTTGATTTCCCCCAGGTACCGGGCCAGGTTCGCAACCACCGCAACGGGCAAGTGCTCGACAGCACCCGCCGAGGCCTTGCAAACGGCGGGCGTCACGCGCACCGATCCGTGTGCGGGCACGACGACTCCGGTCGCGCCCGCTCCCTCTGCGCTGCGAATGACTGCGCCGAGGTTGCGCGGATCTGTCACCTGGTCGAGGCAGACGAGGAGCGGGACGTCTCGCCCGGCGAGCTCGCGAGCGTCCGCGTAGCGAAAGGGCTCGCACCACGCGACGAGCCCCTGATGGTCGCGGGTTTCCGCGGCCTCGCTCAGCAGTCGCTCCCGCTTGATTTGCGGCCGCGGCCCCTCTTCGAGCCACGGGCTATGCGAGGCCGCTCGCTCCGTTGCCCAGACCTCGAGGACCTCACGCGGCCCGCGGTAGAGCTCGCGGACGGCGTTCCGCCCGTAGACGAGCTCGCGAGTCATTCGCCGATGCGGACGAGCCTGAAGCCGTCGCGCTCGTCGCGCGCCTCCCAGCCCGCGCGTTCGAGCTCCTCGCGAAGCCGGTCCGCTTCCGCGAACTCGCGGGTGGCGCGCGCCGCCTGACGCCGCTCGGCGAGCTCGAGGATGTCCGCAGGCGGTTTCTCCGCGGCCGCGAGCGACTCGAGCCCGAAGATCGCGAGCGCGCGCCGCAGCACGTCGTGGTCTCGACATTCGTGCATGACCGCGAGCGCGGCGGGCGTGTTGAAGTCGTCGTCGAGCGCGGCGGAGAACCGTGACCAGGTCTCTTCGGGGCCGGGGACGTGTGGGTTGCGGAAGACCTCGCGGAAGCCGTCGGCTCTGGCTCTCGCCGCCGACATCGCCTCGTCCGAGAAGTCGAGCGGGCCGTGCCAGTGGCCCGTGAGGAAGAAGACGAGTGTCGCCTCCCGCCCCCACGTGTCGAGCACGTTGCGGAGGGAGACGTCGTTTCCGAGCGACTTGTGCATCTCGGCGCCGCCGAGCTCGAGCATGCCGTTGTGCATCCAGATCCGGGCAAACGGGCGTCCGACAGCGCGGGACTGTGCAATCTCGTTCTCGTGGTGCGGGAACACGAGATCGAGCCCACCACCGTGGATCAAGAACTCGGGCCCGAGTGTCTTCTCGGCCATGGCCGAGCACTCGATGTGCCACCCAGGGCGCCCGCGACCCCATGGTGAGTCCCACCACGTGTCCTCGTCCGGCTTGTTCGCCTTCCAGAGGGCGAAGTCGCGCGGGTCTTCTTTCAGCAGGTTCGGCTCCTGCTCCTCCACCTGGTCCGGCCGCTGACCAGACAGGCATCCGTACTCCGGAAAGCTGGAGACGCGGAAGTAGACGTCTCCCTCGACGGCGTAGGCGTTGCCCAGGTCGACGAGCTCCTCGATCAGCGCGACGATCTCGGGGATCGTCTCGGTGGCGAGCGGCATCTCGTCCGGCATGCCGAGGCCGAGATCGCCGGTGTCGTGCAGGTACCAAGCGGTTGCCTCGCGTGCGAGCTCGTGACTACGGCCGGGAGCCGCCTCGTAGATCTTGTCGTTCACGTCCGTGACGTTGTGGACGAAGGTCACGTCGTATCCACGCCCACGCAGCCAGTTGCGGAGCCAGGAGAAGACGACGAATGGCCTCGCGTTCCCGATGTGCGCGCGCTGGTAAACGGTCGGGCCGCAGACGTACATCCCGACCGGCCCAGGCGCCGGCGGGAGCTCGACGAGCGAGCGCGTGAGGCTGTCGTAGACGCGCACGGCGGCGATCGTATCCGGGTGGTGTCAGACACCGTTTTCCGTCAAGAGATAAGTGCGCCAATCAAGCGCCGATCGATCCACACGCGAAACCCAGTCGCGAACAAGAGCTGAACGTCGTCAGCTGGGCGAACTGGACAATCAGCCGAACTCGGTGTCTGACACCGCCTTCAACGCGTGTGCGGCCCGGGAGAGCGTCTCCCCTCGCGAGAGCGCCACCAGGATCGCCCACAGCTCGGGCCCCTTCGAGGCACCCGTCAGCGCGATTCGGACGCCGCGCAGGTCACCCCGGACGGCCTTCAGCTCGCGCAGGAGCGCCCGCGCTTCATCTGCGCTCAGCCGCTCCGGCCCACCCGTGCGGAGCTCCACGAAGCGCTCGAGCGTCGGCGCAGAGCCTGCCGGAGGCTCGGTCGCCCCCGGCTCGAGGACGAGGCTCGCGTACTCGCGCGCCTCGGCGAGCGTCCGCGCGCCGCGCAGCGCGGGCACCACCTCGACTGGCGCAGCGACGGCGGCCGCGAGCTCGTCGTCCGACATCGCGGCGATGGCATCGACTGCGAGGCGCCCCAGACGGGCGAGATCCAGCGTCACGTCGTGCTCCGGCAGGTCGAGCTCGTCGAGATAGGCGCGCACCGCAGCGGCCGGGAAGCCCTCCTCGCGTAGATCGCCGATCGACGCGTGCCCTTGTCGCTTCGAGAGCTTCTTCCCGTCGGAGCCGAGTACGAGTCCGTGGTGAACGACCTCCGGCAGCTCACCCCCGAGCGCCCGCGCGATCTGCTGCTGGACGGTGAGGTTCGGCCGGTGGTCCGAGCCGCGGACGATGTGCGTGATCCCGAGCTCGACGTCGTCGACGACGGATGCGAGTTGGTACGTGGCGGACCCGTCGGGGCGAAGCAGCGTCGTCCCGCCGACAGCGAGCCGGACCGAGCCGTCCGCGTCGCGCTCGGCGGCGCCCGACGCAAGTGCATGCTCCACCGCCTCGACGTAGAGGTCATGACGCTCGCTCTGCCGGATCGGCCCCTCCTCGTACCGTACCCCGAGCCACTCGAGGTCGCGAAGAATCTCCTCCTCCCCGCCCGCGACCGTACGGGAGGGATCGGTGTCGTCGATCCGGAGGACGAGAACGCCGTCACGCTCGTCGGCGAACCGGCGGTTGGCGACAGCGGTCAGCGCATTCCCGAGATGCAGCGATCCCGTCGGGCTCGGCGCGAAGCGGACGCGCACAGTCATCACGCGTCGATCGGCACGTGCCCGGGCTGCGCGGCCACACGTTCGAGCCACGCGCGGATCGCCGGGTACGCCTCGAGCTCGAAGCCGCCTTCGTGCGCGACGTGCGTGTACGCGTAGAGCGAGACGTCCGCGATCGAGTACCCGCCGCCGACGAGAAACTCGCGCGTGGCGAGATGCTTCTCCACTGCGTCCAGGGCCGCATAGCCGGCTTTCATCCTCGCCGGCACCTGGTCTTCGAAGCGTTCGGGCGTTCCCGAGTACGCGAGCCAGAAGCGCACGACCGCGATGTGCGGCTCGTGGCTGTACTGCTCGAAGAACATCCACTGCAGCACCTGCGCACGCTCGTACAGGTCTTCGGGTACATACCGCGTCCCGTCGCCGAAGTACCAGAGGATCGCGTTCGACTCCGCGAGCGGTCGACCGTCGTCGAGCACGAGCGTCGGCACCCGAAGCGCCGGGTTGAGCCCCCCGAGCACCTCCTCGCGGTTCGAGCGGTCGACGACGCTGACGTCCACCTTCTCGTACTCGAGCTCGAGCTGCGCGAGAAGGAGGCGCACCTTGTAGCAGTTGCCCGAAACGGCCGAGTTGTAGAGAAGCACGGCCGCTAACGGTAGTCGGGGTTCGCGAAGTCGAATTTGCAGCCCGCGTCCCAGAGCGAGCGCTGGTTCCCATGTGCGGGGACACCTCCCGCGTCCTTCAGCAGCCGCGCGAGGTGGAGCAGGTTCCACGTCATGAATGTCGTGTTCCGGTTCGTGAAGTCGTTCTGCGGCCCGCCCGAACCCTCGTCGAGATACGACGGCCCCGGCCCCGCCTCACCGATCCAGCCGGCGTCCGCCTGCGGCGGGATCGTGTACCCGAGGTGCTGGAACGAATAGAGGATGTTCATCGAGCAGTGCTTGATCCCGTCCTCGTTCCCGGTGATCAGACAGCCGCCGACCTTCCCGTAGTACGCGTACTGGCCGTGCTCGTTCAGGAGGTGCGAGCACGCGTAGAGACGCTCGACGACCCGCGTGCACACGGACGACTTCTCACCGAGCCAGATCGGCGAGCCGAGGACCAGGATCTCCGCAGCCTGGACCAGCTCGTACAGCTTGGGCCACTCGTCACGCTCGGCGCCGTGCTCACGCATGTCCGGCCACACTCCCGGCGCGAGCTCGTGGTCGACCGCCCGCACGTAGTCGACGGCTACGCCGTTCGACTCCATGATCGCCATCGAGAGCCGCATGAGCCCTTCCGTGTGCGACTGCTCCGGCGATGGCTTCAGCGTGCAGTTGACGTACAGCGCTCGTAAGTCGGAGAGGTCCCACCTGCTCGCTTCGGAAAGCTCCTGCTGCTGATCGGTGAGACTCACGGCGAACCTCCTCTGAACGGTTTGCGCGAGAGCCAACGTATAACGTCGGCTTCCACGATGGCGCGATGGCGTATGCGGCGAACGCTGGTGGCAGGTCTCGTGCTTCTCGTCGCATTGCTCGGAGGTACCGCATCGAGCGCGCAGCCGGGCAGAGACGGGAGTGGAGCCTGCAGTCCGGGCGTGCACGTGCTGCAGGTGGGAAGCGGACGCCGTGCGCTCATGCGCATCTCGCCCGGCGCCGAGGGCGGAAAGATGGCCCTCGTTCTCGTCCTGCACGCGGCGGGTGGCTCACCGGAAGACGGACTGCGTGCGCTTCGCGGCGGCTGGAACGCGCCAGGACTCGTACTCGTCGCACCGGCCGCGCGCGGCTCTGCCTGGAGCTTCGGCCTCGGACGAGGAGACGATCTTCCGACCGTCGACCATGCGCTCACACAGGCGTTCTCACACTGCTCGATCGACCGCTCGCGCGTCGGCATCGGCGGCTTCTCCGACGGCGCGACGAACGCGCTCTCGCTCGGGGTGCGGAATGGCCGCCTCTTCCGCGCGATCATCGCCCTCTCCCCGGGTGGGATCGAAGCAGGAACGCGCCTCGGGAAGCCCCGGATCTTCGTCGCGCACGGGACGCGGGACGGCGTGCATCCTTTCGCCGGCACGCGCGACGCGCTCGTGCCGAAACTGCGGAGGGAAGGCTACGCCGTGACCTTTCGAGCGTTCGTCGGCGGCCACGTGGTGCCCGCGCCGGTCTCGCGCGCGGCGGTGAGCTGGTTCCTGGGCTGACGGCCACGGAGCCACCTTCCGACATGGAGTCGCTTCTCAGCTCGTGGTACGCGACCGAAGGACGCGATCTTCCGTGGCGTCGCACGAACGACCCGTACGCGATCCTCGTGTCCGAGCTGATGCTGCAGCAGACGCAGGTCGAGCGCGTCGTCCCCCGCTACATCGCGTGGCTCGAGCGGTGGCCGACCGCAGAGGCGCTCGCCGCCGCTCCCCCGGGCGATGCGATTCGCGAGTGGCAGGGGCTCGGGTACAACCGCCGCGCCCTGAACCTCCACCGCGCGGCACGCGAGGTAGCCGATGCCGGATGGCCGGAGGACCTGACCGAGCTCCCCGGAGTCGGCCCTTACACCGCGGCCGCGATTCGGTGCTTCGCGTACGGCGAGAACGTGCTCCCGGTCGACGTCAACGTCGCACGCGTGCTCCGCCGAACCGGACACTCATTCTCGGCGACGTCGGCCCAGGCCTTGATGGATCTGGGAGCCACGTTCTGCGTCGCGCGAACGCCTCGTTGCGAGCGTTGTCCGCTGGCCAGCCTGTGTCCTTCGCGTGGCGTGCGAGAGCATCCAGTGCGGAAGCAGGGACCGTTCGAGGGCTCGTTTCGGCAACGCCGCGCAGAGACGCTTCGACTCGTCTCAGGGTCGTCGCACGCTCTCGCCGCCCTCGACGAAGAGGCCGTTCGCTCGCTCGAGCGAGACGGGCTCGTCGCCGTACGCGCCGGCGTCGTCGCCCTGCCGGACTAGTACGCCCGATCGGAATCCGCTAGCGCAGATTCCGATCGGGCGAAAATCCATGAGCCGCGGCCGCGAGCGGCCGCGGTGTCTCTGGTTTCGCTCAACCCCTCCGGGACTACAGAATCGGACAGTTGACGACGACGGGAGCGGCTTTCACCGTGACCTGGCCCGCCCTCTGCGCCGAGCGGACGGCGGCCGCGGAGCGAAGGACACGAGCGTTGGCGCCGGATTTCCACGTCACCATGTGCACGGCCCAGAGCGGCGTGTAGCCCGCTCGGCCTGGCACGGTGTCGACGATGTTTCGCTGGCCCTCGGAGCCGTTCGCCACGACCCAGATAGGCGCGACCTTGTTGCCCGAGGCGAGCTTCACCGGGCCGAAGTCGAGATACGAGATCAGCTCCCCTCGGTAGAAGCCGAGGGTCACATGCTGCGAGTACGTCTGCACCGGCCCGTCGGCAGCCGCGGCCGGGAGCGCAGACGCGCTCGCCGCGCAGGCGGCCAGCGCGAGCACCACGAGGATCTTCCTCATCGGTCTCTCCTTCCGTCGATCTTCCGACCGTAGGGTGCAGCTCTTACGCAAGGGTGACAGCGACCTGAACGGTCGCTGAATTCACTTCTGCGTAAGCCGCCTGCGAGCACAATGGGCACGTGGCCACCGTTCTCGTCGTGGACGACGAACCGATCGTGCGCGAGGTCGTCGTCCGTTATCTGACGCGCGAGGGACATCGCACCCTCGAAGCTGCCGACGGCCTCGCAGCCCGCGCGGCGATCGAGCGGTCGAACCCGGACCTCGTCGTCCTCGACGTGATGCTGCCCGGCACCGACGGCCTCGATCTGTGCCGCTGGATTCGCTCGACGTCGGAGCTTCCGGTGATCATGCTGACGGCCCGCAGCGATGAGGCGGACCGGATCGTCGGGCTCGAGCTGGGCGCCGACGACTACATAACGAAGCCGTTCTCGCCGCGCGAGCTCGCCGCGCGCGTACGGGGAGTCCTGCGACGCACGGCTCCGGCAGGCGTGCCTCTCGAGCGCATCGCGTTCGGCGACGTCTCGCTCGAGCGCGCAACCCGCGAGCTGCGCAAGAACGGGCTCGAGGTGAAGCTCACCGCCAAGGAGTTCGATCTCCTCTGGTTCCTCGCGAGCCACCCACGGAGGGTGTTCTCCCGCGACCAGCTGATGTCGAGCGTCTGGGGCTACGCGGCGGCACTCGACACCGGCACGGTCACCGTCCACATACGACGGCTGCGAGAGAAGGTCGAGGGCGACCCCTCGGTGCCCGAGCACCTGCAGACCGTTTGGGGCGTCGGCTACAGGCTCGTCCCGTGATCGCCACCGCGGCGATCGTCGCCTGCTCGACGCTCGCGGTCGGCCTCGCCCTGGCGTTCGTGCTGCGACTGTTGCCGACCGTGCGGCTCCAGCTCGCCGGCCTCGCGTTCCTCGCGGTGCTCGTTCCGCTCGGAGCTGTGCTCCTCTCCGGCTGGGTCATGTTCCACATGGGCGACGACGTGAAGATCCTCGCCGTCGCGGCCGCGTCGGCCCTCACCGCCATCGTCGCGGCGCTGGTCGTCGCGAGGTCGATCGCCGACTCGATCGATCGCGTGCGCAGGGCTTCACTCGAGCTCGCGCGCGGAGATCTCGCCGCACGCGCGCCCGAGGGCGGCCCCACCGAGGTCGCCGACCTCGCGACGACGTTCAACGAGATGGGGGACAACCTGCAGCGGCTCTTCGACACCCGGCGCGAGCTGGTCGCGTGGGCGAGTCACGACCTGAGGACACCGCTCGCGAACATGCAGGCGATGCTGGAGGCACTCGAGGACGGTTTGGGTGCCCCCGAGGAGTACGTGCCTGCGCTCCGCGAGCAAGTCCGCGTCCTCTCCCACCTCGTCGACGACCTCTTCGAGCTCGCGCGCATCGACTCGGACGCGCTCACCCTCGAGCTCCAGCGGCTGCCCGTCGCTCCGATCGTCTCGAGCAGCCTGCGCGGAGTCGAGGCCGAGGCACGTCTGCGTCAGGTGCGGCTCGCGGCGGACGTCGGCGTTGACGTGGAAGCGAGATTCGCGCCGGAGAAGGTCGAGCGAGTGCTCATGAACCTGCTCACGAACGCCCTCCGCCACACGCCGAGCGACGGCTCCGTCGCGGTGCGCGTCGAGGCGTTTCCGGAGGAGGTACGGGTTGCTGTCGAGGACACCGGTGACGGACTCGATCCCGAAGCGAAGACGCGAATGTTCGAGAGGTTCTGGCGGGCCGATCGGTCGCGCTCGTCGCGCGGCGCCGGGCTCGGTCTCGCAATCGCGCGCGGACTCGTCGAGGCGCAGGGCGGGCGCATCTGGGCGGAAGATCGGGAAGGCGGCGGCGCCAGGGTCTGCTTCACGCTTCCCGCGTCGTAGTCGTCTAGAGCCTGTGGCGCATCCAGACGTTCGGCTCGACATATAGGCCCTGGTCCGCCTCCCGGTCGATCTCGACCGGCTCGAGGGCGCCCGGGACGACGTACGAGCCCGTCTCCGGGAAGACCATCTCCGCCCAGTCCTCCCACTCGGCGATCGTGCCGGGAATCGTCATCGACCTCGGCGCGATCTTCAGAATCTCACCGCCGAAGCGCTCGTGTGTGCGAAGCCAGGGGTCGAGGTGCGTCCCATCGCCTCGTCGCCAGTCGACGTAACGGTCGATGGGCGCGAGCGGGTACTGGTTCTTCAGGCTCGGCCGGACGGGGGCGATCAATAACTCGTATCCCTGCAGCCCGCCCAGCTCCGCCATGCGCGAGATGAGCCGGATGCTGAGGCCACGCCCCTGATATTCGGAGGAGATGACGATCTGCAGCGCGCAGAGCACGTTCGGCACCGGTGCGCTCTCCGAGAGGGAGTCTTCCAGAATCGCGTCGAGCCCCTCTTCGGGCAGCGTGCCAGGCTTGCCGTCCCAGACCGTCGGGACGGCGTTCGCTTCGGCGACGACCTCGTCTCGCTCGTCGTCCCAGGCGAAGAACTGGAGGTGCGGGAGCTCGTCCCGAACGCGACCGAAGTAAGCGTTGCAGACCGGGTCGTGGTGCATGAACTGCGGCCACATGGAGATCAGGTCGCGCGCCCGCGAACGGAGGTCCGGGCGCTCTGCCATCGTCGGAAAGGAGATCGCCATCAGCCGGAGCGAGTCAGCAGCGCGACCGCCTGCGCCGCGAGCCCCTCGCGGCGCCCGCTGAAGCCGAGCCCGTCGGTCGTCGTCGCCCGCACCGTCACGCGCCCCTTCTCGACCCCGAGCGCCTGGGCCAGGCGCTCGCACATCTCGTCGCGGAGCCCGGCGATGCGCGGCTCCTCTCCGACGAGGACGCAATCCGCGTTCACGAGCTCGAAGCCCACCCCGCGCACCTTCTCGTAGGCCTGCCGTAGAAGGTCGAGCGAAGACGCGTCTCTATACCGCTCGTCGCCGGATTGAAAGAGCGTGCCGATGTCGCCGAGCCCCGCCGCCCCGAGCAGCGCGTCGATCAGAGCGTGCGCAATCACGTCCCCGTCCGAATGGCCCGCGAGCCCACGTGGATGCTCGATCGCGACGCCGCCGATGACGAGTTGAACGCCCTCGACGAAGGCGTGGGCGTCGACGCCTAGCCCGACTCGCAGGTCCATCAGCCGAGAGCCTCCAGGCGAGCGCTGCGAGCGTCGAACACAGCCACAGTCTCACAACCGGCAGCGCGAGCGGCCGCCAGAGCGAGCTCGAAATCCACCCCTACGAGCTCAGGCTCGTGGGCATCGGAGGCGATCGTGACGCCGACCCCGCGGCTGACGCACTGGGCGAGGAAGTCCGGATCCGGGTAGAGCTCGCCGACCGGCTTCCGCAGGCCGGCCGTGGAGATCTCGACGCAGACGCCGGTCTTCGCGATCTCCTGCGCAACATCTCTGTGGAGCCGTGCGAGGACGTCGGGCTCCGGTCGGCGACCGAAGATCTTTGCGAGATCGGGATGTGCGAGCACGTCCACGGCGGAGCTCGACGCGAGCTCGACGAGCGCGCCGAAGTAACGCTGCCAGACGTCCTCGGTCGTCGCGTGCGCCCAGAGGCCGGGCTGCTGGTCGATCGCCTCTCCCTCGAGCCAGTGCACCGATCCGAGGAGGAAGTCCCAGGGATAAGGGGCAAGGAGCTCGGACAGGCGATCTTGACGGTCTCCGACGTAGTCCACCTCGAGGCCCAGCTTGACGGGGAGACCACGGCCTTTAGCCTCGAGCACGGCTTCGCAGTACGGATCGAGCTCGAAGCGGCAGCGCTCGCTCAGGTAGGGGATGTCCCAGAGCTCACGTGTCTCTCGAAAGTAGTAGACGTGCTCGGTGAAGCCGAGCTCGTCGACGCCACGTGCGGCGGCGACCTCGACGAAGCGCTCGACGGCCTTCACCGAGTGGTCGATGGCGCCCGCGCCGTCACGGAGGTGCAGGTGGTAGTCGACGATCACCCGGGCGTCGTGAGCAGAGACTCGACGAGAGCGAGATCTGCGGGCGTCGTGACCTTCAGCAGTCGCGGATCGCCCTCGACGACGACGACGCGGCCACCGCCCTGCTCGACGAGCGAGGCGCAGTCCGTCGGGTCTGTGAGGTCTCCCGCGAACGCCCGCCGAAGCGCGGACGCGAGGAACCCCTGCGGCGTCTGCACCGAGACGAGACCGTCTCGCGACACCGTCTCGAGCACGCGGTCGCCCTCGACGCGCTTGAGGGTGTCCGGCACGGAGAGCGCAGGAACGACGCCGTCATAGCCTTCCGCGAGCGGCGCCAGGACACGCTCGACGACGTCATCCGACAAGAGCGGGCGTGCCGCGTCGTGGACGAGGACGACGAGGGCCTCGTCGCCCACGTCGGCGAGGGCGTTCCGCACCGACTCGGCACGCGTCGTCCCGCCCGTCACACACGAGACGACCTTGCCCGCGGCGAGCTCCTCGCTGAGGAGGATCGCGGGCTCTTCCCAGCCGGGTGGCGCAGCGACGACGATTGCGTCCACCCAGGGGCAGCGGTCGAGCCGGTCGAGGCTCTCCGCCAGCAGCGGGCGCCCGCGGAGAGCCGCGAACGCCTTGGGCCGGTCGATGCCGAGGCGCTCACCGGCACCGGCGGCGACGAGCACTGCCCAGGTCGAGTCGGTCGTGCTTTCTTCGAGTGGGGTCGAGGCGGAAGTGCCCTCAGGCACTCGCCGCGGCGGCCTTCGGCTTCGCTCTCGACTTTGGCTTCGTCTGCCCGGCGCGCGAGAGGACGTCGTCGAGCCAGTCGGCTGCCTCCTCCTCGTCCATGCCCTTCGCGTACATGAGCTCCGAGGCGAGGATCTTCTTCGCCTTCACGAACATCTGCTTCTCGCCGGTCGAGAGTCCCCGCCAGAAGTGGACGCCCGCGGAGAGCCGCGAACGCCTTGGGCCGGTCGATGCCGAGGCGCTCACCGGCACCGGCGGCGACGAGCACCGCCCAGGTCGAGTCGGTCGTGCTTTCTTCGAGTGGGGTCGAGGCGGAAGTGCCCTCAGGCACTCGCCGCGGCGGCCTTCGGCTTCGCTCTCGACTTTGGCTTCGTCTGCCCGGCGCGCGAGAGGACGTCGTCGAGCCAGTCGGCTGCCTCCTCCTCGTCCATGCCCTTCGCGTACATGAGCTCCGAGGCGAGGATCTTCTTCGCCTTCACGAACATCTGCTTCTCGCCGGTCGAGAGTCCCTTCTCGTTGTTGCGCACGGCGAGGTTGCGGACGACCTCGGCGAGCTCGAAGATGTTCCCGGTCTTCATCTTGTCGCGGTTGTGCTTGAAGCGGCGGTTCCAGTTCTTCGGCATCTCCGTGGAGCCGCCGGAAAGTGTCCTGACTACCATCGTGACCGTTCGCTGGTCGATGACCTGACGGAGTCCGACGAGCTCAGCGTTCTCGCACGGCACGTTGACCGTCATGTCGTTGTGAAGGATCTGGATCGTGAGGTATTCGCGGGTCTCGCCGAGCACTTCCCGCTTCTCCTTCCTCACGACGGTCCCCGCACCGTGGTGCGGATAGACCACCTTGTCGCCTATGTCGAACAAGCCGGCCTCCCCGGGAATCAGTCCAATGACGAAAAAGTGCCGGCAGTCATTTCCCTGCCGGCCACGGGTTCATGATAGCGGGTTTGTCACGAGCGCTTAACAGAACCGCAACGAGGTGCGCGAACCCCTGCGAGTGACTGCGGGCTACGCGGTCGCGGCCAGCTCTCGCGGCTCTGCGGCCAACCCCTCCGCCTGCTTCGCTCCCCGCGCGAGTCCCGCCAGGAGGGCCTCGCGCAGTGTCTCGGCGCTCCTGAGCTCGAGGCCCTCGCGCGCGGGGGTGCCCACGGGCGCGAGCAGCGTCGCAATGCCGAGCTTCCGGCACTCCTCGACCCGCCGCTCGGCCTGGGTCGCCGGACGCAGGCGGCCCGTCAGCCCGATCTCGCCGAAGGCTGCGGCGCCCTCGACCAGAGCGACGCCCTTGGCTGCGGACGCGATCGCGAGCGCCACCGCCACGTCCGCTCCGGGCTCCTCGATCCGCACTCCGCCGGCAACGTTCACGAAGACGTCGGCCGCACCGAGCGCGAGACCGGCGTGACGGCCGAGCACCGCGACGATCATCGCCAACCGCTTGGGATCTACCCCGGTACCGACACGTCGCGGCAGCGCGAGATCGCTCGGGGCGACGAGCGCCTGTACCTCGAGCAGTAGAGGTCGCGTTCCCTCGAGCACGCACCCGACCGCGGCGCCGACCTCGCCCGCCCGGGTCGTGCCGAAGAGAGCGGACGGGTCCGGGACGCCCACGAGCCCTCCGCCCGTCATCTCGAAGACGCCGAGCTCGTTCGTCGACCCGAACCGGTTCTTCGTCGCCCGGAGGACGCGGTGCGCGTGGTAGCGGTCGCCCTCGAACTGGAGCACGCAGTCGACGAGGTGCTCGAGCACGCGCGGGCCCGCGACGGCTCCGTCCTTCGTCACGTGCCCGACCAGAATGGTCGCGATCCCGGCTCCCTTCGCCACGCGCAGGAGACGACCCGCCGCCTCCCGGACCTGCGCCACCGAGCCCGGCGCGGAGCCGACCTCGGAGGCATGAAGCGTCTGCACGGAGTCGATGACGCAGACGGCCGGACGCTCCTGCTCGAGCGTGGCACACACCGTGTCGAGCTCCGTCTCGGCGAGGATCCGCACCTCCTCGGCTCCCCCGAGGCGCGCCGCCCGAAGCGAGACCTGGGCCGTCGACTCCTCGCCCGTGACGAGCAGGGCGGGAAGCCCGGCGCGAGCGATCGCGCCGAGCGCGCTCAGGAGCAGCGTCGACTTGCCCACGCCCGGCTCGCCGCCGACGAGCACGAGCGAGCCGGGGACGATCCCGCCTCCGAGAACGCGGTCGAGCTCGGCGATCCCCGTCGAGATCCGCTCGGCCTCGCTCGTCACCACCTGCCCGAGCGGCACTGGAGCCCTCGCCGACGCCGGACCGGTGCCGGTGTCGGACCTGCCGCGCGACTCCTCGAGGAGGGTCCCGAAAGCGCCGCAACCAGGACATTTGCCGAGCCAGCGCGGAGTCGCGGTGCCGCACTCGCTGCATACGAACTGAACCGCGCTCCGGGCCATCGAGCCAGTCTAGGAAGAGGATCCGACGCCTCGATCACAAAAGTGTCGGAAACGGCTTGAAACTCAGGCGCAAGCGCATCAGAGTGCCGGGTTAGAGAACGACCGCCGAAACCGAAAGGACGGGCCGCATGGACAGATTCAACGCACTCGGACGCGGGCTACAGCTCATGCTCGTGGGCTCGGTGCTGCTTCTTATCGACACCTTCCTCAACTGGCAGAGCATCGACACTCCGATCGGATCGTTCGGACGGAGCGCCTGGCACGGGCTCGGCGGCGTCCTGCTCGGGCTGCTCGTGATCGTGCTTCTCGCCTGGCTCTTCGTCCGGCTGGCGGCGGTCGACATCCAGCTTCCCGTTTCCGCGTCGCTGATCGCGGCGTTCCTCGCGTTCCTGATCTTCATCATTGCGGTGCTCAAGAACCTCGTCGACGACTACTCGTCGTTCTGGAGCTACGTCGGCATCGTCCTCGCCGCGCTGATCGCAGTCGGGGCCTGGATGCAGGTACAGGCGACAGGCGGCATGGAGTCGCTAAAGACGGATGCGACGTCGATGATGCCCGCGTCCTCCGGGCCCGCTCAGACTCCACCTCCGCCGGCGGAACCCTCAGCACCACCCCCACCGCCCGCGGCCGAGCCTCCTCCGGCTGCACCGCCTCCACCGCCCCCGGAGTCGTCCGAGCCGACCCCGCCCTCCGGCACGGAGTCGAGCGAAGAACCGAGCTAACCGTCTGGGGTCAGACCTCCGAGTCTGACCCCAGCCGCTTCACGAGGAGCACGCGGTCCTCGCCCGGCCCGTCGTAGTCTTTCGCGACGCGCTCGACCTCGAACCCGAGCGCGTCGTGGAACGCGACGGACTCCTCGTTCGCCGGTGACGTCACACACCGGACGAGGGAGCGATCCTGCTTGCCGACCTCCGCGAAGAAACGCTCGTACAGCGAGCGGCCGATGCCCTCCCCGCGCTGCTCGGGCGAGACACCGACGAAGTGGATGTATGCCTCGTGCGGGCTCGTCTGCGAGACGAAGCCGCACAGAAACCCGGCGAGCTCGCCCTCCGCGTCCTCGGCGACGAAGCTCGTCCCGTCGAAATGGAGGAAGAAGAGCCGCGGAAGCACGGGCGCCATGTCGCGCCCGCCCCACCACACGTTGACGCGGCCGATGACCCGTCCGTAATCCGACGGCCGCGCATGCCGGATCGTCACCCCACGCTCTCAACCCTACCCTCCTCGGGACGCCCGACCACCGCCAGCAAGGCGGTCGCGTTACGCTGCTTCGTTAGGCTGGCCGCGTGAGCACGCTCGCCTCCGGATCGCGTTCACGGGGGAAACCATGTTTCCCCACGCATTTCCGCGACCGGGATTCGCGCGAGCGAATTCCGGTCTTGCGCAAACTAGGTGCGTCCCCCTTCTTCTCAAGATCGTGGGGAACCTCCCGGTTCCCCACGCCCCTCCTCGCTCATGGGTCGACGCAGGTTGACCCATGAGCACCGGGGCACCGTGCTGTGGGCCGTCGCGCGGCGGGCTCGGGGAGGCCACACGCGTCGCGCCCGGGACGAGAGCCGGTGCGGACGACGGCATGATGCCCATCCCGCTCGGAACCTTCTGGATGGGCTCCGAGGATCGGCTCGCCTACCCGGAGGACGGTGAGGGACCTCTTCGCGAGGTGGAGATCAGCGCCTTCCTCATCGACGCCTGCGCCGTGACGAACGCACAGTTCGGCGCGTTCGTCGACGAAGCGGGCTATCTGACGGAAGCCGAGCGGTTCGGGTGGTCCTTCGTCTTCGCCGGCCTGCTCCCCGACGACTTTCCCCCCACGCAGGCGGTCGCCGAGGCACCGTGGTGGCGGAAGGTCGAGGGCGCCGACTGGTTCCATCCGGAGGGGCCGCAGTCCTCGCTCGACGGCCGCTTCGACCACCCTGTCGTGCACGTCTCGTGGAACGACGCCCACGCGTACTGCACGTGGGCCGGCAAGCGCCTGCCGACGGAGGCGGAGTGGGAGCGCGCGGCGCGCGGCGGCCTCGCCCGCAAGGTGTTTCCCTGGGGAGACGAGCGCGAGCCCGGCGGCGAGCACCGCATGAACGTCTGGCAGGGGAGCTTCCCCGCGAAGAACACGCTCGACGACGGGTTCCTCGGGCTCGCCCCGGCTGACTCCTTCCCGCCCAACGACTTCGGCCTCCACAACACGACCGGAAACGTCTGGGAATGGACGGCGGACTGGTTCCACCCGACGTTCCGCCAGCGCGACCGCCGCCGCGACCCGAAGGGAGCGCGACGCGGTACGAACAGGGTGCAGAAGGGCGGGTCCTACCTCTGCCACGACTCGTACTGCCGCCGCTACCGGGTGGCGGCCCGGCAGGGATCGACGCCGGACTCGTCGACGGGCAACGTCGGTTTCCGCTGCGTGCGGGAAGCGTAGCCGGCCGTCCTCGGTCGCAGTAGGGTCCCGCGCATGCGCGAGTCGGAGGCGTCGGCGTACGTGCGCACGCTCGCGGCGCTGCTGGGAGCTCCCGTCGCCTTCGCCGCCGTGCTCTTCGAGACGGCCATCCACGACGTCATCCATCTCGTCTGGGACGAGGTTCCAGACGCGCTCGGCTGGAGCGAGCCCGCGTGGTGGTACGTCGTCCTCGTTCCCGCCCTCGCCGGAGTCCTCGTCGCCGCCGCGATTCGGCTTCCCGGCCACGGCGGTCATGTGCCCCTCGTCAGGAGCACCGCGTTCCCAGACGTCTTGTCGGCCGCTTCCTCGATGAGGTCGAACGCGACGGCGCTGATGAGC
>VAWZ01000098.1 GCA_005888365.1 Actinomycetota bacterium
GGCTGCGCCGCTCGCCGGTCGGCTCGATCGCCCCCCTGCGGAGCAACACGCGCTTGAGGTTCGTCGCCGAGACGTCGTAGCCGAGTACCGCCTCGTACACGTCACGGAGCTCCGCGAGCGTGAACGTCTGCGGTGCGAGGGCGAAGCCGATGTTCGAGTAGGAGAGCTTTCCGCGCAGCCTCTCTCGGCCGGCGAGCACGATCGCACCGTGGTCGAACGCGGTCTTCGGCAGCTGGTCGACCGGAAACCAGCGCGTGTCGACGGGGACGTGCGGATCGAGCTCGAGAGGCACGAGCCCGAGGTAGGCGGTCGCGAGCTCCCACTGCTCCGGGTGGCGGTCGGGCTCGCTCCAGGTGCCGAGCTGCTCGAGGTGCGCGACCTCGCGGACGTCGACCTTCGTCGCGAGGTGGCGCAGGATCGAGAGCTCGAGCGTCTCGTCCGGGTCGAGCCTGCCGCCCGGGAGCGACCATGCGCCCGAGAACGGATCCCGGGCGCGCTGCCAGAGGAGCACCTGCAGCGTCTCCACCCGGACCTGGAAGACGACCGCGAGGGCGATGTGGGCTGGAAGGTCGGCCGTGGTAGACTGCGCCATCGAGGTTATTGCCTGTGAGGCGAAAACTACCATGAGAGGCGAGCCGGGGACATCTTCCGTGCCTGACGTGGGCCTCCTCGTGGTCGGAAGCGGCGTGGCGGGCCTTTTCGCCGCCCTGTGCGCGTCCTCCGAAACGGACGTGCTCGTGCTCTCGAAAGGCGACGTTCTCGCGTCGACCAGCTCGCTCGCGCAAGGCGGAATCGCTGCGGCACTCGATCCAGAAGACAGTCCGGAGCTGCACGCTGAGGACACGCTCGCAGCCGGACGGGGGCTGTCGCGACCGAGCGCGGTCGCGGCACTCACCGAGGAGGCACCGGCCCGGATTCGCGACCTGGAGGAGCTCGGCGTCGAGTTCGACGAAGGGCTCGGGCTCGAGGGCGGCCACGGCCGCAGACGCGTCGCCCATGCGGGCGGAGCCGCGACGGGAGATCGCGTGGCGCGGGCGCTCGCCGAGCGCGTCCTCGCGCATCCGAGGATCCACGTCGTCGAAGGAGAAGGGATGCTCGCGCTTCGCCGCAGAGGCGACCGGTGCGTCGGTGTCGCGACCGACCGACGGACGATCGCGGCCCGTGCGACCCTCCTCGCCACCGGTGGCGCCTCAGCACTGTGGGAGCGGACGACGAATCCGCCGGGCTCTCTCGGGGATGGGATGGCAGCCGCGTACCGGGCAGGCGCCGCACTCGCGGATCTCGAGTTCGTCCAATTCCACCCGACGACGCTCGTCGACTCGACGCTTCTCCTGTCCGAGGCGTTGCGCGGCGAGGGAGCGCTCTTGCTCGACGCGAGGGGTCACCGCTTTACCGACGAGCTCGCCCCGCGCGACGTCGTGGCCCGCGAGATCGCGACTCGCGGCATGGCTCTTCTCGACCTCCGTCCCATCGATCGCGATCGGTTCCCGACGCTCATTGGCAGGCTCGAGGACCGTGGGTACGACCCTGCGTCGGCGCCCATCCCTGTCGCGCCGGCGGCGCACTACACCGTCGGCGGCGTCGTCACGGACCTGGACGGCCGCACCGAAGTTCCCGGGCTTTACGCGGCGGGCGAATGTGCGGCGACCGGTGTCCACGGCGCCAACCGGCTCGCCTCGAACTCGCTCCTCGAGTGCCTCGTCCTCGGACGGCGCGCCGCCCTCGCCGCGCTCGGCGAGCCCGGCCTTCCGAGACGAGTCACTGGCGCAGAAACCGGGACGCGCCGCCTCGAGCCGGTGACGGACGAGTTGCGTCGGCTCATGTGGCGGGACTGCGGGCTCGTCCGCGATGCCGCTGGGCTCGAGAGGCTGCAAACCGCCTCACACCTGCTTGTCCGCCTGGTCGCCGAGAGCGCCCTCTACCGCGAGGAGAGCCGGGGCTCGCACTTCCGCGTCGACCACCCTTCCACCGCCGACGGGTTCGCCGGGCACATCGTCCTCCGTCCGGGCTCCGAGCCCACGCTGGAGACATGGCTGTAGCGACCGACCTCCTCGAACGTGCCGTCTATGCGGCACTTGCGGAAGACGTCGGTGAGGGGGACGTAACGACCGAGGCGACCGTCGACGCCGAGGCTCTTGGGTCTGCCGTGCTCGTCCTGAGAGAGCACGGAGTCGTCTGCGGTCTCCGTGCGGCGGAGACCGTGTTCCGCGCGCTCGATGACGGGCTCGACTTGGACTCGCTGGTCGAGGAGGGAGCCTTTGTCGAGGGCGGCGCGGTCGCGCGCGTGACGGCCTCGGAGCGGGCGATCCTCACCGGAGAGCGGACGGCGCTCAACTTCCTCGCGCGGCTCTCCGGCATTGCGACGCTCACGAAGCGGTACGTGGACGCTGTCGCTGGAACCGGCGTCGCGATCCTCGACACGCGGAAGACGACCCCCGGCCTGCGCGCGCTCGAGAAGCACGCTGTCTCCATGGGCGGGGGACGAAACCATCGCTTCGGGCTGGACGACGGCGTACTCGTCAAGGACAACCATCTGCGGGCGTCGGGCTCGATCGCGCGGGCGGTCGAGCGTCTCAGGGCCGCGACCGACCTGCCGATAGAGGTCGAGTGCGACACGCTCCTCCAGGTGGAAGAGGGGGTCGCCGTGGGCGCCGACGCCATCCTGCTCGACAACATGAGCCTCGACGAGCTTCGCGCCGCCGTGGCGCTCGTCGACGGACGCGCCCGACTCGAGGCCTCCGGCGGGGTCACGCTCGAGACCGTCCGCGCAATCGCCGAGACGGGAGTCGACGAGATCTCGGTCGGCGCGCTCACACATTCGGCGCGATCCCTCGATGTGTCCCTGGAGCTCGAATGACCGCTGCCGAGATCGCAACCACGCACGAGGAGATCCGCGCGCTCGCAGCCGAGCGCGAGGCCGTGATCCTCGCCCACAACTACCAGGTGCCGGAGGTCCAGGACGTCGCCGACTACGTCGGCGACTCGCTCGGTCTCTCGCGCGAGGCGGCGAGTACGGATGCGGATGCGATCGTCTTCTGCGGCGTCCACTTCATGGCCGAGACCGCGGCGATCCTGTCACCGGAGAAGACGGTCCTTATCCCGGATCCCGACGCGGGGTGCTCGCTCGCGGCGTCGATCACGGCAGACCAGCTCCGCGAGTGGAAAGCGGAGAACCCGGGCGCCGTGGTCGTGTCCTACGTGAACACCACGGCCGAGGTGAAGGCGGAGAGCGACTACTGCTGCACGTCTGGGAATGCGAAGGCCGTGATCGAGGCGATCCCCGAGGGCCGGGAGATCCTCTTTCTGCCCGACATGTACCTCGGCCTCTGGCTCGAGCGCGTGACCGGACGCAAGCTCCGGATCTGGCTCGGCGAGTGCCACGTGCACGCCGGCATCCGCCCGCAGGACATCGAGCGCTGGCAGGCTGAGGCTCCGGACGCGGAGCTCCTCGTCCATCCCGAGTGCGGGTGCGCGAGCCAGTGCATGGCGTTCGGGAACGGCCGCACGCACATCCTCTCGACGGAGGGGATGATCCGGTTTGCGAAAGAGTCTCCGAAGAACCGGTTCCTGATCGCGACCGAGACCGGGATCATCCACCGCCTGCAGAAGGAGGCGCCAGAGAAGCGCTTCGAGGCGGTCTCGGAGAAGGCGATCTGCCGCTACATGAAGATGATCACGCTCGAGAAGCTGCGCGACTCGCTCCGCGACTGGAAGCACGTCGTCACGGTCGAGCCCGAGGTCGCCGAGCAGGCCCGCGGCGCGATCGACCGCATGGTCGCGATCTCCTAGCGGTAATCAGCGGCGCGCTTGTCGCCGCCGTCTCTGCGCGGTTCAATGTCCGCACGTGCGGACTGTCGTTGCCGTAGCACTCGCGACTACGCCACGCGCACCGAGTTCACCGGCGGCAGGCGGGTCGCTGCCGTGAACCACGTTCCGCCGGCGTCTCCCGAACCGAAGACGTCGCCCGAGGTGGCTCCGAAGTAGAGGCCCATCCCCGTTCCGGCGCCGTCGCGGTCGAACGCCTGCCGGAGGATCGTGAGGTACGCATCCTCGCCCGGCAGCCCGTCGCCACGTGCCGTCCAGTTCGCGCCGGCGTCCCGTGTCTCGTAGACGCGCACGCGCCCTTCCGGAGTCACCCGATCCAAGTCGGCGACGAGGGGGATGACGTAGGCGCTGTCCGGGTCGTCCGGATCGAGGACCAGCGGGAAGCCGAAGTCGGAGGGCAGACCGCCGTCGGTTCCGATGTCCGTCCACGTCTCGCCCGCGTCGTCGGAGCGGTAGACGCCGCCGTGGAACTGCATGAAGAGTCGCTCGGGCTGCTTGCGCGCGCGGTGGAGGTTGTGCACGCACAAGGCAAGCGTCTCTTCGCGCGCCTCCTCCGGGATGTAGCGGGGGACGAGGCCGTCGTTTCCGTGCCGCCAGCTCTGCCCGCCGTCGTCCGAGAGCCAGACGCCGACTGCCGATATGCCCAGCGCGAGCCGCTGGGGGTCGCCCGGCCAGGTCGCGACCGAGTGCAGGCAGAGACCGCCTGCGCCAGGGCTCCACTCGGACCTGGTGGGCTGATTCCAGAACGACTCGTTGAGCGACCATGTCAGGCCGCCGTCACCGCTCTCGAAGAGGACGGCGGGATCGCCGCCCGCGAAGAGCTGCCCCTCGGCTTCGCTCGGGGCGATCGTCCAAATGCGCTTGAGCGCCTGCTCCTGACCTTCCGGGAGCGTGAGGCCCTCCGTCTCCTGCCACTCCCCTGCCGGGTCGTCGGTGACCCACACCTTGGGGCCGTAGAACGCCGAGGTCACGGACGCGAGGTAGCGGCCGCTTCGCGGGTCGCGGATCGCGTACTCGACCGGCTCGCCGGCGAACGAGCGCGCCGCGACCTCGAACTCGTCGCCCGGCTCACCGCGGAGAACAAAGAGGCCCTTCTTCGTGCCAACGAGAAGCTCTGTCATCTGGTCACCCTCCCGAGATCGCCGGGAGGACGTGCAGCCGGTCGTCGTCGCCGACGCTCGTGTCCTCCCGCCCGTACTCCCTGTTCACGAACACGTTGATGTGCTCCCTGATCCTGCCTCGCTCATCGAGAATCCAGCCTTCCATGTCCGGGTGCTCGCGCTCGAGCGCACGCAGCACGTCGACCACCGTCGCCCCCTCGAGCCGCAGCTCCTTCGTCCCGCCCGCGAGCTCGGAGAGCGGGGCGCGCAGCCTCACGACGGCCATGGCTCGATCCTACGCATCACCCGATAAGACGACGAACGGAGGCGAAACTCATCGACACCGGTGTCAGACACCGATTTGCGTCAATGAGAAGGAGTAACAATTGCGCGCGAATATCTCCACACCGGTTGGGCGCACTGCGCCTGCGATTCGTCTGTGTCACCGGACCGGTTAGGCGATGTTGGTTGGGACCGGTCGAGTTCGCCAGCGGTCGCGGTGTCTGACACCGGTGTCTATGGCGCGAGCTCGACGACTCCGTGTGGCGAGCCGAGCTCGGCCAGCTTGTCGAGGAACGGCTGCGCCGGAAACGCCTCCGGCCCGAGTACGCCAGCGCCTTTCCAAACCCCTGCGTCGAGGAGCTCGAGCGCGGCAACCGGGTTGATCGCCGTCTGCCAGACGACTGCCTGCGCGCCGTACTCGCGCATCGACCATTCATTGTCGACGACGTGGAAGAGGTAGGTCGTCCGCGGGTTTCCGTCCTTGCCTAGGCCCGTGACGAGGGTACCGGCGCACGTCTTCCCGGACATCCGCTCGCCCAGCGTGGCGGGGTCCGGAAGCGCGGCTGCAACCACGTCTCGAGGCGCGACCTCGACTCCCTTGACCGAGAGCTGTTCCTTCGAGTCGAGCCCGAGCTTGTGGAGCGTCCGGAGCACCTCGATGAACTCGTCTCCGAGGCCGTACTTGAACGTCACACGCTCGCAGTCGATCCAGCGCGGCACGAGGAGCACTTCCTCGTGCTCCACGTTCACGCATTCGACAGGGCCGATTCCCTCGGGGAAGTCGAAGACCTCGGGGTTCGAGAACGGCTCCGTCGTGAACCAGCCACGCCTTTTCTCCCACACCACGGGCGGGTTCAGGCATTCCTCGATCGTCGTCCAGATCGAGAAGGTCGGTGCGAACTCGTAGCCCTCGACGACGAGGTTCGCGCCGTCGCGGACGCCGACCTCGTCGATCTCCGAGAAGAGCTCGTCGGCGGCGTGCCGGGCGAAGACGTCCGCCGCTCCAGGCTCGACTCCCATCCCGAGGAGCGCGAGCGCGCCGGCCTCCTCCCACCCCTCCGCGCGGGCGAATTGCTCGTCGCCGAGCTTCACGCCGCACTCTTCGAACGGACGCTCGGGGTGAGGCCGGGAGAGCGACATCGCCATGTCCAGATAGGTCACGCGTGCGCCGAGGCAGGCCTCGAAGAGCGGCATGTCGAAGAGCGGGTCGACAGCGTTGAGGACGGCGTCGGGCCTCGTCTCCGCGATCAGCCTGAGCACGTCCTCGCGGCTCGAGGCGTCCACGCGATGCGCGCTGAAGCGCCCATCGTCGAGGCTCGCGACGACACCCCCCGCCCGCGCTGCGTCGTAGTCCGCGAGCGCACAGTGCTCGAAGGCGGGACGGCGGTGCGCGATGGCGGCGAAGGCAGAGCCCACGCCGCCGGTACCCACGACCAGAACCCTCACCGCGGCGGTGTTCTACCTGACGACCTCGTCCGGTGTCCCGGTACCGGCTTGTCCCTCTTCCTGGCGGGAGCTAGGCTCAGGCCGTTTCGAGCGAACGGAGGTCGGGTGTGAGCGTCTCGGTCATGCAGCAGAAGCAGTTCATCGGCGGTGCGTTCGTCGAGTCCTCGAGCGGCGAGACGATGGAGGTTCTCAACCCGGCCACCGGCGAGGCGATCGCCGAGGTTCCACGCTCTGGCGCCGAGGACGTCGAGCGCGCGGTCGAAGTTGCCAAGCATGCCTGGGCCGACTGGCGGGGGAAGACCCCGAAGGACCGGATGGAGCTCCTGCTTGCGCTCGCGGACGTCATCGACGAGCACGGGGAAGAGCTCGCCCGGCTCGAGTCCGCGAACGTCGGGAAGCCGTGGTGGGTCGCGAAGGACGAGCCGCCGGCGATGTCGGACTGTCTTCGCTTCTTCGCCGGCGCCGCTCGCAACCTCGAGGGCAAGGCGGCGGGCGAGTACGTCGAGGGCTACACCTCGCTCATCAGGCGCGAGCCGCTCGGGGTAGTCGCCGGAATCTGCCCCTGGAACTACCCGCTGTACATGGCGATCTGGAAGATCGGTCCTGCGCTCGCCGCCGGCAACGTCCAGATCGTCAAGCCCGCCGAGCAGACGCCGCTGACCCTGCTTCGGTTTGTAGAGCTCGCGCAGGAACACATCCCACCGGGCGTGCTCCAGGTCGTCACCGGCGACGGTATCCCCGCCGGAGACGCGCTCGTGCGGCACCCGGACATCCGCCTCGTCTCGCTGACCGGGGACACGGCGACCGGCAAGATCATCGCGAAGAACGCTGCGGACACGGTCAAGCGGCTCCATCTCGAGCTCGGCGGGAAGGCGCCGATGGTCGTCCTCGACGACGCGGACCCTGCGACGGTCGCCGAGGCGATCAAGATCGGCGGCTACTTCAACTCCGGTCAGGACTGCACGGCCTCGTCGCGGATCCTCGTGAACAAGGGCATCTACGACGACGTCCTCTCCGAGACGGTGAAGGCAGTCGAGGCGATGACCGTCGGCGATCCCGCGACCGACGATGAGATCGAGATGGGGCCCGTCATCTCGGGGGAGCAGCAGGAGCGCGTGCTCGGCTTCCTGGAGCGTGCGATCGCTGCCAAGGCGACCGTCGTGACCGGCGGTGGCGCGCTCGGCGACCGCGGCTTCTTCGTCAAGCCGACGATCGTCGCCGGCGTCGCCCAGGATGCGGAGATCGTCCAGAACGAGGTCTTCGGCCCGGTCGTCACGGTGCAGCCCTTCGGGTCGGACGGCGATGCGGTCGAGATGGCGAACGACGTTCGCTACGGACTCGCCGCGTCGGTTTTCTCCGAGAACGTGGGTCGGGCGATGAAGGTGGCGGCCAAGCTCGACTTCGGGACGGTCTGGATCAACGAGCATCTCTTCCCGCTCACGCCTGAGATGCCCCACGGCGGCTTCAAGGAATCGGGCTACGGGAAGGACATGTCCCTCTACTCCATGGAGGAGTACACCCGGATCAAGCACGTGGTCGTGAAGCTGGCCGGATGACGGCGGGCGCGCAGACGGACCTCGCTGGGGTCTCGCAACCCGTGGAGACCGTCTCGCCCGACGTGCGGCTGGAGAACGTGGTCAAGCGCTTCGACGACACGGTTGCGGTCGACGGGATCTCGCTCGAGATTCCGCGCGGCTCGTTCTTCGCACTGCTCGGGCCTTCGGGCTGCGGGAAGACGACGACGCTGCGAATGATCGGCGGGTTCGAAGAGCCGACCGCCGGCCGAATCCTCCTCGGTGATCGTGACGTCGTCGGGCTCCCGCCGTACAAGCGAGACGTGAACACCGTCTTCCAGAGCTACGCGCTCTTCCCCCACATGTCGATCGAGAACAACGTCGGATTCGGGCTCGAGCGACGCGGCGTCAAGAAGGACGAGCTCAAAGGCCGCGTTCGGGAGATGCTCGAGCTCGTGGGTCTCGCCGGCTTCGAGCGTCGGAAGCCGAGGCAGCTGTCAGGCGGTCAGC
>VAWZ01000099.1 GCA_005888365.1 Actinomycetota bacterium
CGCAACGCGATCGAGCACGACCAGGTTCGCCAGGCCTATCTCTTCGCGGGTCCGAGAGGCACCGGGAAGACCTCGATGGCGCGAATCCTGGCGAAGGCGCTGAACTGCTCCGTCGCCCCCGGCCCCACGCCGGACCCGGACAAGACCTGCCACTCCTGCGTTGCAATCGCGAACGGCACATCGCTCGACGTCGTCGAGATGGACGCCGCCTCGCAGCGGGGCATCGACGACATCCGCGAGATCCGCGAGCGCGTGGTCCTGCAGCCGGTCGAGGGTCGCTTCAAGACCTATATCCTCGACGAGGCACACCAGCTGACGGACGCGGCCTGGAACGCGCTCCTCAAGCTGATCGAGGAACCTCCTCCCCACCTGGTCTTCGTGTTCTGCACGACCGATCTCGGGAAGGTGATCACGACGGTTCGCTCGCGCTGCCAGACATTCGTCTTCCAGCGGCCGCGACTACCCGAGCTCGTCGCACTGCTCCGTCGCGTCACGGAGGGCGAGAAGATCCAGGCTCCGGACGCGGCGCTCTCCCTGATCGCCCGCAGCGCGCGTGGCTCGTTCCGCGACGCGATCTCGACGCTCGATCAGCTCGCCGCCGCGACCAACGGTGCGATCGACGCCCAGACCGTGCTCCAGCTCGTCGGCGCAGTCGAGGAGGAGTCGCTTCTGCGCGTCTGCGACATGGTCGTCGATCGCGACACCGCCGGGGCGCTGGTCTTCATCGAGGAGCTGGCCGAGCAGGGTCAGGACCTCGGACGCCTGGTCACTGACCTCCTCGAGCACCTGCGTCATCTGCTGCTCGTCCAACACGTGGGTCACGTGCCCGAGTCGTTGCCGGTGACCGAAGAGACGAAGGAGCTGCTGCGACAGCAGGCAAACCAGCTGCCCGAGCCGACAGTGCTGCGACTCATCGATCTCCTCGCAGTCGCGGTCGAGGACATGCGCCAGGGAGGAGACCCCCGGCTTCCGCTCGAGCTGGCGATCGTCAAGGTGACGCGCCCGCATGCCGACCTCTCGCGCGAGTCGCTCGCCCATCGTGTCGAGCTCCTCGAAAGCCGCCCGCAGACCCTCGGGATGCACACGCCAAAGGAACCCGAGCCCGCTCGAGCCGAACCGGCCAAGCCCCCTTCACCCGCGTCGCCCGACGAGCACGAGCCTCCGGAGATCGACCTCGAGCAAGTCGCGGATGCCTGGCAGCGGGGCATCGTCGAGGCGGTCCGCGAACGCTCGATCCCTGTGGCCAGCCTGCTCGAGGAGGCGACCCCGACCGAGCTCGCAAACGACACCCTCACGCTCGAGTTTCCGGCCGGCGCGGACTTCCACCGACGGCAGGTCGGAGAGCCGACGAACATCGGGCTGTTGAGGGACGCGCTCTACGAAGTGACGGGCCGGAAGCTCGCCGTGGTGCTCGAGACCGGCGGCGAGGTCGCGGCTGAGGCCGACGAGCCCCTTGCCGAGGAGGATTTCGTCTCGCTCCTCAAGGAGACATTCGACGCCGACGAGATCAAGGAGCCCCCCGAATGAAGTTCGACATGAACAAGATGCTCCGCGAGGCCCAACGCATGCAGGACGAGCTCGCGAAGGCGCAGGAGGACGCGAAGAAGGAGATCGTAGAGGCCACTGCCGGCGGCGGCATGGTCACCGTGAAGGCAAACGGCGCCGGCGAGCTGGTCGACATCACGATCGACCCGCGTGCGATCGACCCGGACGATCCAGAGCTGCTCGCCGACATGGTTCTGGCGGCTGTGAACGAAGCTCTCCGCTCTGCGCAAGGCTTGATGCAGTCGAAGATGTCCGGCCTCCTGCCCGGAGACCTGGGCGGACTGCTTCCAGGCGCCTAGATAGGCGCGTCCGCAGCGGACGGATACCCTGCGGCCGTGTTCAGCCCGGCGGTCGAGAACCTCGTTACGCAGCTCGCAAAGCTCCCCGGCGTCGGGCGCCGCTCGGCCCAACGGCTCGCGTTTCACCTCCTCTCCGCCCGGCCGGAAGAAGCCCTCGAGCTCGCACACGCGATCGAGGAGGTCAAGGCGCGCGTGCGCTTCTGCCGCGAATGCGGCAACCTGACCGAGGAAGAGCTTTGCGAGGTGTGCGCGGATCCGCGCCGGGACCGCACGGTGATCTGCGTCGTCGAGCAGCCGGTCGACGTCGTCTCGCTCGAGCGCACGCACGAGTTTCGCGGCCTCTACCACGTCCTCGGCGGGGCGCTCTCACCGCTCGACGGCGTCGAGCCGTCCGACCTGCGAATCGATGCGCTCGTCGCCCGCATCGAGCGAGGCGGCGTCGAAGAGGTCGTCCTCGCCACGAATCCGACGATGACCGGCGAGGCGACGGCCGCCTACGTCGCGGACCGGCTCCGCGGACGAGCGCGCGTGACGCGCCTTGCGAGCGGACTTCCGGTCGGAGGTGACCTCGAGTACGCCGACGAGGTCACGCTGGGCCGAGCCCTCGCTGGGCGCCGCGACATGTAGCGGGGCGATTTTCTCGCAAATTGCGTCCTTCTGGTGTTGGCGGCGCTTGCACGCGGTGCGCCGGCGGAATAGATTGCCCGCACTGAACCGGCGGGCCTTCGGGTCAGTCGGTTCAGTACTTTTTTGGGCCGATTCTTCTCGCCCCCTCTCTACACTGCTCCGAGTGATGGCCGCGGACAGCGGAGCCGGCGCTGAGTAGTTCCCCCGACAGCCCGCGCGTAGGCGTCGTCGGCGCAACCGGCGCGGTGGGCCGGGTGACGATGCGGCTGCTGCGGAAGCGCGGCTTCTCGAACATCCGCGCCTTCGCCTCCAGCCGCTCGGCCGGTACGACCGTCGAAGGGATCGAGGTCGAAGAGGCGGGCGCGGGTGCGCTCGTCGCAGGCGACCTCGACCTCTGCTTCTTCTCGATCGGCACCGAGCTGAGCGCCGAGCTCGTCCCACAGGCGGTCGCAGCGAGCGCCCTCTGCATCGACAAGTCTTCGGCCTTCCGGCTCGACAATGGCGTGCCGCTCGTCGTTCCCGAGGTGAACGGAGCCCGTGCCAGCGCGAACGAAGGAATCGTCGCCAATCCGAATTGCTGCACGATCCCGCTCGCGATTGCGCTCGCACCGCTGCGCGAGGCGGCGGGCCTGCGGCGCGTCCGCGTCGCCACTTATCAGTCGGCGTCGGGTGCGGGAGCGGACGCGATGGAACGTCTCCGCTCCGAGTTGCCCGAAGAACACGACCTGCGCATGGACTGGGCGCTCGAAGGAGACGAGTTCGACGAAGAGTCGAAGATCCGCGCGGAGACGCGCAAGATTCTCGAGCTTCCGGAGCTTCCCGTCAGCGCGACGTGTGTTCGCGTTCCTGTTCTGATCGGACATGCAGAGGCCGTCTGGGTCGAGACGGAGGAGTCGCTTTCGGCAGCGACCGCGGAGAGCATTCTCGACGAGGCGCCGGGAGTCCGTATCGAGCCCTTCCCGACCCCCGGTCAGGCGGTCCAGACGGAGGACGTGCTCGTGGGGCGAGTCCGGCAGGACCCGACCGTGGAGAACGGGCTCGTGCTCTTCGTCGTCTGCGACAACCTCGTCAAGGGCGCCGCGTTGAACGCGGTCCAGATCGCCGAGCTCCTGCTCGGCGCACGCGCGCTCGTCTGATCAGCCGCCGGCCGGAGGGACCGGCTCGGGTGGCGGCTGAAACGCGTCTCGAACCGCCGCGAGCACCTTGTGCCGGGATCGTTCCTCGACCGGCTGCAGCCCTCCGAAGTCGAGCCGTGCGAGCTCGATGCGGCCGATCGAGCGAATGGTCCGGAAGCCGAAGTCGGCCAGGAAGTCGTGCGGGAAGACCGTACGATGCACGAGGTATCGCTCCGCCGCAGACGTTCCCTCGCGGTAGCGGTACGCGAACGCCTCGAGTGCCCGTGCGCCCTTGTCGCGCGCCTCCCCGATCGCGGCGAGGAAGAGCGACTGCTCCACCCACGGCTGAGCGTCGGAGATCAGGTACGCGCAGGTAACCAGGATGGCGTCGTCCGAGGGAGGGCCCGCGGGGAGATCCTGTGCGCGCGGAAAGAGTTGGGACGGCCCGTACTGCATCGAGCCGAGCACACGGCCGTCCTCGTCGCGATAGATCGAGCCCCAGACGCCCCACTCTGACTCCGCCCGCTCGGCCCACTTCCGTTTGTCGGGCTCACGGTGCCCTCGCGTCTGCCACCAGACGCACGACTGGCACACGGACGGGGTGGTCTCGAGCGTCGCGCCGGTGAGCCCGGCCAGTCGCGGTGCCGTCATGCTCATTACCTCTGAAAGCCCTGCACGTTCACGGTTTCGATCGTACAACCAGCTCCGTCACTTCCGGTCGCGCGAAGAGCCGGAAGGGGACGAAGGTGGTGCCGATCCCGGGCGACACGTGCAGCACCGTCTTGCCGTAACGGTAGATGCCCTCGACATCACGCGCCCGAAGGTGCGCGAGCCGGAGCTTGCCACCGGGAAGCGGAACGACGATCTGACCTGCGTGCAGGTGGCCAGAGAGGACGAGGTCGAACGCGCCGTCTTGCAGCTTCCTCGCCACTCCGGGGAAGTGGCAGAGGAGGATTCGGAGATCGGCGGTGCGGTCCGTGAGCCGACTCGGGCGTGCCTCTCCGCGGAAGTAGGTCCGAGGATCCACCCCGACGAGCTGGATGCGCCGTCCGCCCAGCACGACCTCCGCCGAGCTGTCGGCGAGCAGCGAGACACCTTGCGGCAGCGCCAGCTCGGCCTCGTCCAGCCGCTGGGAGAAGGGATCGCGGCTCGAAGCGAAGTCGTGGTTTCCGAGCACGACGAAGCAGGGAGCGAGCGTCGCAAGGTGTCGCTCGAGCGTGCGCATCCCGGATCGCCGCGAGAGGAGATCGCCGGTGATGCAGACGATGTCCGGCCTGCGCTCGGCGACCCACTCGACGGCCTTTTCCACTGCCCCCGCTCCGCGGGACGGGACGCCGAGATGCAGGTCTGAGAGGTGGGCGATCCTGAGCCCGTCGAGCTCCGGGGGTAGGTCGTCGAGCTCGACCTCGAGCACGCGTCGCCGAAGCCACCCGGCCTCGAACCAGCCGTAGGCCGCGAACGCTGCGCCGATAGCGACAAGGACGAGGACGACCGTCAGAGCCGGTGGACCGGTGTCAGACACCGATCTCTGTCAAGAGGTCGCTGTGTCAATTCCGCGTCGGTTCTTCCACAGGGCGACGGGCTAATGCTCACGCATCGGGCGAACAGACGTGCTCGAACGAGTCATGACCTCGTTTTGGTGTCTCGTTTTGGTGTCTGACACCGGTTTAGACGGCGAGCTTGTCCACGACCGGCTCTACGGAGACGATATGGCGCTTGAACTTGAGCTCGGAGCTCTCGAGCCCGGCGGCGACGCCGATGAGCTGCGAGAGGTGCAGCACCGGCATCTGGAAGTCCCTGCCCGTCTCCTTGAGCAGCTTCGACTGCCAGGCATCGAGCGAGAGGTGGCAGAGTGGGCACGGCGTAACCATCGCGTCGGCGCCCGCCTCCTTCGCCTGCTCGATCGGCTGGATGAGCTCCGCGAGCGCGACCTCCTCGCGGGCCTGGATGATCGGAAAGCCGCAGCACTTGATCTTCGCCGGGTAGTCGATCGGCTCTCCGCCGCAGGCGACGATGATCCGTTCGAGCGACTCCGGCCGGTCCGGATCCTCGAAGCCGAGGAGCTTCGAAGGCCGCAGGATCTGGCAGCCGTAGAACGGAGCGATTTTGAGCCCCTTGAGGCCCTTGTGCGCCGCGTCCTTGAGGAGCTCGTAGCCGTCCCCCGCGGAGACGAGCCAGAGGAAGTGCTGCACGTCGACCCCTCCCGAGTAGCTCGGAGCGCCGACCGACTCTAGATTCGCGTTGACTCGCTCGAGCAGGGCCTCGTCGCCCCGCAGCTGGTGATTCGCCTGCCGGAGGTTGAGTGTGCACACGTTGCAGACGGTCATCAGCGTGTCCGACCCCGTCTCCTCCGCATAGGCCAGGATCCGCTCGTTCAAGTGCAGGTAGTAGTCGGGCTCCGCCTCGTGGATGTCGCCGGCGCCGCAGCAGGTCACGCGCTCGAGCTCGATCAGCTCGAGGCCGACCTTCGGCGCGAGCGCCTGCGTCGAGATGTCGAGCTCCTTCGCCGAGAGCGACGCGAGACAGCCCTTGTAATACGCGACGGTCCTCACTCGTTTCCGTCCTTGTCCACCGGGAGCGGCTTCGGGAAGGAGCCCTCGCCGTACGGATCCCGCTCGCCTCCGTCGTCCTCGAACTCGAGCCGCGAGAGCGCCTTCTCGCCCTGCACGATCCCGGCGGCGCCCGCACGCTCCTGCGTCTTCACGAGGTCGTAGAGAGCGCGCGCTTCCCCCACGTCCTTCGCGACATGCGGCGGCACGGGCGGCGGGACCTTCCCGTGCGTGAGCAGCCCCATCGCAAACTTGACCTCCTTGATCGAGGCCGCGATGCCCTGGGTCTTCGGCACGAGCTCCGTCTCGCGCAGCCAACCCGTGGTCTTCGAGGAGGTGACGAACCACTTCGCATGCTTCGCGCCCATGTCGGAGTCGATCCCGTGCCGCACCGCCTCGGCTCCCAGCTTCGCGATCGCGTCTCGCGGGTCGACGCCCTTCGGGCAGCGCTCCTGGCAGAAGTAGCAGCGCGTGCAGTCCCAGATCCCGTGCGGGTTCGAGTACTCCTGCAGCCGCTCGACCGTGGCCTCGTCGCGGGCGTCGCCCACGAAGCGCATGCCCTTCGCGAGCGCAGCAGGGCCGAGAAAGTCCGGGTCCGCCTCCATCGAGTTGCATTCGGAGACGCAGCAGCCGCACATGATGCAGAGCGACTCCTTGTGGATGACGTCCATCCGCTCCTGCGAGACCACTCGCTCCTTCTCCACCGGCTCGGTGTAGCCGGGCTCGAGCCACGGGGTGACGGCCCGGATCTTCCCCCAGAAGGGCTCCATGTCGACGACGAGGTCCTTGACGATCGGAAGGTTGCCCATGGCCGAGATCACGGGCACCTCGCCGGCCTGGGCGATGTCGTACATGCGCGTCTTGCACGCGAGGACGGCGGCGCCGTTCATGCGCATTCCGCAGGAGCCGCAGATCATCATGCGGCAGCTCTTGCGGTAGGCGAGGGTGCCGTCGATCCGATCCTTGACGATGTCGAGGCAGTCGAGCAGCGTCGCCCACTCCGGGGCGTCGAACTCGTACTCGCGGAGCGCTCGCTCGCCCGCGATGGGGTCGTAGCGCCAGATCTTGAGGGCCACCTGCATCGGTGTCAGTACGTCCTCTCCTGGGGCTGCCACTTGGTCATCGTCACCGGCTTCCAGTCGAGCCGCGGCTCGTCATCCTCCCAGGTCACGAGCGTGTGGCGGAGGAAGTTCTCGTCGTCGCGGTCCGGGTAGTCGTACGGACGCGCGTGCGCGCCCCGGCTCTCCCTGCGCGCGAGCCCGGCGACGACCATGCTCTCGGCGAGCTCGAGCAGGAAGCCCAGCTCTAGCGCCTGCGTCAGGTCGTTGTTGAAGACCGAGCCCTTGTCATCCACCACCACCCGCTCGTAGCGCTCGCGGAGCGAGCGGACGATCTCCCCCTGCATCTCCATATGATCCTCGCGCCGGAAGACTCCGAAGTTCTCGTGCATGGTCTCGGCAAGCTCGTCCCGTATTACCCACGGCCGCTCGCCTTCGGTCCGCTCGAGGAGCGTCGCGAGCTCGCGCTCGCTGTCTGTCTCGAGGGAGACGGGAACGTCGACGGTCGTGTGCGACATCGCCCACTCGGCGGCATGCGCGCCGACGCGCTTGCCGTAGGTGATCGTCTCCATCAGCGCGTTGCCACCGAGCCGGTTGGCGCCGTGCACGGAGACGCAGGCCGCCTCGCCCGCGGCGTAGAGACCGTCGAGCACGGTGCGGCCCCAGACGTCCGTGTCGACGCCGCCCATGTGGTAGTGGGCTCCCGGCCGGACGGGAATGGGCTCGAAGATCGGGTCGACACCCGCGAAGGTCATCGAGAGCTCGCGCGTGCCGTGCAGGCGCTCGAGGATCTTCTCCGTCCCGAGATGGCGAAGATCGAGGAGGACGTTGCCGTCGATTCCCCGGCCCTCGTCGATCTCGGTCTGCTCCGCCCGGGAAATGACGTCGCGCGACGCGAGCTCCATCGCGTTCGGCGCGTACCGGACCAGAAAGCGCTCGGCGTCCTTGTTCAGAAGGTACGCGCCCTCTCCCCGGCAACCCTCGGTGATGAGGACGCCCGTGGGCGCGAGCGTCGTGGGATGGAACTGCATCATCTCCATGTCCTTCAGCGGAACCCCCACCCGGAGCGCCATCGCCATCCCGTCGCCGGTGCAGGCGTACGCGTTGGTCGTACCCGTGTAGAGCCTTCCGGCGCCTCCTGTGGCGATGACGACCGTCTTGGCGCCGATGGACTTGAGGCCGCCGTTCACTAGGTCCCAGGCGATGACCCCTTGGCAGCGTCCGTCGTCGACGACGAGCTTCCACGCGAAGAACTCCTCGTACGTCGGGACGTCGCGCTTCATGACCTGCTCGTAGAGGACATGGATCAGGACATGGCCCGTAATGTCCGCCGCGTACGCCGTGCGCGGCTCGCCGGCGGCGCCGAATGGACGCTGGGCGATCCGGCCGTCTTCCGTTCTCGAGAACACCGCGCCCCACTCCTCGAGCTGGTAGACGTCCGCCGGAGCCTCGTCGCAGAGGATCTCGATCGCGTCCTGGTCCCCGAGGTAGTCCGAGCCCTTGACCGTGTCGAAGGCGTGCTTCTCCGGGTCGTCCTCGGACGCGTTTCCTAGCGCCGCGTTGA
>VAWZ01000002.1:0-8382 GCA_005888365.1 Actinomycetota bacterium
TCGATTGACGTGTCTGACACCGGAAACGGTGTCAGACACCGAACCTTCGCGCCAAGATCGCAACAAGATCTCCACAGGGAAGGTCGGCTTCGTGTCTCGCCTCTCGCTGGACGGCCACGGCCGATTCGTGGCAAGGGAAGCCGCGGTGTCTGACACCGCCGTGAGTCGTCAGCCTCGCGGTCTGCTCGAGCGAAAGCCCCGGCCCCGCGGCGCTTTCGCTTACCCCTTGCCTCCCGGGTCGATTCCTTTCGCCCGGAGGGCGTCCTCGATGCGGGCGGAGATCCGCTCCTCGAAGTCGGCGGCGCGCGAGGCGAGGTCGTCGACCGCGGAGCTGTCGTCGCTGGCGGCGGTGTCGGAGCTCGGCGCGACCTTCCCCAGGCTTCGCTCGAGCGACGCCGCCACGCGCTCCTGGATTCCCGCTGCGAGCCGCGCGCCGAAATCCTCGAACCTCTTCTCGATGTCGCGCTCGCGAGGGGGTTCGGCCTCGTCTGCTCGAGCCACGGGTTGCTCGTCCCTCTCCAGCCCGGCGATTTCGAGCTCGTAGACCCGCTCGGGCTCGTCGATCCCACGCAGGTGGCGTTCACCGAGCGGGAACACGGAGACGCCCTCGGGCGGCGTCGAGCCGACGAGCGCGCGCGTGGTCTCGGAGAGGAGGATGTGCCCGCCCTTTCCCATCGTGCAGATTCGGGCCGCCCGGACGACGTCGAGGCCGAGGTATCCCTCCTCGTGAACTGCCGGCTCCCCCGTGTGGAGCCCGATGCGGACGCGAACCGCGGCGTCGTCGGGCCAATCGGTGGTCGCGTGCGCTCGCTGGACCTCGACAGCGGCACCCACCGCTTCACGTGCCCGCGCGAAGACGAAGAAGAACGCGTCTCCCTGGGTGTCGACCTCGATCCCGTCCGCCGCCGAGAAAGTCTCGCGGACGATCTGCCGATGCCGGCTCAGCACTTCTCGATACCGCTCGCCGAGACTCTTCAGCAGATCTGTCGAGCCCTCGATGTCGGTGAAGACGAACGTGACCGTCCCGTGCGGCAGCTCCGGCATCACGGAGATCGTAGTAACGACGCGGGGCGTTCGATCGCGTTCTCGCCCCGCGTAGAGTGCGACGCGTGCGCGCCCGACTTTACGTGCACGACGCCGCGCGGCTTGGCTTCGCCGCCCTCGCGCTCGTCGCGATCGCCTACCAGTTCTCGTACCTCGACAACTCTCCGACCTTCCGCTTCAGCGCGGGGAACTTCTTCAGCTTCTTCACCATCCAGACGAATCTCTTTGCGATCGCGATGTCGCGCTCGCCGTCGTCGTCCGGCGCAAGGAGCGAGGCCTGCCCTTCGACGCCGTGCGCGGGGCAGTCACGCTCTACATCGCGATCACGGGAGTCGTCTTCGCGCTTCTGCTGTCGGGGCTCCAGGAGCAGCTCGACATGCACATCGGATGGGTCGACTTCACCGTCCACAAGCTGATGCCGATCGTCGTCGTCGCGGTCTGGCTGCTCGAGCCCGCCCGGCACCGACTCCCGGTCTGGACGGCCGCGGTATGGCTCACGTACCCGCTCGCCTGGTTCTCCTACACGCTGACGCGCGGCCCGAGCGCGAGCTGGTACCCGTATCCGTTCGTCGACGTCGCGAGTCACGGGTACGGGCGCGTGCTCCTGAACGCTGCGATCTTCACCCTCTGCTTCGCCGGCGCCGCGTTCGCGCTCGTCCTCGTCGGCAACTGGCGGGCAGATGTCGGCGTACCGACAGCAAGCCGCGAGTCGGCGTCCGCCCAGGCTTAACCGCCTGTTCCTAAAGCCGCGGAGCCGAACTTCCGATCTACCGCTGGTGAAGAGGTTCGCCAACTCTGTTTCCCGTCTTGGATTCGTTGCGGCCATCGCCGCGATCTGCCTCTCGGCCGTCGGTTGCGCACCTCGTCAGTCGACGACTCGCGGCGAGCTCGTTCGCGTCACCGAGGGCGACTTCCGGATCGCTGCCACCCGTCGTCTCGCCGCAGGCGACATCGTCATCCGGGTCAAGAACCGCGGGCCTGACGCCCACGAGCTGATCGTCGTGAAGACGGAGACCGGTCGGCTTCCCCTGCGCGGTGACGGCCTGACCGTCGACGAGGACGCTGTCCAGCACGACGAGGTCGGGGCCCTCGAGCCGGGATCGCCGGGCAGCGTTCGTGAGCTGCACGTGCGCCTGACGCCGGGTCGCTACGTCCTCCTCTGCAACATGTCCGGCCACTACATGGGCGGCATGCACAGGACCCTGGTGGTCCGCTGATGCGCCGCCCGGCGTCCGAGTTCCGTCCCTTTGCGCCGCGCGCGCGGCGGACGATCGTCGCGATCCTGCTCACGTTCGCGCTCGTGTCGGCTCTGAGCGCCGCCCTCTCCATCTGGACGACGGGACATTCCAGGCATCGTGCAACGCTGCTCGAGGTCGCCGCCCGCCAGCGGACGCTGGCCGAGCGCTACGTGGCCGAGGTCGAGCTGGTACGGAACGGGCAGCAGGCCGATCCGGGCCGGACCGCGGCGCTGCTCGCGTCGTCCGCGCGAGCGCTGCTCGACGGCGGAACGGCTCCGGCGGTCGCGGGCGACGACGACGAGACGGCACTCTCCGCTGTCACCGATCCGCAGGCTCGCGCACAGCTCATGCAGGAGCAGAGGCTCGTGACGGACCTCTCCAAGACGGGTCGCGCACTTCTGGCCAAGCGGTCGGTGTCGAGTGTCCCGCTGACGGCGCACGAGCGGATCGCGGCGACCGATCCAGTCCAGCGCGTTCGCGTGCTCGCAGCGCTCACGTCGAACGTCGCCCTGAACGCGGCCCGCACGATCGCGCAGCAGACCGACCGCAACATCACGAGCTCGATCAGGCTCCAGGTCGCGCTCGGAATCGGCGGCCTCGCCGTCTCGCTCCTTCTCGCGTGGGCACTGATCGCGACCACGCGCCGCCAGACCTCGCTGTTCCGCAGCCTGGTCACGTCCTCGACCGACCTCGTGCTCGTCTTCGGGCGCGGCGGCTGCCGCTACGTGAGTCAGTCGGTCGTCTCGATGCTCGGAAGGCCCGAGGCAGAGCTGCACGGAAGCGGCTTCGACCGGTTCGTGCACGAGGACGATCGGACCGCTCTCGAGGCTGCGCGCGAGACCGGAAAGCCTCGCGAGCTCGTCCTCCGCGTGCGCAACGCGTCCGGTCAGTGGCGACATCTCGAAGCACATCTCACCGACCTCCGGACTGACCGAGATGTGCACGGCGTCGTTCTCAACGCGCGCGACATCAGCGAGCGGGTCGCGCTCGAGCAGGAGCTCACTCGGCAGGCGCAGCGCGACAGCTTCGGCAGCCAGCTGACGGAAGCGCTCGAGATGGCGGACGAGGAAGAGGCGACCTACGACATCGTGGAGCGGGCGATGGTCGAGGTCTCGCCCGTCTCACCGATGGAGCTCCTCCTCTCCGACTCGAGCCGCGCGAACCTCGAGCGCTCCGCGGTCAGCGTGGCCGGCGCTCCCGGGTGTCCCGTCCAGTCCCCGTTCTCATGCGTCGCGGTGCGCCGCGGAAGCCCGGTGGTGTTCGAGTCGAGCGAGGCGCTCAACGCCTGTCCCAAGCTGCGCGACCGCCCGAGCGGGCCGTGCTCCGCGGTCTGCGTTCCGGTCAGCTTCATGGGTCGTTCGCTGGGAGTCCTCCATGCCACCGGGCCCGAGGGAGAGCCGCTCGACTCGCAGCAGGTCGCACAGCTCACCACGCTCGCGACACAGGCCGGTGCGCGCATCGGAACCGTGCGTGCGTTCGAGCGGACACAGCTGCAGGCCTCGACCGACAGCCTCACCGGGCTCGTCAACCGGCGGATGCTCGAGCGCCAGCTCCGCGGGCTGCTCAGACAGGGACGCCCCTTCGCGCTCGCGGTAGCCGACCTCGACCGCTTCAAGCAGCTCAACGACAAGCACGGGCACGAGGCCGGCGACCGGGCTCTGCGCATGTTCGCGCACATCGCCCGCAGCTCCCTTCGCGACGAGGACACGGTCGCGCGCTGGGGCGGCGAGGAGTTCATGTTTGCCTTCCCCGACCTCGACCGGCATCAGGCTACGAGCGTGCTCGAGCGGGTCCGGGCGAACCTCGCCGAGTCCATGAGCGGCGACCATCCTGTCTTCACGGCGAGCTTCGGCGTCACCGACTCGACGCGGGGGGAAACGCTCGACGAGCTCGTCCGTCTCGCGGACATCGGGCTCTACGCCGCCAAGGAGGCGGGTCGCGACCGGATCACGATCAGCGAGACGCTCCCCGACGGCCCCGGCCTGACAGTGGTGTCCGAGAAGCCTCCCGACGCGGACGACAAGCAGCGACCGCACAGGGCCAGGCCTGCATTCCACGAGGCGGCGAACGAGGACGACCCGCACGTGAGCGGACTCGAGATCCGATAGCGCGCCTCCCCTTGCACTGACTAAGCCGAGCCGTGTAGCCTCGAGCCACCACTCGAGGGGAGGGGAATGATGCGAACTCGTCCGCTTGCCGGCGTGTCTCTCGTGGCCGTACCCGCTGGGGGAGGTGCGGTGACGACGACTGCGCAGCTCGTGTCCGTGCCTACGAACATCGACCTCAGCCGAAGACAGGGGAACGAGTCGGAAGAGGCGATCGCCGTCAATCCGACCAACCCGGACAACATCGTCGTCCTCACCAACATCCAGGAAGGTTTCTCGGGTCTGTTCTTGGGCGTTTCCTTCGACGGCGGACAGACCTGGTCACGAAGGATCATCGCCGACGGGGCCACCATCAACGACGGCCTCGGAGACGGCTGCTGTGATCCCAGCCTCTCCTTCGACCGGTATGGAAACCTGTTTGTCTCGTACCTCTACAACCTCGAGAACGTGGTTCCGGTTCTCCTGAGCACGGACGGCGGAATGACCTTGCACGTGATCGCGAACATCCCGAAGCCGCCGAAGCCGCCGGGGACGAAGGGCGGAGACCGGCACGGCGAGTTCCGCTTCGTCGATCAAGAGACGATCGTGACCGGCGAGGGCTCGGTCTGGGTCGTCTTCAACGGGGGCGGCCCGATGGTTGCGACCGGAGCGCCGGTCTCGGGATTGGGACAGGTTGGAAGCTTCATCCCCGCTGAGGTGATCCCGGGCACCAACAACTGCACGTACGGCGACATCGCCGTCGGCCCCGGCGGGAAGGTGATGAACGTCTGCACCCTGACCGAGACCGGCCAGGGCGGCGGGAAGATCTTCGTGAACGTCGATCCGGATGGTCTTGGCCCGGCGCTGTTCGGCGATCGGGTTTTCGTCGCGTCGACGCACGTCGGCGGCTTCAACTTCATTCCGGCCCAAGCCGAGCGCTCGGTCGACGCCGAGCCCGGGCTTGCCTGGGATCGGACGGGCCGGCAGCACAACGGCCGGGTCTACCTCGTGTACACGCTCGAGGAGAAGAACGGGAGCGACGACACAAATATCTACGTCCGCTACTCGGACGACTCGGGGACGACGTGGAGCGCACCGGTGCGCGTGAACGACGACACGGGCACGAACAGCCAGTTCATGCCCAAGATTGCGATCGATCCGACGAGTGGCCATATCGCGGTCGTCTGGTACGACTCGCGCAACGACCTCGGTACGGGTGGGACGGGCGACACGAACGGTGTTCCGAACGACGACGCACAGTTCTGGGGCGCCTTCTCGAGCGACGGAACCAGCTTCACGCCGAGCCTCCAGATCAGCGCCGGCACGTCGAACTCCCACGACTCGGGGAACGGGATCGACTACGGCGACTACACCGGACTTGCCTACTACGGCGGTGTCGCGCACCCCTCCTGGTCGGACAACTCGAACAGCACAGGGGACAATCCGGACGGAACGCTCAAGAAGCTCGACATCTACACGGCGGCGGTCGCAGGCTAGAACGTCCTTTGCAGCGGCCTTACACGCGCGGACTACCCTCCGCGCGTGCGCCGCTCGCCGATCGTCGCCGTCGGGCTCGTGCTCGTCGCGACACTCGCGTCTCGCGCGGGAGCCGGCGAGTCGCTCCAGATCTCCGACCCTTCGTGGTCGCCCGACGGAAAGAGCATCGCCTTCGATGCCCGAGCCGGAGGGAGCCCGTCGGACATCTACACGGCTTCGGTCGACGGCGCGAACCTGCGCAACCTCACGCCCGACGACCCAGGCTGGAACGAGCTTCCCTCGTGGAGCCGCCGTGGCAGCGCCATCGCGTATGAGACGGATCTGAGCGGTCCCCTGGTCGCCCGGGTCCGCTATTCGGTCGTCGCTCCCGACGGCTCGGGGCGCCGAGATATCGCGCTCTCGACCGCGATCGGCCCGATCCACTGGTCTGCGGGCGATCGCTACATCTCCTTCGACGGACGGTTCTATGCAGAGGCCCTCGCCGTCGGTTCAACGTGCTGCGACTCCGAGCGGCTCCTCTCCGTTGGTCTCTCGGGCCCGTGGGCGCCGAGGATGATGCGCGTGGTGATCAGCGTCGAACGAGGGAACGACGCTCACCTCGTCACCACATCCTCGACAGGCACTCTGCGCCGCCGGCTCACGCACGGGAGAGAGAGCCTCCGCGCGCTCGCATGGTCACGGGACGGCCGCTGGATCCTCTTCGAGGGCGCGCGAGGAGGGATGTCGAGCTTCGACCTCTACGTCATCCGAGTGACGACGGGGCTGTCGGCGCACGCGTCGGGACGTTCTCGCCGGACGGCAAGCGCGTCGTGTACTCGATGGAGAAGGGCGGCATCTACACGGCGTCGATCGACGGACGCACGCGTCGCAGTCTGAGTCCCGACGGCTTCAACCCGCGTTGGTCACCCGATGGCAGCTGGATCGCGTTCCAATCCGGTACGGAGATCGAGCTCGTCCATCCGGACGGCAGCGGTCGCCGACCGTTACTCGCTCCGTAGATCGTGCTCGCCCGGGCCGAGCGTCGCCTCCAGCCAGGCGATTGCGGCGGGCAGATGTGTGCGATCGATCTGGTGGCCGACCTCCGACTCGTGGTACTCGACGACGAGCCCGCCCTGCTCGAGGAGGTCGCGGGCGCGGCGGGCGAACTCCACCCCGATGACCGGGTCGCCACGGCCGTGGGCGATGAAGACGCGAAGGCCGCGCCGGCCGGCGAGGTCCGGCTCCCACCCGTCGACCGTCGGCACGAAGCCCGAGAAGGCGAGAATGCCTGCCGGTACCGGTCGCTCGGCGGGCAGGCCGAGCGCATAGCTCATCGCCGTCCCCATCGAGAAGCCGCCGAGCACCGTGCGCTCCGGCGCGATGCCTGTCCGTTCCCATACCGAGTCGTGAAACTCGGCGAGGGCCCCGAAGGCGTTGCGAAAGCTCTCCGGATCCGGGAAACCGACCCTCGGCACCACATACCAGTGGTGGCCTGGAAGGCCCGGAAGCGTCAGCGGGGCGCGCGGGCCGACGACATAGACGTCGCGCGCCGGATCGAGCACGTCGGCGAGCGGGAGCAGGTCGTGCTCGTCGGCGCCCCGGCCGTGGTGGAGCACGAGCAAGCCGGCGGGCTCGCCGTCCGCAGGTCGCTCGTGGAAGGTCAGCGTGCTCATGTCGTAGCCATTCTCGCGGGTTAGGCTCTCCGCATGAGCGCATTCGACGAGCTGGCAGGTCTACGTCCGCTCGGGATCTGGGACGGCGTCCTCGCTCGGGCGATCGACGGCGAGGAGGTCACGCTGGCGGTCGTGGAGCTCGATCCCGGAAGCGTCGTGGCCGAGCACAGCCACGTGAACGAGCAGCTCGGAATCGTCCTCCATGGAAGCGTGACGTTCCGCGTCCGGAGCGAGGTGCGCGAGCTCGGCCCGGGCGGAACGTGGCTCGTCCCCGCGAACGCCCCGCACGAGGTGCACGCCGGGCCGGAGGGCGCAGTCGTCATCGATGCCTTCGGTCCACCTCGGGAGGACTGGGCGGAGATCGAGACGCAGGAGCCGCAAGCGCCGCGCTGGCCCTGAGCAACTCGCGGGCCGCGGCGGCGATCTCAGGGACACGCTGGTGAGCCGCGCCCCAAGGATGTCTTGACGACCGCCGCCTCGCCTCAGACGGAGATGACGACCTTGCCTCGTGCGTGACCTTCTCCCAGATACCGGAGCGCGTCCGGGACCTCGCTCAGCTCGTATCGTCTGTCGATGACCGGCGTCACTCTTCCCGCCTCGAGAAGGTCGCGCAGGACCACGAGGTCGTCCCTGTTCAACTTCGCCAGAAAGGGAGTCACGACGTTGCGGTCTCCGGTCGACGAGGCGAGACGAAGTCTGACCAGCTGGCGCAGCGACAGTCCGGTCCAACGATTCGGCAGCGGTCCTCCGACGACGACGACCGTCGCCTTCGGGCTCAGTACTCGTTTGCAATCCGACCACGACCGACCTCCTCCCACTATGTCGAGCATCAGGTCGTACCGGTGCTCACCCTGGGTGAAGTCCTCC
>VAWZ01000002.1:8553-9119 GCA_005888365.1 Actinomycetota bacterium
GACCTTCTGTCCCGGCTGAACCTGCCCCTTGTCGCGAAGCGCCTGGAGGGCGGTGACCGCCGCGATTGGCACGGACGCAGCCTGTTCGAAGGGCAAGTTGCCGGGCATCGATGCCACTGACTCTCTGGCAGACACGTACTCGGCGAAGGCTCCGCTGCTGCCACCGAACACGTCGTCGCCTTCTCGGAACTCGGCGACGTCTTCGCCGACCGCTTCGACCGTCCCCGCGAAGTCGATGCCCAAGCGTTCGCTCTTCGGCCCACGCGGGCCGGACTGTGCGCGCATGAGGTAGGGCTTGCCCGTCATGGTGTGCCAGTCGGCCGGATTCACGGAAGCCGCCCGAACGCGGACCAGTACGCCGTCGTCGACAATCGCCGGCTTCTCGACGTCTCGGAGCTCGAGCACGTCCGGTAAGCCGTACTTCCGTTAGACGATCGCCTTCATCGTGGCCTCCTCCCACCATCGGCCTTCGTTACGCGGATCTTTCCTGGTGATGGTCCGAGCCCCTCTAACACCCAGGCGAGAGATCACTCCCGCACGGCCGCGGAGAGCCTGGGCGACATCCC
>VAWZ01000002.1:9178-9830 GCA_005888365.1 Actinomycetota bacterium
AGAAGGCAGCCGCCCGAGCCTGCTTAGCTCTCGTTGAAGGTGCTGGAGAACACCTCGTATGGTGGCGGAGTGTTCGCTGGATAGATGGCCTTCACACCTGTCTCAAAGAAGCATGTTCCGCCGAACGACAAGCCGATCTCCTGCACGTTGCGGATGGCCGTCTCGAAGGCTGTGTAGACCGATGGGTCGTCGGTTGGCCGCTTCCCGTTCCAGTCCGACCATTCGGCGACGTTGCTCATCTGTGCCGACATCGAACCGATGTCTCCGTCGGTGGCAAATGGCACCGCGATCGGGTTCGACCACCAGAACTGCGTGTAGAAGCCGGCTGGTGGGTTCCCGATCGTCGAGCCGGAGGCCCGCGGCGAGACGAAGAAGAACCGCACGATCGCAGGCGTGTTGCTCGTGCATTGGCGCTGCGTCTCGAAGGTCGTGCCGGGCGACCCGCTCAGTGCAATCGAGTCGCTCAGCGTCGTCGTCGACTGGTCGCCCGTTAGCGACTTATCGGTCGTCGTGAGCAGCGCGGTGTAGTGCCCGTCGATGAAGTTGAACGTCGTCGTGGTGCCGCTCGTCGTTGCGGGCATCGAGCCTGGCGAGTTGCGCGGCGCGGTCGCCTGGCCGGACGGGTTGTAGTCGTAGACCGCCGACTTCGCCG
>VAWZ01000002.1:9984-50188 GCA_005888365.1 Actinomycetota bacterium
ACGCTCGCGGGCAGCAAAGCCACCCCGAACACCGACGCGACGAGCACGACACCGAAGAGAAGCCGCTTCATATTCTCCCTCCGAATCGGTTGCAGTCCTGCTGGCGGCCGCTGCACGACGGACGCGCTACTGCGCAAACTCCTTCCGCTCGACGACGGCTTGCCAATCTGTCCGCGGCCTTCGCCGGCAGCCTCCGGCGACCGAAGACCTACCCGCTCGTCGTGCGATCAAAACGCAGTCCGCGGTGGCCGCTGCCTCACCGTTCGTGATCGCGAAGGACGAAAGCGACGACGACGACCTGTTCCACATTGTCGTCGAGAGGCTGCCAGCCCGGGCGCTCCGCGGGGCGCTGCGACGCTTTCCAGTCACGGTAGATCGAATCGCCGCAATAGCCCACATTCCGAAGCGACCGATTCAATGCGACGCATGGACCTCGATCCCGCGCCCTGGGCAGAGCCGCGCTACGACAGAGTCGAGTGGTATCCGTCCTTGGATGTGAATCACCTGCGGCGCGTCGGAGCCTTGGCACTCGATAACGGCGTAGGTGGCTGGTCGGTCAGTCAAACGAAGGGCGTCCGCGTTCTCGTCACGTACGACCACGCCCAGAGATGCGCTTGCTTGAACTGCGATGGCGATGGCACGTGGGTCGTCATTGACTGGACGCCATGCCGCTTCGGAGGTGATCGTCCCTGGTTTCTTTGCCCTATGTGCGCGACGCGCCGCGTCAAGCTCCACCTCGTCGCGGGCACGTGGGGGCGTGCCGCGTATGTCACGCCCTGGGCTACGAGACTCAACGGCTCGCGTGACAGGTTGCTGCTGAAGGCAGTGAGGCTCCGAAGCCGAGTTGGCAGACGACCGCCATGCTCGGCGACCTGATACCGCCGAAGCCAAGGCCTGGCGCTGGCAGCGCTACTGCGGGCTTCACGAGCGGGTTTTCGCCGCGGAGCTTGAGGTGCTCTCGTCCCTCCGCACGTATTCCCTTCGCCTTCTCGATACGCCGGTGACCGTCTAGTGAACCTCGTCTATGGAGCGGGCAAGCTCGACCGACGACTGAATCCGCTCCGTTGAGCGGAATTATGGAGGCGGGGGGAATCGAACCCCCGTCCGCGGTCGCACCGGGCAGAACGTCTACGAGCGTAGTCCGTGCTTGATCTCACCCGCCGGCCGGTTCACGGACGACCAACCGACGGGCCAGCCATCCTTCAATGTCGCGCTCCGGGCGATTGGCTCTCCCTCGGCGCCGAGCCCGATAGTTGGCGCCGACTCCCGGGTCTCGGGCCGAACCCGGGTCGGCGTCGCCAGACCTAGCTTCTACTAGGCGGCGAGTGCGAGTTCGTTCTTGTTCGCACTTGCTTTGGTGCCGGTTGATTTACGAGGCCAACCGGCGACCTCGGCTCGCAGCTCTGCCGGAGAACCGACCACGTCGAAACCTGGTCGCCCCCGTATGTGTTGACTTTCCTAGGATAGCGGCGCACAGTGAAACGTAGGCCTTTCGGCGCTCTGGGTGTGCCGTCTGGCTCTGGATCTACTGGGGAAGTACGAAAGCTGCGAGGGGTAGACGGGAGGATCGGGTTGTGACAGTTCTTGTTGAGCGGACGTACGTCGACCTCATCGAGCTGCGTGAGGCGGCGAAGGAGGAGGTCAAGAAGGTCGTCCTGGGGCAGGACCGAGCGGTCGAGCTCATGCTCGTCGCCGCTCTCGCCCGTGGCCACGTGGTCATCGAAGGGCCGCCGGGAAGCGCCAAGACCTTGATGGGAAGGGCGATCGCCCACATGCTGGGGGCGCAGTTCAAGCGCATCCAGTTCACGCCGGACACGACGCCGAGAGAGCTCACCGGACAGATGGTCAACCGCGGCGGAGAGCTGGTGTTCATGCCGGGTGCCGTGTTCGCGAACGTGCTCCTGGCGGACGAGATCAACCGCACGCCGCCGCGGACGCAGGCGGCGCTGCTCGAGGCGATGCAGGAGCGGCAGGTGACGGTCGAGGGCAGGACGCAGCGGCTGCCCGACCCGTTCCTCGTCATCGCGACGCAGAACCCGTTCGAGCACGAGGGTATCCATCCGCTCCCCGAGTCGCAGCTCGACCGCTTCCTGTTCAAGATCGTGCTCGACTACGCGGACTCGGAGAGCGAGCTCGACATGCTCGACCTTCCGCACCAGGGCGTCGCCCCGGACATGCTCGGCGAGATCAGGCCTCTGCTCGGGGTGGTGGGCTTGGATCGCGCACGCGACGAGCTCAACTCGACGCTCGTCCCGGAGCAAGTCGCGCGCTACCTCGTCACGCTCGCACGGGAGACGCGGTCGCTGCCGGACGTCGAGCTCGGTGCGAGCTCCCGCGCGATCATCCACCTGCTGAGCGCGGCCAAGGCGAACGCCCGCCTGAACGGACGCCACAGCGTCTCCGCCGAGGATGTCCGCGAGATCGCGCCGTACGTCCTCCGGCACCGCTTGATCGTGCGGCCGGGGGCGAGCCAGGACGAGGCCCTTCGGCAAGCGCTCGAGCGCGTCCCCATGCCACTCGAGTCCGTCGCCGTCTGAGGAAGCGCCGGGGCCGCACCGCAAGGGAGCGGCCCCGGGATTCCCTAGCGTCCGGCAGCCTCCTCGAGAGCGCGCCGGCCGAGCACCGTCGCGAGATGACGCCGGAACTCCGCGCTGGCCGCGGTGTCGGACGACGGCTCGCTGCCTGAAGCGATGAGCGGTGCCGCGTCTACGATCGCCGCGCCGCCGGCGATCGCCTCCTCCGCCTGGGTCGCCCGGAGCGGAGTCGCTCCCATGTTCGTGAGCCCGATCGCCGCCCGTCCGATCGAGCCGTTCCTGCGCTCGACCAGTGTGGCGACCGCGACCGTCGCCCAGTCCTGAGCCCGGCGGCTCATCTTCATGTACGAGCAGCCCGTCGTCGAAGGGAGCTTCGGCACGCGGATCTCCACCAGCAGCTCCGTCGGCTCGAGCGCGGTTTGGAACACACCCGAGAAGAACTGCGCTGCCGGGACAATGCGTTCGCCACTCGGGCCGCGGATCACCATCTCGGCGTCGAGGGTGAGCATCACGGTGGGCAGGTCGGAGGCGGGGTCGCCGTGGGCGAGCGATCCGCCGATTGTCCCGCGGTGACGCACTTGCGGGTCTCCGACCTGCCCAGCCGCACTGGGGACGAGGGGACAATGCTCTTGCAGGAGCGGCGCCTCGACGACGTCCTTGTGCCTCGTCAGCGCCCCGATCGCGATGTGGTCGCCGGCATCGCGGACGTAGGAGAGGTCGCGGAGCCGTCCGATGTCGACGAGCAGCGATGGGCGGGCGAGGCGAAGCTTCATCGCCGGCAGCAGGGAATGGCCGCCCGCGAGCAGCTTGGCGTCCTCCCGCCCGCCGAGCAGCTCGAGCGCGTGCTCGGTGCTCTCGGCGACCTCGTAGTCGAACGTGGCGGGAATCATGACTTCGCCTCCTCGATCGCGCGCCAGACTCGTTCCGGGGTTGCCGGCAGCTGGATGTCGCTGACTCCCAGATGCGAGAGCGCGTCGACGACGGCGTTGATCACGGCCGGTGTGGCCGCGATCGTCCCGGTCTCCCCCACTCCCTTCACTCCGAGCGGGTTCGTGGGGCTCGACGTCTCGATCCGGTCGGTCTCGAACGACGGGAGCTCTGCGGCGGACGGGACGAGGTAGTTCGTCATCGTCGTCGTCAGCAGATTCCCGTCCTCGTCGTAGATCCCCTCCTCGTAGAGAGCTGCCGAGATCGCCTGCGCGATCCCACCGTGCACCTGACCGTCGATGATCTCCGGGTTCACGGGAACGCCGACATCGTCGACCGCGACGTAGCGGACGAGCCGCGTGTCACCCGTCTCGGTGTCGACCTCGACGATCGCCGCATGGGCCCCGCTCGGCCAGGAGAAGTTCGGCGGGTCGTACACCGCCGTCGCCTCGAGACCGGGCTCGAGGCCGTCCGGCAGGTTGTGCGCCGCATGAGCCTGGAACGCGATCTCCTGGATCGACATCGTCCGGTCCGGCGAGCCCTTGACGCTGAACGAGCCGTTCGCAAACTCGAGGTCGTCGGGCGAGACCTCGAGCTGGTGGCTGACGATCTCGCGCGCCTTCCCGATGATCTTCTGGCTCGCGTGCCAGAGCGCTACGCCGCCGACCGCGAGCGAGCGGCTTCCGTAGGTGTCCATGCCGAGCTGCGAGACGGCGGTGTCGCCGTGCAGTACCTCGACCACGTCGACGTCGACGCCGAGCTGGTCGGCGACGATTTGTGCCCACGTCGTCTCGTGGCTCTGCCCGTGCGGCGAGGTTCCGGTGACGACCTGGACGGAGCCGAGCGGCTGCATACGGATCGTCGCGCTGTCCCAGCCGCCCACCGCGAAGCGGACCGCGCCGAGGATACGCGAGGGAGCGAGGCCGCACATCTCGGTGTACGTGGAGAAGCCGACGCCGAGCTGCTTTACGTCGCCGTGCTCTCGGCGAGCTTTCTGGTCGGCTCGGATCGAGTCGAGATCCAGGAGCTCGAGCAGCTTGTCGAGCGCAGCGTGGAAGTCGCCCGCGTCGATCGTCAGTCCGGAGGCCAGCGTCGCGGGAAACTCGCTGATGAAGTTCTTGCGCCTGAGCTCGAGCGAGTCCATCCCGAGCTCCTCGGCGAGCGCCTCGATCGTGCGCTCGATGACGTAGGTCGCCTCCGGGCGCCCGGCTCCGCGATATGCGTCGGTCGGTGTCGTGTTCGTGAAGACCCCGGTGAACGTGACCGAGTAGTTGGGGATGTCGTAGGCGCCGTTGTAGATCCACGCGCCGAGCAGCGGGATTCCCGGCGTGACGAGCTGGAGGTACGCGCCCATCGCGCACTTCGCGTCCGACTTGACGGCGGTGATCTTCCCGTCCTTCGTCGCGGCGAGCGTGAACTCGTGCACGACGTCACGGCCGTGGATCGTGGCGACGTAGTTCTCCGCGCGCTCCTCCGTCCACTTGACTGGCCGCCCCAGCCGTCGCGCGAGCGCCGCCGCGAGGGCTTCCTCGGCGTAGACGTTGAGCTTCGACCCGAAGCCGCCCCCGACGTCGGGCGCGATCACACGGATCTTCGACTCGGGGATGCCGAGGACGAGCTGGAGCGCGAAGCGCAGGATGTGCGGCACCTGCGTCGCCGACCAGACGGTGAGCTCTCCGCCGGGACCGGCCTGCGCCACGACCGCCCGCGGCTCCATCGCGTTCGGGATAAGACGCGGTTGGACGTACCGCCGGGTGACGACGACGTCGGCAGCTTCGAGCGCGGCCTGGAAGTCGTCCGTCTCGAGCTTCCAGACGTAGCACTCGTTCGTGCCCAGATCCGAGTGGACGATCGGCGCGCCTTTCTCGAGCGCCTTGTCGACGTGCGCGACGGCAGGGAGCTGCTCGTACTCGACCTCGACCAGCTCCGCAGCATCCTTCGCGAGGGCACGGCTCTCGGCCAGGACGACCGCGACGCCGTCGCCCTGGAAGCGTGTCTCGCCCGTCGCGAGCGGGAAGTGCGGCGGAATCTTGATGTCCTCGGTGACGGGCCACGCGCAGGGAAGCGAGCCCTGCCAGTCCTCGGCCAGCTCCGCGCCGTCCAACACGGCGACGACGCCTTCGGCCGCACGCGCGACGTCGGTAGACACGCGCGTGATGTGCGCATGTGCGTACGGGCTCCGCACGACCGCCATGTGGACCGTCCCAGGGGGCGCGATGTTGTCGACCCACGTCGCGCGGCCCCTGAGCAGAGACGCGTCCTCCTTGCGCTTGACCGACGTGCCGACGAAGGTCGTGGTCTTGGACTCGGTCACGGTCATCTAGCTCACCCCCGCTGCGGCGGCTGAAACTGCACGAACGATGTTGTGGTACCCGGTGCAACGGCAGAGGTTGCCCTCGAGGCCCTCCCGGATCGCGGACTCGCTCGTCGCCTTGCCCTCCTCGATCAGGCTGACGGCGGCGAGCACCATGCCGGGCGTGCAGTAGCCGCACTGGAGAGCGTGGTGCTCGTGAAACGCCTGTTGCACTGCGTGGAGCTGCCCGTTCGACGCGAGACCTTCGATCGTCGTGATCTCCAAGCCGTCGGCCTGGACGCCGAGCATCGTGCAGGACTTGACCGACTCTCCTCCGACGAGGACGGTGCAGGCTCCGCACGAGGACGTGTCGCAGCCGATGGTCGTACCGGTGAGCCCGAGGCGCTCCCGGAGCACGTAAACGAGAAGCTCACGGGGCTCCAACTCGAGCTCGTGGCGCGATCCGTTTACGGTCAGCGCTACGTGTCGCAAGGCACACCCCTCCTTCCCTGCGAGTTGGACAGGACGAGCGTACTCCTCCCGCACGCTCTGTGCACGTTTGTCAGCGGCGCCGTCGTAGGGCTCGCTCGACCTGCCGCTTGGCGTCGCGGTCGGCGATCGCGTGGCGCTTGTCGTAGCGCTCCTTGCCGCGCGCGAGAGCGAGCTCGACCTTGGCACGCCCGTCCTTGAAGTACATCCGCGTGGGGACGAGCGTCAGCCCTCTCTCGCGCACCTTCCCGTAAAGAGAGTCGATTTCGCGCCGGTGCAGGAGAAGTTTGCGGTCGCGCCCGGGCTCGTGGGCGAAGCGTGCGCCCTGCTCGTGCTCGTCGATCGACGCGCCTACCAGCCAGGCCTCGCCGCCGCGGACCTCTGCGTACGCCCCCGCGAGGTGCACCTTTCCCGCGCGCGCGGCCTTCACCTCGGTCCCAGAGAGCACGAGCCCGGCCTCGAGCCGCTCGAGGAGCTCGTAGTCGAACCGAGCACGGCGATTCTCGGCGATCAGCTTGGTTCCGGTCGGCGCCGCCACGTCGGCAAGTGTAGGGCCGCTAGATCGAGCTCCTACGCTGGGTTCCTACGCTGGCGCTTCTACGCTGGGCTTCTACGCTGGGCTCTCGACGTCGCTGAGCCTGCGCGCGAGCTCCCGCAGCATCTTGAGCGCGAGCGACGGCTCGCTCTCGAGAAGGGCGAGAGCATCGTCCCGCGCCATGCTCAGGCACTTCGCGTGGGTCGCCGCGCGCACGCGCGCCACTCGACCGGAGGGGACGAGAAGCGCGACCTCGCCGAAGAAGCTTCCGGGCCCGAGCTCCGCGTGGAAGCCGCCTCGAACCTCGACGCTGACGGTTCCCTCCAGGACGACGTACATGCCGGATCCCGGATCGCCCGGCACCGCGAGCACCTGTCCCGGCTCGCATTCGATCACCGCGGCATGGGTGGCGAGCCGCTCGAGGCCGGCCTCCGAGAGGCCCTCGAAGAGCGGAACCGAGCGGAGCTCCTCGCGAGTCATGCGCGGTTCATACCACGCGACTAGCGGCGTGCCATCGCGGCACAGCGGTCGCAGAGCGGGAACCACGGCGGGCACGAGCGCCCGCACGAGCGGCAGCGCCCGATCGTCGGAGACTCGACCTCGAGCCGAAGCCGAGCGACGACGCGCTCGGCCGCCGCCTCTTCCAAGGCAGCGGCGCGCTCGATCGAGACACCTCCGACGCCGGGGTACTGCAGAGCGAACCAGCGGAGGATGCTCGCCGCGCGGCCCGCCTGCTCGGCGTCTTCGAGCGATGCGCCGCGAAGGCGTGCGGTGTCGAGGAGAAAGTTGAGCTGCGGACGCGCGACGGGATCGCCGGCGAGCGCGAGCGCGAGATTCGCGAGGAGCTCGAGGCCGTCCTCGTCGACGGGCGCGCTCACCAGCGTCCACGTGTCGCCGAGAGAGAGCCGACGGCCGCGATCTCGCAGGCGGCGTTGCACCGCGTCCAGGCGCAGCCGGATCGGTTGCAGCGACTCGACCGCGAGCCAGCTCTCGTGCGCCCACTCGCGGATAGCAACACGGTGCCACGCGACCAGGGCGGCGTCGAGATCGGCCGGCTCCTCGACGGAGAGATCCGAGAGCCGAGGCCGGATGCGAGCCTCGTCGACTACCCGGTAGCCCCTGTGTCCGCCGGGCAGCGGAACGTGCGGCTCGAGCGCCGACTCGACGACACCGGGGTCGGGGTCGCCCCAGACGAGGCCGGCGAGAACGCCCACGTGCCCACGCTCGACGAGGCCGAAGCGTCCCGCCCGGCCCGCGATCTGCGCCAGCTCCCACGGGAGCAACGTTCGCCGCTCCTGCCCGTCGAACTTCGTCGTCTCCGCGAAGAGGAGCGTCTCGCAGGGGAGATTGACCCCGTGGCCGAGGACGTCGGTCGCGACGCACACGTCGGCGGCCCCCGAGAGAAAGCGTTCGATCTCCTCGCGGCGCGACGCGAGCGGCATCGCTCCGTAGAGGACGGCGACGCGGCCGGGGTAGAGCCGGTTCACCTCTCCGGCGAGGGCGAGAACCGCGCGGCGACTGAAGGCGACGACGACCGTGCCGGTCTTTAGCGAGCGGAGCGTCCGCTCCCCGACCCACTCGAGCGGGAGCTTCCGGCCGAAGACCTTGAGCTCTGCCTGCGGGAACGCGCGCTCGACGAGCGGCAACGCATCGAGCGCGCCGAGCAGGAGGATCTGTCGATATTCGCCGGCGAGCAGCAGTCGCGTCCACGCCGAGCCGCGCTCCTCGTCGTCGGCCCACTGCACCTCGTCGAGGACGAGAAGCTCACCCCTGCCCGGCGCCATCTCGACCGTGGAGCAGACGATCGGAGCACCCTCGTTCACCCGCTCTTCTCCCGTGACAAGCGCCACGCGCTCCGCGCCGAGGCGTGCGCCGAGCCGGCGATGTGCCTCCTGCGCGAGCATGCGAAGTGGTCCCGCGTACACGCCGACGCCGGCCGTGGCCAGCTCCTCGAGCGCGGCGTGCGTCTTTCCCGAGTTCGTCGGCCCGAGGTGGGCGACGACCCGCACCGGTGCTATCCGCCGCGAGGGGAGCGAGATCTCGATGCGCCTCTCGGCTGCGCGCACCGCGTGGGCCGGACGACGGCGCGCGCGCTCGGAGCGGCTGGGCCGCTTCTGTCGTCCGCCCGCGGTTCGTCGGTGGCGCATCCGCCCACCGTAGCGGCCTGCCGCGACCTAGTGACACTGCGTCACAAGGCACTCGACGCTCCGCCGGGCTGCGTTAGATCTTGAGGAACCTGCGCAGGGTGAGGCCCGAGCCGATCCCACCGATGCCGAGCCCAACGGCGATGAGGATCGTGCAGGTCCACACGAAGGGCATCGCGTGGACGTTGGGATCGTTCTGGATGTGCCCGAGGATCGCGGGCACCGCGACCGCCCGGCCGAGGACCAGGAGAGCGATTGCCGCCAGGGCTCCGAGCGCACCGGTCAGCAGTCCTTCGAGCATGAACGGCCCACGGACGAACCAGTTCGTAGCTCCGACGAGCTTCATCACCTCGACCTCCCTACGGCGCGCGAAAATCGAGAGCCGGATCGTGTTCGCGATGTCGATGGTCGAGGCGACGAGCAGGATGATGATCGCGACCAGGAAGACGACCTGGATCGCGCGCGCGATCTGCAGGATGCGCTGCGAGACCTCCTTGCCCCAGCGCACCTCGTCGACGCCGGGGAGCTTGGCGCCCTTGACCGCCAGGGCGATGTCCTCCGTGTCCTCCCCGCGCTTCGGAGTGACGTCGAACGACGCCGGCAGCGGGTTGGAGGCGAGGTTCGACGTGAGCTCCGGAGCACGCTTCCGCATGAGGTCGAGCGCCTTTGCCTTCGTGATGAAGTCGATCCCGCCCGGTTTCACGCGCGGGTTCGCCTCGAGGAAGCGCCCGACGGCGTTGATCTGCTTCTTGGTCGCCGCGTCCGTCAGGAACACGTGGACCACGAGCTCCTTCTTCTTGTTGTCGGACCACGAGACGAGCCAGGTGCCGAGGCCGACGAAGACGCCGAGCAGGAACATCCCGACGAGGACGGTCGCTGCCGTGGCGAGCGTCGTCGACTTGTTTGCTCCGATCGAGCGCACCGCCTCCGACACCAAGAGACGGAACCTGATCACTCTGCGCCGTACCCGCCGCGCCGCTCGTCCCGGACGAGCTTCCCTTCCTCGAGCGCGATGACGCGCTTGCGCATCTTGTCGACCATCTCGCGGTCGTGCGTGACCATGAGGATCGTGGTCCCCGTGCGGTTGATGCGATAGAGGAGCTGCATGATCCCGACGGACGTGTCGGGATCGAGGTTGCCGGTCGGCTCGTCGCAGACGAGGAGCGGGGGATGGTTCACGAACGCGCGCGCGATGGAGACGCGCTGCTGCTCGCCGCCCGAGAGCTCCTCCGGACGCGAGTTCATCTTGTGCGCGAGCCCGACCATGTTCAGCACCTCGGGCACCTTCTTGCGAATCTGTCCGCTCGACTGGCCTTGCACACGCAGCGCGTAGCCGATGTTCTCGGCGGCTGTGCGGTTCGGGAGGAGCTTGAAGTCCTGGAAGACGCAGCCGACGTTTCTCCGCAGCAGCGGAACCTTGGAGCGCTTGAGGCGGCCGAGGTCCCTCCCACCGACGATGATCCTGCCCTGGGTAGAATCGAGCTCCTTCAGGATGAGGCGCACGACGGTCGACTTTCCCGAGCCGGACGCGCCGACGACGAAGACGAACTCGCCCTTATCGATCGTGAACGAGACACCGTCGAGCGCGACGACGTGCGGCTCGTACACCTTCTGCACGTCCTCGAACACGATCATCGTGGAGCCGCTCGGCTCCGCCTCAGCTGGCTGCCCAGCTTCCGCCGACACAGCTTCCGCCGGCCCAGCCTCCACAGGCCCGGCCTCGAGCTCACCCTCGAGGGTCTCGATCTGTTCGGGCTCTGGCTCGGCGAGGGCGGTCATCGAAGTGTCGGGTTGAGACTCGTCTTCCAGCACCGGATCGAGGGTCGACGCAGCCGCAGAAGGCCGCTCCGGCTCATTGGAGGCGCCGATTCTAGCTGACATATCGGCGCATCTCTAGACGACTCTCCCGGCCGCCTTCGCGAGCAAGTAGGCGTGGACGAACCCGTCGAGACGGCCGTCGAGCACCGACTGCGCGTTCCCGACCTCGAAGTCCGTCCGGTGGTCCTTCACGAGCTGGTATGGGTGGAGCACGTACGAGCGGATTTGACTCCCGAAGCCGATGTCCTGCGCCGCGCCCCGCTCCTTCGCCAGCTCGGCCTCGCGCCGCTCCTCCTCGAGCTCGGCGAGGCGTGACTTGAGCACGCGCATGGCCGTCGCCTTGTTCGAGGCCTGGGAGCGCTCGTTCTGGCACTGGACGACGATCCCGGTGGGAAGGTGGGTGATCCGGACCGCCGAGTCCGTCTTGTTGACGTGCTGTCCGCCCGCGCCCGTCGCGCGGTAGGTGTCGATCCGCAGGTTGTTCTCGTCGATCTCGATCGGCGCCTCGTCGGGCAGCAGCGGCGCGACGACGACCTGCGCGAACGCCGTGTGACGGCGGTGAGCCGCGTCGAACGGCGAGAGCCGGACCAGCCGCTGCACCCCGCGCTCCGCCTTGAGCGTCCCGTACGCGTTCTCTCCCCGGACCGCCATCGTCGCGGACTTCAACCCCGCTTCCTCGCCGGGGCTCGCCTCGAGCATCTCGGTCTCGAACCCGCGGTCGGACGTCCACCGCTGGTACATGCGAAGGAGCATCTCGGCCCAGTCCTGGGCGTCGGTTCCGCCGGTGCCGGCGTGGATCTCGAGGATCGCGTCGCCTGCGTCGTATTCGCCGGTGAAGAGAGCGTCCTCCTGCAGGCGCTCAAGCTCGTCCTCGATCGGAGTGAGCTGCTCCGCGAGCTGCTCCTCGAACGCCGGGTCGAGCTCGAAGAGCTCCTTCGCGTCCTCGTACTCGTGTTGCAGGCGCTCGTAGCGCGCGAGCCGGCGGCTCAGCCGGGCGTGGTCGGTCGAGACCTGCTGCGCTCGAGATTGATCGTCCCAGAAGCCCGGAGCCTGCATCTCCGTCTCGAGCGCCTCGCGCCGCTGCCCGATCCGCTCAGGGTCAAAGGTAATCACGGACCCAGGCGAGCTGGGCCCCGATCTGTTCCAGTCGCTCCGCGAGCGGCTTCCCGTTGGCCTCGGACACGCGGCGATGGTAGCCGAGGGCCGTGAAGGCATCCTCGAGCGACGGCGGCGGGTCTGTGAAAGAGCCGCCGCCGTCTACGACTCGAGGACAGTTCGAGGTCAGGTCGAGACTCGAACTCCCAGGCCCGACGCGCAAGCAGCGTCCGCCTGAACGGTGAATCCCGTCGCGAGGTCGAAAGCCGCAGCCGGTACCGGCAAGGTCGACGCACGCACGTTGATCCTCATCGTCGCACCGTGAATCGAGAGACCGACCGTGGGCGTCGACGCGATCGAGCCGAGACAGAAATCGTTCGGCGCCGTCGCGCCGCTCGTAAGCGTCACCGTGTGCGCATGCCAGGCACGCGGGTTCTGCGTGGAGTCACGGCCGAGGACAGGGTGGATCGTCGCGACGAACGCCTTGTTCGTCTGCGCGTCGACCCACCCGAACCCCACGACGGCGTTCGGGCGGATGAACGCGTCCGGATGCCTCGGGATCGTCGCCTTCGTCGTGACCGACAAGAGGCCCGTGCTCTTGCTCTTCGAGACCGCCTTCCAGCGGACCACGCTGAGGTACGCGGGGCCCGGCGTCGAAGCAACCGCGATGCCAACTGCCATCAGGCTCAGTACGGCCATCGACGCGATTGCATGGGCGAGTTTGTGCCTCATCTCACATTCTCCCGGAGAACTACCCGTTCCTCGGGGGCAGGTGCGAAGGGCTAACAGAAGCCTTGCGACGAGCTCCCGCGGCTCCTCAGGCCGCCTGCCATATCGAAGCGTGCCGTCGGGCCTCAGGGGTCAGAACTCGGTCAGGCGCCGTGGCACTTCTTGAACTTCTTCCCGGAGCCGCACCAGCAGGGGTCGTTGCGTCCGATGTCCTTGTGCTCGTTCACCGCCTGCTGCTGAACGGGTAGCGCGCCCGCGGCAACCGGAGCCTCCGCGAGCGCCGTCGCCGCCCCGCCCGCGGCGGCGATGGCGTCCGCGCCGGCGGAGGTCTCGTGCGCGTACTGCAAATCGCCGTCGTGGGCCTGCATCGGCTCGAGGTCGGACTGCTGGACCTCGACGGCAACGTGGAAGAGGGTGAAGACCACCTCTTCGCGGATCGTCTGGCTGAGCTCCTCGAACAGCACGTGCCCCTCGCCGCGGTACTCGACGAGCGGATCCTTCTGGGCAAACGCACGCAGGTGGACGCCCTCGCGCAGGTAGTCCATGGCCTCCAGGTGCTCGCGCCAGCGCTGGTCGACCACCTGCAAGATCACGAAGCGCTCCACGTCGCGAGCCAGCTCCGGGCCGAGATCCTGCTCGCGCTGGGCATACGTGTCGAGCGCGTCCTCGACGAACTCGTCCCGCAGCGCATCGCGGCTCGTCAGGTCGACGCCCTCGTCCCGCAGCTCCTCGACGGTGATGTCGGTGCCGTAGAACGACTGCATGTGCGTGACGAGCCCGGCGAGATCCCAATCCTCGGCGAACTCGGCGTCCGCGAACTGGGCGACCCCGGTCTCGACCGTTTCCGCGATCCAGCCCTTGACCTCCTCGGAGAGGTCCTCGCCCTCGAGCACGCGGCGTCGCTGCTCGTAGATGACCATCCGCTGCGTGTTCATCACGTCGTCGTACTTGAGGACGTTCTTGCGCGACACGAAGTTCTGCTCCTCGACCTTCTTCTGGGCGCCCTCGATCTGCTTCGAGAGGAGCCCCGACTCCATCGGCTGGTCGTCGGGGATCTTGAAGCGGTTCATGATGTTCTGGATCCGATCGCCGGCGAAGAGCCGGACGAGGTCGTCCTGGCCGGAGAGGTAGAAGCGCGACTCGCCCGGATCTCCCTGGCGGCCCGAGCGGCCGCGGAGCTGGTTGTCGATGCGACGCGCCTCGTGCCGCTCGGTTCCGAGCACGTAGAGACCACCGAGGTCGACGACGCCCTCGCCGAGCTTGATGTCGACCCCACGACCCGCCATGTTCGTCGCGATCGTCACCGCGCCTGGCTGCCCAGCGCCCTTGATGATCTCGCCCTCCCGCTCGTGCTCCTTCGCGTTCAGCACGTTGTGGTCTATGCCTCGGCGCTTGAGGAGCTCGGAGAGATACTCAGAGGTCTCGACCGCGATCGTCCCGACGAGAATCGGCTGGCCGGCCTCGTGCCGCTCGACGATGTCGGAGATCACCGCGTCGAACTTCGCCTCTTTCGTCTTGAAGATGAAGTCGTGCTGGTCCGCGCGAGCGACGGGCTCGTTCGTCGGAATCTCGACCACGTGCAGGCCGTAGATCTCGACGAACTCCTTCTCCTCGGTCTTCGCCGTCCCGGTCATCCCGGCGAGCTTGTCGTAGAGACGGAAGTAGTTCTGCAGGGTGATCGTGGCGAGCGTGACGTTCTCCTCACGGATCCGCACGCCCTCCTTCGCCTCGATCGCCTGGTGCAGTCCCTCGCTCCAGCGCCGCCCTTCCATGATCCGGCCCGTGAACTCGTCGACGATCTTCACCTCGCCGTCCTGGATCACGTAGTCGACGTCGCGCTTGTAGAGCGACTCTGCCTTCAGCCCCTGGATCAGGTGGTTGACGAGGATGACGTTGCGCGGGTCGTACAGATTGTCGATCCCGAGCGCTCGCTCGACCTTTTCGATCGTCGACTGCGCAGGAGAGACGGTCTTGAACTTCTCGTCGTAGAGGTAGTCGGCTCCCGAGAGCTCGGTCTCGTCTTCTCCCTTGGCCGACTTGCGCGTCGCCGGCGCCGCATCGAGGTCGCGCACGACGCGGGCGAACTCGTAGTACGTCGCCGCGGCTGTCTCTGGCTCCCCGGAGATGATGAGCGGCGTCCGTGCCTCGTCGATCAGGATCGAGTCGACCTCGTCGACGATCGCGTAGGCGTGGCTGCGCTGGACGGTCCCGTCGAGCGAGACGGCCATGTTGTCGCGCAGGTAGTCGAAGCCGAACTCGGAGTTCGTCCCATAGGTCACGTGGCACGCATAGGCCTCGCGCCGTTCGGCGAACGGCATCATGTTCTGGATGAAGCCCACCGAGGAGCCGAGGATTTCGTAGACCGGTTGCGTCCACTCCGCGTCGCGCTTCGCCAAGTAGTCGTTGACGGTGACGAGGTGCACGCCGTTGCCGGTCAAGCCGTTCAGGTACAGGGGCTGGACTGCGACGAACGTCTTCCCTTCGCCCGTCTTCATCTCGGCGATGTCGCCCTCGTGGAGGACGATGCCGCCCATCAGCTGCACGTCGAAGAGGCGGACGCCGAGCGTCCGCTTGAACCCCTCGCGCACCGCAGCGTAGGCCTCGAAGATGATCTCCTCGAGCGGCTCACCGTTTTCGAGCCGCTGCTTGAACTCCGCGGTCTTCCCGGCGAGCTCGGCATCGGTCAGCTTCTCGAAGTCTGGCTCGAGCGTGCCGATGTACGCCGCCTGCTCGTGAAGGCGCTTGAGACGCCGGCCCTCGCCGACGCGAAGGACCTTCTCGAACTTGCCGAAGCTGGTCGTCGACATCGAGCCTAGGGGCCTGTCCGGGACGTGGCCACGGTGCACGACGTCCGGCACGCGTTGCAAGGCGAGGACGCAGGTCGCCCCGATATACACCCGTATCGGGGCGACCGAGGACGCAGCATTGCGCCGCGCGACGGATGTTGGGCGCGCTGGTTCATTTGCCGGACAGACCCCTAGGGTAGCGGGTCGCGGATCCGGAATCCGTGGCCCTACAGGGCCTCGACCTCCACCTCGAAGAGCCGGCCGTCGAGCCTCTGCGCGCGCACTACGTACTCGTTCGAGCGCGCGGCGCCGGTCCGTTCGAGCTCTGGCGGGACCGCAAGCGAGGGCAACCCGTCGATGCGGGCGCGAGCCCCGGTCTCGTCGCGAACGACTTCGACGGCGTCCCCGCGCACGTCCGCCGCGAGCTCGACCACCTCGAGCGCGAGAGCCCCGACGACCCAGAGCTCCGGTCTGCGGACCCCGAGCGCGCGGTAGGGCGGCTCGATGGAGCCCGCAAGCGCGGCCGCGAGCAGGGCAGGATCGACCTCCGAGGTCGTAGCCTCGACCAGCAGCCTTCCCCCAGGCAAGGCGACGAGCTCGACCTCGTCGCCCGCGGCGCCTCCTGCGGCCACGGTCGTGACGGCGTCCCACTCACGATGGCGGGCGAGCCCGGTGATGCCTGCCGCGAGCCACTGGCGGCTCGGATCGAGTGACATTGGCCCTTAGGCCGCGGCGTCGCCCTGCTCGGTCGCCGAGTCCTCGGGCGGCACGACCGGGACGGGAGGCGCCTCTTCGCGGTGACGCGCGGTCCGGCGAGGCTCGTGGGTGCGCTTGTCCCGATACCGCTCGACCTGACGCTCGAGCTTGTCCACGAGTCGGTCGATCGCAGCTTCGTAGCTCAACGCAGACTCCCGGGCAACGAGCGTCGGGCCCTTCGTGTGCACGACGCCGTCGGCGGTGTGGTCGTCCGAGATCGACGGATTGTGTTCACGGGAGAGCGTGACCTCGACGAGCGTGAGGTCGTGCAGGCGCTTGTCGAGCTTCCCCAGCCGCTTCTCCGCATAGACCCGGACCGATTCCGGAAGACGCTCGTGGTGGGCCTTGACCTGAAGGCGCATGGCTCTCCTTTCGAGTCGCTGCCCCTTTGGAACTCGCTTCAAAATGAGCGCCGTGTCGGCATGCGGCTCCTCTCGACGGGCGATCATTCTGGAACGAGTTCTTCGGACTCGAATCTAGCGCACCGCTCTCGCCAGGGTCACGACCTCGACCCGGCGCGCGCCCGCTCGCCTGAGCGCGAACGCGCACGCGTCGGCGGTCGCACCCGACGTGTAGACGTCGTCGACCAGGGCGACGGAAGCGGGTGCGGTTCCTGCTGCAGCCACCGTCCCGCGCGCGTTCCGGCGCCGCTCGGCGAGCGTAAGCCCGCGCTGACGCGGGAGCGTGCGTTTCCGCCGCAGGATCTCGATCACCGGGCGCTCCCAGAGCTGTCCGAGCGCGCGGGCCAAGCCTCGGGGCGGGACGTCGCCCCGCTCCCGTGCCCGCTTGGGATCGCCCGGAACGTACGCGATCGCTTCGCACTCGGGCCGCGGCACAACTTCGACGACCAGGCCCGCGGCGTGATCGGCGAGCTTTCGGCGGCCACGTTCCTTCCACTCGCGCACGAACAAACGCGCACGAGCGTCGTACGCGATCGCAGAACGGGCCCTGACGAAGGCGAGTCGGCGTCCCGAGCACTCCGCGCAGCGCAGGACCGGCCATGCGCCAGGTGAGCCGCAACGCTCGCACACGGGCTCGTGCAGGCGAACGAGCGCGGAGCGGCAGGCGTCGCACAGCGGAGGGCCGAACCGAGCGCAGATCGCGCACCGCTCCGGCATGAGGAACTCGAGCACGTCGAGATCGTCCGCACGCCGGCGTTACGCGTTTGAGGAGGAAGTGCGCCGAAATGTGCACGCTGTTCCTCGCGGTTCCTACGTGCGGGCAGGGAAGAGCCGGTCAGCCTCCTCGAGCTGCTCCTTGGAGCCGATGTCGTACCAGTCTCCGGGAAAACGCCAAGTGTAGACGGGGGTTCGCGAGTAGAGCCACTCGGGCAGGCGGCCGGGTTGGTCCGGGTTGTTCCCCTCGGCGAGGTACTGCCTGATCAGCGGGAGCGCGCGTCGCGGGTAGTAGTAAAGAGCGACTGCGGCAAGGGTCGTCCTTGCTTGCTCCGGCTTCTCCTCCATGAAAAGGACGCGGCCGTGCTCGTCTACCTCGACCTGGTTGTACTCGCGCATGAGGGCCACATCGCCGACGTCATGGACCGCGATCACGGGCGCGTCCGTCTCGCGGCCGTACTCGCCGAATCCCGAGATGTCGTCAGCGAACAGGTTGTCTCCCGCGACGACGACGATGTCGTCGTCGACCTGTAGCTCGTCGAGGACGAAGCCGACGTCCCCGATCGCCCCGAGTCGATCCTCGTTGCTCGCCGTGCCGTCGTTCACCACGGTCACTCGGTCCTTCCCGGCTGCCCACTTCTCGAAGTGGGGCGTGAACTTCGCGTTCGTCACGACGATCGTCTCGTCCACTCCCATCGCCTGCAGCCGCTCGTGCACCCGGTCCAGCATCGGCCGGCCCCCGACCTCGAGCAGCGGCTTCGGACGATCGAGCGTCAGCGGATAGAGGCGCGTCGCATAGCCCGCCGCGAGAACGAGAGCCTTCACGCGTGCACCGTCGTCGGCAAGCTCACGGCGTACGGCGGACGGTGGAATCCCTCCTCGGTCACGATCGCCTCGATGAGCTCTGCCGGCGTCACGTCGAACGCAGGATTTCTCGCCGGGAAGCGCCTCGAAACCTCTGCCGGAGCGCGTTCCTCGATCGGGATATCGGCGCCCGAGAGCGCGGAGGGATCCAGCGTCGACGTCGGCGCGACCACGTAGAACGGGAGCCCGTGATGGCGAGCGGCGAGCGCGAGTCCGTACGTGCCGATCTTGTTGGCCGTGTCTCCGTTGGCCGCGATCCGATCGGCCCCCGTCAGCACGCAGTCGACCTCTCCCTCGGCCATGAGCGCCGCCGCGGCACCGTCGGCGACGATCGCGAACGGGATGCCGAGCTGCTCGAGCTCCCAGGCCGTCAGCCGCGCACCCTGGAGTAGCGGTCGCGTCTCCCCGACCCAGACCTGTTCGACGAGCCCGCGCTCCCAGGCGGTGCGAATCGCCCCGAGAGCCGTGCCGTAGCCGCCGGTCGCGAGCCCGCCCGTGTTGCAGTGCGTGTACACGCGGGAGCCGGCGCCTAGGAGACCGGCCGCGTGCGAGGCCATCCTGCGGCAGCGCTCGACCTCTGCTCGATGGATCGCGAGCGCGTGGTCGCGCGTCGGATCGCCACGCATCTCCTCGAGCGCCCAGCGGAGGTTGACGGCAGTCGGGCGTGTCGAGGCGAGGACGTCGAAGGCCGCCTCGAGATCCTCCTCGCGCTCGGCGGCGAGGGCGAGGCCGTACGCGGCGGCGACGCCGATCGCGGGGGCGCCGCGAATTGCGAGCGCGTGAATGGCCTCGGCGAGCTCGCCCACGGAGGCAAGGCGAAGCTCGACCACCTCTTCCGGAAGGCGCCGCTGGTCGAGGATCACGACTGCGTCCTCGTCGAGCCGGACGATCCGCTCGGGTGCCAGCGCGCGGGCTACGTGCCTTCGTCCCACGAGGCGAGGTACCGTGCCTGCTCCGCTGTGAGCTCGTCGATGCCGATGCCCATGGTCGCGAGCTTCAGCCTCGCGATCTCGTCGTCGATTTCCTTCGGCACGTCGTACACGCGCCGCTCCAGAGTCGCGCCGTTCGCGACGACCCATTCGGCCGAAAGCGCCTGATTCGCGAAGGACATGTCCATAACGAGGGCGGGATGTCCCTCGGCCGCCGCAAGGTTCACGAGCCGGCCCTCGGCGATCAGATAGAGGTGTCGGCCGTCCGAGAGGGTGAACTCGTCGACGAAGGCTCGAGCCTCGCGAGTCTCGACCGCCATCTCGCGGAGGGCCGGAATCTCGATCTCGACGTTGAAATGACCCGTGTTCGCGAGAATCGCACCGTCCTGCATGCGCTCCATGTGCGCGCGCGTGATGACGCCCTTGTCGCCTGTCGCCGTGCAGAAGATGTCGCCGATCTCGGCGGCGCGGGCCATCGGCATCACCTCGAGGCCATCCATCGCCGCCTCGAGCGCACGAATCGCGTCGACCTCGGTCACGATCACCTGCGCGCCCATGCCCCGGGCCCGCATCGCGACCCCGCGCCCGACCCACCCGTAGCCTGCGACCACGAAGCGCTTCCCGGCGAGGAGCACGTTCGTCGCGCGGATGATCCCGTCGATCGTCGACTGCCCGGTCCCGTAGCGGTTGTCGAAGAGGTGCTTCGTCCGCGCCTCGTTGACCGCGATCACGGGAAAGCCGAGCTTCCCCTCCCGCTCCAGGGCCTTGAGCCGGATCACCCCGGTCGTCGTCTCCTCGGTACCGGCGATGACGTCTCCGAGCTGCTCTCGCCGGTGCGAGTGGAGAACGCCGATGACGTCGGCGCCGTCGTCCATGGTCAGGTGCGGCCGATGGTCGACGGCCGCCTCGATGTGCCGATAGTAGGTGTCGTTGTCCTCGCCCTTGATCGCGAAGACCGAGATGCCGTACTCCTCGACGAGGGCCGCGGCGACGTCGTCCTGTGTGGACAGCGGGTTCGATGCGCAGAGCACGACGTCCGCGCCTCCGGCCTTGAGAGCGCGCGCGAGGTTCGCGGTCTCGGTCGTCACGTGCAGGCACGCCGATACGCGTTGCCCCGATAGGGGCTGCTCTTTCTCGAATCTTTCCCGGATCGCGGCCAGCACCGGCATCTGCCGGTCGGCCCATCCGATCCGGCGCACGCCTTCTGCGGCGAGCGTCAGGTCCTTGACATCATGGCGTTTCGTGGTGGCCATGGTTCCTTTCCTGGATCAGCTCGAAGTTCGTCCTCTGCCTCATGCAGCCAAAAGCCGTTCATGCTTGCGCTGCTCCCATTCGACCCAGCCCGGAGCCGGTAGGCCGTCAACTGCGTCGGTTCCCGCGAGCCATGTGTCGACAGCGGCTCGCAGGGCAGGCTCCCGGCGAAGGCGCAGCGCGAAGGCGAGCTCGCCGATCTCGACGCCGAACACCTGCCGGAGCTCGGCGAGGCTGCGCAGCTGGTTCAGCTCGCGGATCCCGTACAGCCGGTAGCCGCTCTGCGCCCGGCGCGGCACGACGAGGCCCGCCCGCTCGAGATACCTGAGCATGCGGGCCGACCATCCCGATCTGGAGGCAGCTGCCCCGACGGAGAGCTCAGTCACGGGGGCAACCTTAGCACGATCGTGTCAAGCTTGATCTCTATGGCGCAGACGTTCCTTCCCGCCCGTAGTGGTCCTCGAGCCGCACGACGTCGTCGAGCTGCGGCGTCGAGACCTCGATCACGAGCGTGTCCTCGATCGCCGTCAGGCGGTGCACCGTGCCGGGACGGAGGTGGAGCGCATCGCCCGGCGAGATCTCGCGTTCCTCGAGCTCGCCGGCGACCTCGCCGAGCTCGAGACGCGCGCGGCCTTCGCGGACGAGCCACGACTCCTCCTTGACCTCGTGCACCTGGAGGCTCAGCGACTCACCAGCGCGCACGAAGAGGAGCTTGCCGGCGTACGTATCGGTCTCCGCCCATACGAGCTCCCAGCCCCACGGCTTGTCGACGCGCCGCGGCGTCACCTCGCTCACGAGAACCGCAACGCCTCGTCCGGGATGGTCTGATCGGCGCCGATCCTGAGGCCGTGGTCGACCGTGTTTCCCCGGCCGAGCTTGGCTCCCGGGCCGACGACGGCGAGGTTCCTCACGTCGCAGGACGCGCCCACGGAGGCGTGGTCGCCGACCACCGATCCGATGAGCGCAGATCCAGGGCCGACCGTCGCGCCCGCACCCAGGACCGAGCTCTCGACGACCGCTCCAGCGCCCACGCGAGCACCGCCGCCGAGGACGGCGAGGCTTCCCGCTCGTGCGCCTCGCTCCACGACCGCCTCCGGACCGACGTAGACAGGTGGCACGAGCCGCGCCCCTGGATCGACGTGTGCCGAGGGATCGACGAGCGTGAAGTCCGCGCCGAGAACGTCACCCACCTCGGTTCGAAACGAGCGCTCGAGCACGTCTCGATGCGCCTGCAGGTACGACTCGGGCGTCCCCACGTCGAGCCAGTACCCGTCGAGCGCGAGCCCGAACACCGACCCCTCCTCGGCGAGGCGGGGAAACACGTCCCGCTCGATCGAGACCGATCGGCCCCCTGGCACGAGGTCGAGGACGTCTGGCTCGAGCACGTAGAGCCCGGCGTTGATGAGGTCGGTGTCGATCTCTTCGGGCCGGGGCTTCTCGAGAAAGGTCGAGACTCGACCGTCGGCGGCGAGCCGCACGAGCCCGTAGCGCGTCGGATCGGCCACAGGGGTGAGGAGGATGGTGGCGCGCGCGCCGGTCGCGCGGTGGAAGTCGACGAGATCCCCGAGATCGGCCTCACGAAGCGAGTCGCCGTTCAGCGCGAAGAATGTCGACTCCAGGTCGCGCGCGGCGAATGCGATCCCTCCGGCTGTCCCGAGCGGCTCGGATTCGACGCAATACTCGAGGGCGAGCTCACCGTAGCTCGGGCCGAAGTGCGTCTCGATCTGATCCGGGAGATAGCCGCAGGAGACGATCCCCCGGCGAACGCCGTAGCGGCCGAGGTGCTCGAAGGTGTAGGCGAGGAGCGGCCGATCGACGAGGGGAAGCATGTCCTTGCGGATGCGCTCGGTGAGCGGACGCAGGCGCGTCCCCTGGCCTCCCACCAGGATGACCGCAGGCAGCATTACTCCACCTGGCGGCCGATGCCCTCGTACTGGAATCCGAGCTTGCGCAGCTCCGCTGCGTCGAGCATGTTCCGGCCGTCGACGACGAGGCGGTTGCGCATGCGGCTGGCAGCCTGCGACCAGTCGAGCTCGCGCAACTCCGGCCACTCCGTGACGAGGACAGCGGCATCGGCACCCGCGAGCGCGTCGAGAGCGGACCCGGCGATCTCGACCCCGTGGAGGAGCACTCTCCCGTCGGCGACCGGGTCCCATGCGGTCACGTCCGCACCCTCCGCGAGGAGTCGGCCGGCGAGGACGAGGCTCGGCGCCTCGCGCATGTCGTCCGTGCCCGGCTTGAAGGCGAGACCCAGGAGGGCGACCTTCTTGCCTCGCAGCGAGCCGAGGCGCCGCTGTAGCTTCGCGACGACGCGGCGCTTCTGCAGCTCGTTCACCTCGATCACCGCAGACAGGAGCTGGAAGTGGTAGCCGGAGTTCCCGGCCAGCTGCTTGAGCGCCGAGACGTCCTTGCCGAAGCAGCTCCCACCCCAGCCGAGGCCCGCACGCAAGAAGTGAGGCCCGAGACGATGGTCGAGGCCCACGCCCGTCGCGACGTCGGTGACGTCTGCGCCCACGAGCTCGCACACGTTCGCGATCTCGTTGATGAAGCTCACGCGCGTCGTGAGGAATGCGTTCGAGGCCAGCTTCACCATCTCCGCCGAGGGCACGCTCGTACGGACGATCGGCGCGTCGAGACCTGCGTAGAGGGACGCAACGCGGTCGCCGTCCGTCTCCTCGAACGCACCGACCACGATCCGGTCCGGCCGCATGAAGCCTGCGATCGCCGTTCCCTCCGCGAGGAACTCGGGGTTCGAGACGTATCCGACGCTCGCGAGCCCGCGTGCGTCGAGAGCCGCCCGGACAGAGGCCCCGGTCCCGACGGGAACGGTGCTCTTCATAACCACGATCGGCCTCTCGACGTCGAGGTCGCGCGGGAGCTCGTCGATCACGGTCCAGACCGCCGACAGGTCAGCGTCTCCCGAGTACGTCGGCGGCGTTCCCACCGCGATGAAGAGGAACTCGGCGCCCTCGATCGCCTCCGCGACGTCGAGGGTGAAGGACATGCGCTTGCGGTTGCGCTCGACGAGCTCCTCGAGGCCCGGCTCGAAGATCGGCATCCGGCCCTCGTCGAGCACGGCGATCCGATCCTCGAGCACATCGCGCAGAACGACTTCGTGACCGAGCTCCGCGAAGCAGGCACCGGTGACGAGGCCGACGTATCCGGCGCCGAAGATCGAGATGTTCACGGCTACTTGACCTTTCCCAGTGGGCGGAGGCCCTTGGCGATCGCGAGCATCGTCTCGTTCGACATGCTGTCGAGCAGCGTGTTGATCACCCAGTAGCGCGCCTTCGGGGTGCGCAGCACGACCATGTGCAGGTGCGGGCCGTTGTAGTACAGGTCGTAGGCGCGACCGCCGATGTGCCGCGTGAAGCTGTCGTCTGCGAGCGCGGGCGCGTCGTCCCAGTTCGTCTCCTCCAACCCCCAGTACTCGTTCGAGCCCATGTGGTAGACGATCCTCACCGCCCGGTGCTTGTCCTCGATCGCGTAGAGACGTACCGGGGTCGTGCTGTCCACCCACGAGCTCCGCTCGATCGCCGTCGGCACCATGAGCGGGAAGCCGGTGCGCGAGCGGAGCCTGCGCAGGAGGTCGCGTGAGGCGCTCGCGCCCGAGGTGACGTTCGGAGGCTCGCGTTTCGGCGTCTCGTCGATCGGCGCGGACGCAAGCCGCTCGTGGAACGTCTGTCCGACCACAGCCGTCAGCATCGCCCCGTCCGCCAGACGTGAGAAGCGCGCGGGAAGACGCTTGACCTCAGCCGAGGCGAAGAGGTTCGCGACCTTGGCTGCGGCGAGCTGCGCCCCACGCCGCGTCCGGTCGTAGTAGATCTCCGTCTGGAAGTAGTTGAAGTTCGGAGCGTTCGCGGGGAGCCCGTTGGGCGGCGTGAGGATCCGATAGCCGCGCTGTCCGAGCAGATACCCCGCTGTCGACGCCGAGCCGGCTCGGCCGTTGCCGTTGAGGACGGTCACGGTCGTGTCCCCCGCAGCCGGCGCGGCCCTTTTGAGCTTCCGCCCGAGCGCGACCGCCGTCGCCTTCTCCGGCGAGGAGACGTCAGGGTGCGTGAACTCTGCGACCGCGCGCGAGACGTTCGAGGACGCCGTCGACAGCTCGGCATATCCCTCGAGCCCCTGGATCCTCGTCTGGAAGACGTGACCCTTGGGCAGGCCGTACGCGAACGCGGCGTAGGACTTGACGGTCCCGAAGGACACGTTGCTGCCGCCGCCCTGCGCCACGACGACGTTGTCGGTGATCGTGTGCAGCACCTTGGGCAGCGAGCCGATGCTGAAGCTGCCGCGAATCTGGCTCTTGAACGCCTTCACGAACTGCTGCTGTCTCGCGACCCGATAGAGATCGGAGTCCGTGTGCCGGAAGCGTACGTAGTCGAGCGCGTCCCTTCCGTCGAGCTTCTGGTATCCGGGCTGGAGGTCGATCTTCGCGTAGCAGTAGCTGCAGGAGCCGCCGTTCGCGTTGAAGTAACGACGGTCGACGTCCATCCAGACTCCGCCCAGCTTGTCCACGAGCTGGACGAAGCCGAGGAAGTTGACCGTGATCAGGTAGTTGATGTCGAGCCCCGTCAGAGCCTTGACCGTCTGCAGCGAGCCCTGCGGGCCACACCTCGCGTAGGCGGCGTTGATCCGGTCCGTATACGGCGTAACTCCGGGGCAGTGGATCTGGACCTGCAAGTCGCGGGGGAACGAGAGGAGAGAGATCGACTGCGTCTCGGGATCGGCGCGCACGAGCATGATCGTGTCCGAGCGAGAGGGTGCGTTCTTGCCGTCGGACAGCCGGTGGTCGTAGCCGATCACCAGGGCCACCGCGGGCTTGTTCGCAGGCACGACGTCGAGCTGCGCCGCAGCACGCTTCGTCGCGGGATCCTTCGGCGCGAGCGCGGCGACGGACTCGTGCAGATAGAGATAGGTGCCGCCCATCGCCCCCGATACCAGGACGAGCGCACTGACGGCTGCCCACACGAGCGCCTGCGTCAGACGGGAGCGGGGCCGTCTCGGAGGCTGCGTGTAGAGATTGACTGGAGACAGCGTCCCTGGAGGAAGAACGGGCTTCCCGTTTCCCTCCGGCGCGACGCGCCCCAGTCCTCGTTTCAGGGTGGTTCGCATAACAGCCGACGAGCGCCTCCACGGGCGCCCGCCGTTCGGAGAATAGCTGGCTTACCTGAAGGCGGGAACGACGTCAGAGAGAGTTTTCGACAGAAAATCGATCTCCTCCGGAGTTCCCGCCGTGATCCTGAGGGCGTCGGGCGCACCGAATGGTCCCAGCGGACGGACGACGACACCCTTGCGCAGGAGAGCGCCGTGCATCGTCTCGGCATCGTCTCCGACCTCGACGAACAGGAAGTTCCCCACGGCGGGGCCTGCAAAGTCGAGACCGGCGCCTCGAATCGTCTGGGTGAGCAGCGCCATCGCCTCGCGGTTCGCGATCCTGCGCCGCTCGATCTCGCCGTGGTCGCCGAGGCTCGCAAGCGCTGCCTCCTGGCCAACGGAAGCGACGTCGAACGCGCGGCGAACCTTTGCGATCGCGGTCACGACCTCCTCGGAGCCGACCCCGTACCCCACCCGCAGTCCGGCGAGCCCGAAGATCTTGGAGAACGTCCGCAGGACGAGCACGCGCCGGCCGGCCTTCGCATACTCGGCGATCCCGTCCGGGTAGTCGGGGTCGTCGACGTACTCGAAGTACGCCTGATCGAGGACGGTCAGGACGTGCGGAGGAACAGCCGCGAAGTACGCGTCGAGCTCGGCGCGCGTGTTCGTCGTGCCCGTCGGGTTGTTGGGCGCCGCGATGAAGACGAGCTTGGTCCTCGGCGTGACGGCTGCGAGGATCGCCTCGAGGTCGAACCGTCCGCGCTCAAGCGGCACCCGAACCGGCGTCCCGCCGACCTTGAGCGGGTCGAGGACGTAGCTCGGGAACGAGGGCCAGCCCGTGACGGCCTCGTCACCGGGCCCGAGTGTCGCGAGCGAGAGGTAGCCGATGATCGCGTCGGCACCGGCGCACACTGTGATCTCCTCGAAACGGACCCCGTACCGCTCCGCGAGTGCCTGCCCGAGCCGATAGGCGCCGCCGTCCGGGTAGCGGTTGAGCTCGAGCGTCGCCCGCTCGATCGCCTCCAGCGCCGCCGGGAAGGGGCCGTACGGCCCTTCGTTGGAGGCCAGCTTGACGACCCGCTCGAGACCGAGCTCCCGCTGAACCTCCTCGACCGGCTTGCCCGGCTCGTAGGGGACGAGACCCGCGAGTGCGGGACGGATCAGACTCGGATCGACGTCCGCGAGCCGAGCGCGCTTCACGCGGCCGCGCTGGGCTCCGGCTGCTCGTATGCGCTCAGAACCGGGCCTTCACCTGCGATCGCGTATCCCTCGAGATGCTCCGGCTCGCGCTGACGACGAAGCATCACCGCGACGAGCACGGCGAAAACGCCGACGGACACGATGCCGAGCGCGAGCAGGACGGGGAGCTTCCACGAGCTTCGCTTCCGCCCTGCGAGGGACAACCCGCGTCGCTTCCGCGAGACGGCCTGCAGCGTGAGGAATCCGACGAGTGCGTTCTTCCTGTTGAAGATGCTCACCGCTCCAGCGTAACCGACAGGACGAGCCGTCGCCGACTACGTGCGGCGCCGGGGCGGGATGTGGATCGGGCGGCCGAGCGCGACGAGACCCGCTTCCTTGACGGCCTCGGAGAGGGTCGGATGGGCCGCGATACCGTCAGCCACCGTCTCGATCGTCGCCTCGGCGTCGAGTGCGACCACACCGGCTTCGACGAGGTCGGTCGCATGCGCCCCCACGATCACGATCCCGAGCAGCTCGCCGTAGGTCGTCTCGTGGATCGACTTCACCCAGCCGTTCGCCTCGCCGGTCATGACCGCCCGTGCGTTCGCCACGAAGGGGAACTTCCCGACCGCGATCTTCTCCTGCCCGAAACGCTCCGTCGCCTCGGCCTCGGTGAGCCCGACGCCCGCGATCTCGGGATCCGTGTAGATCGGACGCGGCACCGCCGGGTCGCCGATCTCCGACTCGTGGCCGCGCGCGTTCTCCGCGGCAATCTCTCCTTCGCGGAAACCCGTGTGAGCGAGCTGCCAGTACCCGGCGACGTCTCCTGCCGCATAGATGTGTGGGACCGAGGTGCGCCTGTGACCGTCCGTGCCGACGCCGGCCCGCTTGTCGAAGGCCACTCCTGCCTGCTCGAGGCCGAGGTCCTCGACGAGTGGGGCGCGGCCGACGGAGACGAGCATGAGCTCGCATTCGACGGTCTCGCCGTCGCCGAAGTGGACGACGAGACCCGAGCCGGTGTCGTCGACCTGGGTGCACTGCTTCCCGAGCTGCGCGACGATCCCCCGCCGCGCGAACGTCTTCCGGAGCTCGTTGGTCGCCTCTGCGTCCTCCTGCGGGATGAGCGAATCGAGCATCTCGATGATCGTCACCTCGCTCCCGAAGCGTTCGAAGATGGAGGCGAACTCGCAGCCGATGATTCCGCCGCCCAGGATGACGAGGCGGCGCGGAACCTCGGTCTGGGCGAGAAGCCCGGTTGAGTCGACGCACCGCGGAGAGTCGAGCCCCGGGATCGGTGGCCGCATCGGATACGAGCCGGTCGCGACGATTGCGCTCTTGAAGGAGACGCCCTCTCCGTGCTCGAACGCGATCGTGTTCGCGCTCTCGAAACGTCCGACGCCCTGCAGCGCCGTAACGCCGTTCGCCTTGAAGAGCGATGCAACTCCGCTCGTCATCTGCTTGACGACCGCGGCCTTCCATTCGTTCGCGACGCCGAAATCGAGGCGCGGCTCACCCGCGACGACACCGAGCTTCGGGTCGATCTCGCGGGCGGCGTGGAGCGCGTGCGCCGTCTGCGCCCAGGCCTTCGTCGGGATGCAGCCGACCCGCAGGCACGTGCCGCCGAGCTCGGACTCCTTCTCGATGCAGACGACTCTTGCCCCCAGCTGTGCTGCCCGGATGGCCGCTGTGTACCCCGCAGGACCGCCGCCAAGGACGGCAACATCGCATTCCATTGCTCAGGAACCCTTTCTCCGCGAACTGCGGGCGATCCTAGCCAAGTGACACCGTGTCACTTGTCAGTGGCCATGGTTAGAGCTCGCGGCGCATCGTGACGGTGTCGCCGCCGTCTTCCTTGACGCGCACGAACCCCTGCTTCTCGTAGAAGGCGAGCAGCGGCTCGTTGTCACGCTCGACGCTCAGGCTGAGCGCCGCATGCCGCTCGGTCCGGGCGCGCTCATAGAGCGCGCTGAGCAGAGCTTCGCCGATGCCGTGCCCTCGCCGGCTGGGCACGACGGCGATCGCGAGCTCCGGAGTCTCCTCGTCGACGAACCCGTAGCCAGGATGCTCCCGCCGGAAGAGGCGATACCAGGCCGCGCCAACAGGAAATCCGTCCTCGACCGCGATCAGGGCCGTGTCTCCGGGCCGGCCCCAGCCCTTCACGTAGCGGGCCACCGGGCCAGGCTCCTCTCCGGGGCTCCGCTCGCGCCAGTAGTACGCGTGGTGGAGCATGTCGCGGAGGAATCGAACGTCCTGACGCCCGCCGCGCCGGATGACCATCGCTACACGCTACAACGCCAGCGCTGGAGCCTCGACAAACGCCTTCACCGTCCTCAGAAACTCCGCGCCTTCGGATCCGTCGATAGCCCGGTGGTCGCAGGTGAGCGTCATCGTCATCGTCGGTGCAACCTCGAGCTCGCCGTCAACGACCAGAGAGCGGTCGGCGATGGCGCCAACTGCCAGGATCGCGACCTGCGGCGGGTTGAGTACTGCGACGAACTGCTCGATCCCGTACATGCCCAGGTTCGAGATCGTGAACGTTCCATCCTCGAGATCCTGCAACTGCAGCTTTCCCTCCCGCGCCCGGGACACGAGATCGGCGCGGGCACTCGCGATCTCGCGCACCGTCTTGCGGTCGGCATCGCGGATAACGGGGACGACGAGCCCGTTCGGCGTCGCGACCGCGATCCCGACGTGCGCGGCAGAGTGGCGCCGGATCTGACCCTCGACGAAGTGTGCGTTCACGGCTCGGTGCTGCACGAGCGCCGCGGCGACGACACGGGTCAGCACGTCGTTGACCGTCGGCTTCACGTCGCCTTCGGCGACGAGCGCGAGCGTCTGCTCGCGCGTGGCGACGAGCTCGGATGCGTCGGCGGTCACGGTGAGCTGGAAGACCGGCGCCTCCCAGGCCTCGGTTAGCCGGCGCGCGATCGTGCGCCTGATCGAGTTGAGCTCGACGACCTCGACCTCGCCGACAGCCGGCGCCTCGGCGGGACCGGGCCGGCTGGGAGCCGCGCCGCGCTCGACGTCTTCGGCAACGATCCGCCCGTCCGGTCCTGTCCCACGGAGCGAGGCGAGCTCGATCCCGCGCTCCCGCGCGATCCGGCGGGCGAGCGGGCTTGCCTTCACCCGTCCCCGAGCTTCCGCGCCCGCCGGAGCTCCGTGCGGAGCACTCGGCTCGCGTTCCACGGCTCGGCCTTGTGACGATCTGTCACTCGGCTCCGCCGGTTCCTTTCTCTCTCCCTCCGCGGCTGGTCGGGCCGCCTCCTCGGCCGGAGTCTCTTTCGGCTCGCTTGGCTCCGCCGGCTGCGGCTCGGGAGGCTCGAGCGAGACCTCCTCCCCTTCGGCACCGATGACGCCGACGGTCGTCCCGACGTCCACCTCTCCGTCGGAGACGACGATCTTCAGCAGAACTCCGTCCGCCTCGGCCTCGACCTCCTGTGTCACCTTGTCCGTGTCGAGCTCGTAGAGAGGGTCACCCTTCACGACGTTCTCGCCCTCCGACTTGAGCCAGCGGACGATCGTCCCTGCCTCCATCCCCTGGCCGAGACGCGGGAGCTTGACCTCGACAGCCATGTCTAGGCGCGCGCGACCGTTCGCCGGACCGCGTCGAGCACGTCCGCAGCGTGCGGAACCACCCACTGCTCGAGCGCGGGCGCGAACGGGAGCGGCCCGAACTTCGCCCCGACCCGCTCGATCGGCGCATCGAGCCAGTCAAAGGCGCCGTGCTGCACGACGGCTGCGAGCTCGGCTCCGAAGCCTCCTCTTGTCACCGCTTCGTGCGCCGTGACGCAGCGAGTCGTCTTCCGCACGGACTCGAGAATCGTCTCCTCGTCGAGCGGCTGCAGCGTCCGCGGGTCGACGACCTCGACCGAGATTCCCTCCTGCTCCGCGGCCTCTGCCGCCTCGAGAGCCTCGTGAACGAGCCGGCCGGTGGCAACAACCGTGACGTCCTCTCCCTCGCGGTGGATCCTCGCCCGCCCGAGCGGGATCGGCTCGAGCTCGTCCGGAACCTCGCCCTTGATCGGGTACAGGGTCCGATGCTCGAAGAAGAGAACCGGATTCTCGTCCTGAATCGAAGCCCAGAGGAGGCCGCGCACGTCCGCAGGCGTCGACGCGAAGACGACCTTGAGGCCCGGCACATGGACGAACCAGGCCTCGAGCTGCTGTGCGTGCTGCGCTCCCGGCGACCACCCGGCCCCACCCTGTGTTCGAATCGTCAATGGGACGGAGACCTGACCGCCCGACATCGTCCGGTGCTTCGCCGCCTGGTTGACGAGCTGCTCCATGGACAGCGTCAGGAAGTCCTCGTACATGATCTCGACCACGGGCCGCATCCCCTGCATCGCGGAGCCGATTCCGGTCCCGACGATCGCCATCTCGGAGATCGGGGTGTTGCGGATTCGCTTCGGCCCGAACTCGTCGAGGAGCCCCTGCGTGACGCCCATCGAGCCGCCCATCTCGCCGATGTCCTCGCCCATGAGGAACACGCGCTCGTCGGTCCGGAGCGCATGGGTCAGGGCGTCCCGCACCGCTTCGCGATACGTGACCTCAGGCATAGACGTACTTGAGTGCGTCCTCGGGCGGAGGGTCGGTCCCCGCCTTCGCGAACTCGACCGCTGCGGTCACCTCTGCGGTCGCTGCGGCGTCTATCGTCTCGAGCTCGGACTCCGAGAGCTCGAGCCGGGCGCGGAGGAGCTCGATCGGGTCCTTCGTCTCGCGTTCTCGCCGGAGCTCGTCCTTGTCTCGATAGACCTGCGGGTCCCCGACGTAGTGGCCGGTGAGCCGGTGGGTCCGCAGGTGAACGAGGACCGGGCCCTTGCCGGCGACCGCGTGCTCCCGCGCCGCGAGCGCCGCGAGGTACACAGCCTCCACATCCTGGCCGTCTGCCTCGATCGTCTTCATCCCGTAGGCGAGCGCACGCTTGGCGAGCTCGTCGACCGGGAGCGGCAGCTGTTGCCTGGCGGGCGTCGACTCGGCCCAGCCGTTGTTCTCGAGCGAGAACACCGCCGGCACCTTCCAGAGCTGGGCGAGGTTGAGGGACTCGTGGAAGGTCCCGGTGTTCGTGGCGCCGTCGCCGAAGAACGCGACCGCGACGCGCGGCTCTCCGCGCATCTGGAACGCCAGGGCCGCGCCGACGATGCCCGGGATGCCGCCGGCGACCACGGCATTCGCTCCGAGGTTCCCGACCGCGACGTCGTACAGGTGCATCGAGCCGCCGTATCCGCGCGAACAGCCCTCGACCTTCCCGTAGAGCTCGGCCATGATCCGCTCGACCGGCGTGCCCTTCGCGATCGCGTGCGCGTGAGCGCGGTGCGTGGAGGCGATGACGTCGTCGCGCTCGAGGGCCGCGCACACCCCCGTCGCCGCCGCTTCCTGCCCGATCGCGACGTGGAGGAAGCCCGGAAGCTCCCCGGCGCGGAAGCGCTCCTCCACCTTCTCCTCGAACCGCCGGATGAGGAGCATCTCCCGGAAGAAGCCCTTCAGCACCTCCTCGGAGACGCGCCTGCCACCGGACCCGGCCTTCTCCTCGACGGTCGCCATGGACCGGCCATTATGCTGATCCGCCGATGCGGGCCGTCGATCAGTGGCAGCTCATCGAAAGCGATCTCCAGGCCGACTGGGAGGAGCTCCGGCTCTCCTTCACGGCCGAGGACCGGGGCGCGACGGCAGGCGCTGCGGCCGTGCTCGCACCGCTGGGCCCAGGTCGCTACGGAGACGAGCTCCGTATCCAGATTCGGCGCTCCGGGAGCGGAGGGCCCGAGTTCCTCAAGAACCTCCTCCGCCGCCTCGACCGGAAGCGCCTCTGGGGGACGCTGACCCTCGTCGACGTCCGAGCCCCGACGACGCCCGCCGAGCCGGTTTCGCGGGAGGCCGCCGCTCCCCGTCCGCCGCTCGCCGAGGCGTGGGACGCGGCGCTCGCGACGCTTCCTCCGGACTGGAGCGACCTCCTCTGCGAGCTCGACCTCGACTCGAGCGACTACATCGCACGCGCTGCGCTGCTCGGGGCCCCGCTGAATCCGACACGGGATCCCGCCACCCTCGCGCTCCGCTTTCGGGCCGCCGGTACGAAGGGATACGGCGCGCCGAGCGGGATGGTTCGGCGCTGTCTCGAGCGGATGGATGCGGAGAGGATTACCGGGACGCTCTCGGTCGTCACCTCCCTCTCGGACACGGAGAACGTCGCCACGCAGGGCCCGGTCTGGCGAATCGCGGGCCGCTCGGTCTGAGAGAAGAGCCGGGGGCCCACCGCACAGGCCGAGCCCCGACTCCGAGCCCCTCTAGACGATCTTCCTCGATCCGAACATGCTCGTCGGGTGCGCGTCGCAGCGGTACTTCAGCGTTCCGGCCTTCGTCAGCTTCACCTTCCACGTCATCGAGCCGACGAACGAGATCCCGGTCTTCTTGCTCACGCCTCCGGGAGCGGAGAGGTGCGCGTTGTGGATGTTCGCCTTGTCGCGGACGAGGATCGTGTAGGTACCGCGCTTCATCGAGCTGAACGACTTTCCGGCCGAGGTCTTGAGCGTGATCGTGAAGCCCGGTCCGACCGTTAGGAGGAGCTTCGACTTCGCAGTGATGGGGCTCGCGGCTTCGCCGGCGTGTCCGCTCGCCGCGGCGACGAGCCCGGCCACCGCGAGCGTCAGGATGAGTGCAGTTATTCGCTTCATGCCCCGTTTGTACGGGAGGCTTCGGCTATCGGTTTTAGAACTCGCTTCCTACGCGCGCAACTCGCCGCCGAAGCGGGCGCGGAGCAGGGCAATTATGGCGCCGCGCAGCTCGGCCGCCTCCGCATCGGTCAGCGTCCTCTCGGGTGACTGGAAGCTCAGGCGGAGTGCGACGGACTTGCGGTCGCCGTCGAGCTGCTCGCCACGGTAGACGTCGAATACGCGCGCCTCTCGAAGCAGCGGCCCGGCGGCCTCGTGCGCGGCCTCCACGAGCGCGCCGACCTCGACGTCCTCGTCCACGGCGACCGCGATGTCCTGTCGCACGGCCGGGTAGGTGATGACGTCCTCGTACACGATGCGCTCCGGGACGGGCGCGAAGAGCGTTGCCAGGTCAAGCTCGAACGCGCCCCAGGTGCGCTCGAGCACGCAGGGATGAAGCTCTCCGAAGGCACCGGCGTCTGTCTCCGCCGTCTTGCCGGGGTGAAGCTGGCGATGCGAGCCACGCCGTACGCGAAGGTCGAGATGGAGCGCGCCGTACAGCGTCTCGAGAACGCCTTTCGTCTCCGCGTACCCGCCCTCGAGGATCCCTCCCAGATGCCAGCGCTCGTCCGGGAGCTGCTCGCCCGACGGAAGGTAGACGCGTGCGATCTCGAACAGGGCGAGGTCTTCCGCACCCGTGTCGAGCCCGGTGCGCGCTGCGTCGACGAGGCCCGGGAGAAGCGTCGTGCGAAGAACGGCCTGGTCAGCGCTCATCGGATCCGGAAGCCGGACCGCAGCGGGGTCGGGGTCCGACGCGACGAGGCTCCACGTGTACGCCTCCAGGAATCCGGCTCCGACGAGGACGTCCTCGACCAGCCTCCGCAAACGCTGATCGCGTGACAGACGTCCGCGAACGTGCCGTCGGAGCGGCATCGTGTGCGGAATCGCGTCCAGGATGGGCCGAGCGATCTCCTCGACGAGGTCGATCTCCCGCGTGACGTCGCGTGCCCGCCAGGTGGGCACGGTCACCGTCCAGTCCTGATTCACCTCGAAGCCGAGCTTCTCGAGAGTCAGGCGCTGGTCTTCGGCTGCGAGTGTGCGCCCGAGCACGTGCTCTGTGCGCTCCGGGCGGAGACGAACGACCGGTCGCTCGGGAAGGCGTTCGTGGACGTCGACGTGGCCCGTCATGCCCGCGTCTGCGAGATCGACCAGCATGCGGCTCGCGAGCACCGCGGCCGGCTCGGCGAGATACGGGTCGACGCCCTTTTCCCAACGGTTCGAACCGGCGGTTCGAAGCGCGAGACGCTCCGAGGAGCGCAGGATGCCGATCGGCTCGAAGTTCGCGGCCTCGAGCAGAATCTCAGTAGTCTCGTCGCCGACCTCGCTCTCCTCGCCGCCCATGATGGCGGCGAGGGCGACCGACCGCTCGCCGTCCGTGATCATGAGATCGCTCGTTTCGAGCCGGCGGAGCGTGCCGTCGAGCGTTCGGAGCTCCTCGCCCGGCCGCGCGCGACGAACAACGATCCTCCCGCCCGCGAGCCTTGCGCGGTCGAAGGCGTGCAGCGGGCTTCCCCAGACGTGCATCACGTAGTTCGTGACGTCGACGACGTTGGAGATCGAGCGCATCTCGGCGAGGTAGAGCCGGGAGCGAAGCCATTGTGGCGAGGGTCCGATCTTCACGTCGCGGAAGACGCGACCGATGTAGCGCGGGCAGCCCGCGGGGTCCTCGACGGTGACCACGACGGGCTCCCCGTCGACAACCGGTGGATCCTGCGGCGCCGGGGGGTGGAGGTCGCCGTCGAGGAGCGCCGCGACCTCTCTGGCCAGCCCGACCATGGAGAGGAGGTCGACTCGGTTCGGCGTCGGCACGACGTCGAGCACCTGGTCGTGGATCGGAAGCACGTCGTGCAAGGGCGTGCCCGGCTCCGGCCCTCGAGGGAGAACCATGATCCCCGCGTGGTCCTCACCGAGGCCCACTTCGTCTTCGGCGAGGATCATTCCGCGCGACTGTTGCCCACGGAGCTCGACCTCGCGGAGAGGCTGGTCGAGAACGGGCAGGAGCGCGCCGGGCAGAGCGACGGCGACCGTCGCGCCCGCCTCGAAGTTCCATGCCCCGCAGACGATCTGGCGTGGATGTCCCTCACCGACGTCGACCTGGCAGACGCGCAGGCGATCCGCATTCGCGTGCGGTCGCGCTTCCAGCACGCTTCCCACGAGGAAGCGACCGAGGTTCCCGTCCACGTCGGGCACGCCGACGTCGATCACCCGCTCGACCTCGAGCGCCGAGATCGCGAGCCGGCGCGCTATCTCGCCCGCAGACGGATCGACAGTGACGTACTCACGAAGCCAGGAGAGCGGCGCGCGCATCAGAACTGCCTCAGCAGGCGCGGATCGTTCCGCCAGAGCTCTCTCAGATCGGGAATGCCGTGCCGGAGCACGGCGATCCGCTCGAGTCCCCAGCCGAAGGCGAAGCCCGTGTACCGCTCCGCGTCGTAGCCGACGAACTCGAGGACGTTCGGATCGACCATCCCGGCACCGCCGACCTCGATCCAGCCCGAATGCCGACAGACGGGACAGCCGGAGCCGTCGCAGATGTGACAGGACACGAGCGCCTCGATCGACGGTTCCGTGAACGGGAAGTAGTGCGTCACGAACTGCGAGCGACGTTCCTGGCCGAAGAGCTCGCGGAGCAGGTAGTCGAGCGTGCCCTCGAGGTCGGCGAGCGTGATGCCCTCGTCGACTGCGAGCCCCTCGACCTGGTGGAAAATCGGAGTGTGCGTCGCGTCGGGGGTGTCGCGCCGATAGCACCGGCCGGGGCTGACGATGTAGACGGGAGGCTCCTGCGTCTCCATCGTCCGAATCTGCGAGGGTGACGTTTCGGTCCTCAGCACCGTGTGCTCGTCGAGGAACAACGTGTGGAGCGGCGACCGGGTCGGGTGGACGAGCGGGAAGTTGAGGGCATCGAAGTTGTAGTGAGTCGTCTCGACCTCGCGGCCGTCGACGACCGTATAGCCGAGGCCGAGGAAGATGTCCTCGAACTCCCGCCGGATCTGCGTGATCAGGTGCAGGTGGCCACGGCGAACCGGGGTGCCAGGGATCGTGACGTCGACGCGCTCCTCGGCGAGGCGGCGGTCGAGCTCGAGCTGTCGGAGTTCTTCTTGGCGCACGCTGATGGCCATCTCGAGCGCCTCGCGGAACTTGTTGAGCTGCATTCCGGTGTTGCGGTCGCGAACTTCTCGAAGCGCGAGCTTGAGCTGGCTCTTACGCCCGAGGTACTCGACTCGCACGCGGTCCAAGTCTTCGGTCGAGGTTGCTTCTCGCACTGCCCGCATTGCGGTCTCTTCCAGCGCCTCCGGGTCCACGGCGGCGACTGTAGCGGGATCGATCTCTTGCTTTTCGCTCATCGCTCTCATCTCGCTCGAGCAGAAGGGACGGGGCAGCCCCTGCCTGGATGCGGAGAGGGCGGACTGCTACGCGCGCGTCGCTGCCCCGACTACAGGCCGGGGCTTCATAAAGAGCGCCGTGCGTGGGCTGCTCGTCATGCGCGTCCAGCGTAGCGCCCGACCCGTCTGCTGACAAAGTGTGCGCCGATGGCTCTCTACGACCCGATCGCCCGCATCTACGACCCGTGGAGCCGGTCGGTGACGGAGGACGTCGGGTTCTACGTCGACCAGGCGCTCTCGGTCGGTGGCCCGGTCGTCGAGCTCGCCGTCGGCACCGGGCGGATCGCGGTTCCGATCGCCGAGGCGGGCGTCGCCGTGATCGGGATCGACGCGTCCCCCCGGATGCTCGCCTTCGCGGGCGAGGCAGCGAGAGCTGCCGGCGTCGAGGCGCTCGTCGATCTCCGGCTCGGCGATCTTGCCGACCCGCCGGTCCCGGAGCGCGTCCCGCTCGTGATCTGCCCGTTCCGCTCTCTCCTGCACATGGAAGACGAGCCCGCGAAGCTTCGTGCGCTGCAGGCGGCCCGCGCGCTCCTCGTGTCGGAGGGCCGTTTCGTATTCGACGTGTTTGCGCCCAGCGCGGAGGACATCGAGGAGACGCACGACCTGTGGGTCGAGCGCGAGCCCGGAATCTTCGAGCGCGCGGTCTGGGACGAGAGCGCTCGGACCCTCTCCCTTTCGGTCCGCTCGGGCTCGGTCTCGGCGACGTTCGCGCTCCATTGGCTCTCGTTGCCGGAGTGGTTGCGGTTGCTCGACCTCGCGGGCTTCGAGGTCGAGTCGACCTACGGCTGGTTCGACCTCCGCCCTCACGACGGCGAGGAGGACATGATCTTCGTCTGCCGCGGGCAGAGCAAATGACTCGTCTGCCGCAGGCGGAGCGACTGGCTCGTCTGCCGCAGGCGGAGCGCATGACTCGTCTCCTGCGGACGCGGGTCGTCGCTTATCGTCCCGAGCATGGGCGCATCGGACGCGGCGGATCCAGTCTCCTGGCTCCTGATCAGACCCGGATGGAAAGTTGTGTCATCGGACGGGCTGGAGGTGGGGCGCGTCGACGAGATCGCCGGCGACGACACGAGCGACATCTTCGACGGCCTGGCCGTCGCCACGGGCGCCCTCGAGAAGCCGCGGTACGTCCCGTCCGAGCAGGTCGCCACGATCACGCAGGGAACCGTGATCCTGAAGCTCACTCGTTCGGAGACAGAGCGGCTGGAGGAGTACCTGGAGCCGGCCTCGAGCGAGGAGATCGAGCCGGACAGCAAGGGAGGACTCGGCGAGGAGATCGGCGCAGACGTTCGTGAGGTCGAAGGACGCGTGTTCGCGCCGACGCAACGGCACGAGCACTCGATGAACATCTGGAGGCGGATCGCGCTCTGGATCCGCAGCTGGAGACGCTAGGCGGGCACTCCCGGCTACACCAACTCGACGGCGTCCCCGAGCGCGATCTCGCCGCCCTCGACGACGTGGGCGAGCATGCCGCGGCGACCGTCGAGCTCGGCGCGTAGTCCCTCGCGCAGCTCGTCCATGCGGTGACACGGCTCGCAGACCATCGTGATCTCGAGGACCGTCTCGCCCACGCGGACACGCTGGCCGATCGGCCAGTCGTGCACGTCAGCGCCTTCCACCGTGACGTTCTCGCGGATCGCGCCCGGCGCAACGCCGACTGCGTCGAGATGCTCCTTGGACGCGAGGAGCACTTCGCGTCGAGGCGGGTTCGCGTGGGCACAACCCTCGATCCCAAGCCCCTCGAGTGCGAGCACGCGCTCGCGCGCTGCGGACCGCCCCGTCCCGCGCTCCGGTGAGACGAACAAACCCGCGACCGATGCCATGTTTTCACCCTATCGGTAGAGTCGGGTAGCAGTGATCTGGGCTCTGATCATCCTCCTGGCGATCGTCCTGGTCGTCTTTCTGCTGATCGCCGGCCTCTACAACAGGCTCGTTCGCTACCGGAACGCTGCGAACAACGCGTGGGCGCAGGTCGAGGTTCAGCTCAAGCGGCGATGGGACCTGATCCCGAACCTGGTCGAGACGGTCAAGGGCTACGCGGCGCACGAGCGCGGGGTCTTCGAAGAGGTGACGGTTGCGCGGACGCGTGCGCAGCAGGCGCAGTCGCCGGCCGAGTCCGCCCAGGCGGAAGGAATCCTCGGGCAGGCGCTCGGACGTCTCTTCGCGGTCGCCGAGGCGTACCCCGACCTCAAGGCAAGCGAGAACTTCCGCGAGCTGCAGGGCCAGCTCGAGGGAACGGAGAATCAAATCGCGGTCGCGAGACAGACGTACAACGACTCGGTGCTCGCGTACAACAACGGAGTCCAGACCTTTCCGGGCGCAGTCCTGGCCGGCCCGTTCGGGTTCCGGACTCGCGAGTTCTTCCAGGTCGAGGAGCAAGCGGAGCGAGAGGCTCCGCACGTCGACTTCACGAGCGCTGCTGCCACTCAGGCATCCGCGGCTCCGGGACCGGAAGGCCCTGCTCCGACTCAGGAACCGCGGCGCGAGAGCTCGTAGAGCGCGATCGCGCCCGCGGCCGCGACGTTCAGCGATTCCGCCGCCCCAGGCAGCGGAATGGTTGCGACGTCGTGACTAGGCGTCACCAGGCCGTCGGGAAGCCCCTCGCGCTCCCCGCCCAGAAGGAGGGTGAGCGGAGGCGTGAGGTCGACATCGGCAAGCGAAGCCCCGCCGTGGGCGACGAGCGCGATGTGGCGAGCGCCGGGCTCTCGCCACGCGACGTGAGGCACACGAAAGACTGCCCCCGCGGAGGCTCGCAGAGCACGCGGGCCGAGCGGGTCGGCACAGCCTTCCGAAAGGGAGACCGCGGCGCCAAAGGCGTCGGCGGTGCGCAGAAGCGTCCCCACGTTGCCCGGATCGCCGACCCGCCACAGAGCAAGCGTCACCTCGCGCCGGCCGGTCGGGAGATCGGATCGTCGATAGACACCGACGACCCGCGGCGCATGTCCGAGGGTCGACAGAGCGCCGAGTAGCGCGGACTCCACGTTCTCGCCGGCCACGAGCAGCTCGACCGGGTCGATTCCTGCGCCGCTCGCCGCCTCGACCAGGTCCTCGCCTTCCACCGCGAAGAGCCCCGTCTCATCGCGGTGCTTGCGGGCGGAGAGGAGCTTGCGGACGAGCCGCAGCTTCGCGTTGTGCGCCGAGGTGATCAGGCGGCCTGAGAGCCCGATGCGCCGGACTCGAGCGCCGCCTTCGCACGGTCGGCGACCACCGCGAACGCCTTCGGATCGGACACGGCGAGATCGGCGAGCGACTTGCGGTCGAGCTCGATTCCGGCCTTCTTGACGCCCGACATGAATCGGTTGTAGGAGAGCCCGTTCGCGCGCGCGGCTGCGTTGATGCGCATGATCCAGAGCGAGCGAAACGTCCGCTTCTTCGCCTTGCGGTCCCGGTAGGCGTAGACGAGCGAGTGCTCGACCTGCTCACGCGCGAAGCGATAGCTCGACTTCTTGCGCCCGTAGTAGCCCTTCGCCTGCTCGAGGAGCTTCGCGCGCTTCTTGCGCGCGTGGACCGCACGTTTCACGCGGGGCATCGCTCAGCCTCCTCTCAGGAGCTTCTTGACGCTTCTCGCGTCGCTCCTTGCGA
>VAWZ01000002.1:50241-57427 GCA_005888365.1 Actinomycetota bacterium
GGCGCAGAATCTTCCCCGCCCCGCTCAGCCGGAACCGCTTCTTCGCTCCCCGTGAGGTCTTCACCTTTGGCATCCGTCTTCACTCCTGCGTTCTTCGTCGGCGCGAGCACCATGACCATGTTGCGGCCGTCGAGGAGGGGCTGCTGCTCGATCGCCCCGATCTCCTTGACGTCTTCGGCGACCCGCATCAGGAGGTCGCGTCCCCGTTCCGGATGGAGGGTCTCTCGCCCCCGGAACATGATCGTGACCTTCACCTTCGCCCGCTGGTTCAGAAAGCGGACGATGTGCCCCTTCTTGGTCTCGTAGTCGTGGGTGCCGATCTTCGGCCTGAGCTTGATCTCCTTGACTTGGATCTGAAGCTGGTGCTTGCGGGCCTGCTTGGCGCGCTGCTCCTGCTCGTAGCGGTACTTCGAGTAGTCCATGACACGCGCCACGGGCGGGTCCGCTCCGGGCGCCACTTCGACGAGGTCGAGCCCCTTCTGCTCGGCGAACTCGACCGCCTCCCGGGTTGCGACGATCCCGACTTGCCCGCCTTTCTCGTCTACGAGGCGCACGCGAGGCACGCGAATCTCCTCGTTGATGCGCTCAGGCCGGGCGCGTGGGACGACCCGCTCGTTCAGCGCGGGCCGGCGGCGCCGGGGTCTCAAAGGCTGTTCACCAAGCTCTCAGTTTCCTCCTTGCAGACGACACAAACAAAAACACCCCGGAACAAAAACACCACTGCAAGCAGTGGCTCCTCGTTCCATCCAAACCTTCGGCTCGGTTGAACCCCCGCCAGCTATGACCGGCCCAGCTATGACTGGCTGAGTCAAGCCCGGGAGGTGAGGAAGCTGTTCGCTCCTGCTTGCAGGAGCCGCATGGTACCACCTAGGCAGAGCCGGCTTCCGCCGCGAGTGCGTCAAAGCTGTCGAGAAGCTCCGACAGCGAGCGCGTCGACTGTCCTCCCCCGCGCTCCCGCACGGCGAGCGCGTCGTCCGACTCGCGGTCTCCGTAGACGAGCACGAACGGGATCTTCTCGAGCTCCGCGTCCCGGATCCGCTTGCCGAGGGTCTCGTCCCGATCGTCGACGTCGGCGCGATAGCCGGCGGCCGCCAGCCGATAGCGCAGCGAGTCCGCCGGTCCGCGATGGCCCTCGCCCACAGGAAGGACTCGTGCCTGAACCGGGGCAAGCCAGAACGGGAAGTCCCCCGCGTAGTGCTCGACGAGAATGCCGATGAACCGCTCGAGCGAGCCGAACAGGGCGCGATGGATGACCCACGGCATGTGCTCGCGGTTGTCGGCGCCCGTGTACTTGCACCCGAGTCTCGCAGGCTGCTGGCCGTCGAGCTGGATCGTCCCCATCTGCCACGGCCTCCCCATCGCGTCGTCCATGAAGAGGTCGATCTTGGGCCCGTAGAACGCGCCGTCGCCCTCCTTCACCCGGTACGGGATCCCCTGCCGCTCGAGCGCCGTGCCCAGTACACCCTCCGTGTAGTCCCACTGCTCGTCCGTCCCGAGCTTCGACTCCGGCCGGGTCGAGAGCTCCGCATGCGCGAGCTCCCGAACGCCCAGGCGGTCGTAGAGGAAGCCGACGAACTCGAACATCCCGTCGATCTCGTCCTGGATCTGCTCCTCCGTGCAGAACACGTGCGAGTCGTCCTGGTGCATCTGTCGCACCCGCAGGAGGCCGTGCAACGTCCCGGTCGGCTCGTCGCGGTGCAGGGACGCCGACTCGGCGTAACGGATCGGCAGCTCGCGGTAGCTGCGGAGCTTGCTCGCGAACAGGAGCATGTGCCCGGGGCAGTTCATAGGCTTGAGGCCAAAGGTGTGCTCGCCATGAGGGATGAGGAAGAGGGCGTCGTGGTACTTCTCCCAGTGGCCCGAGCGCTTCCAGAGCTCGATGTCCCACATGAGCGGCGTCCGCACCTCGAGGTAGCCGCGCTTGGCGTTCTCGCGTCGCCGTAGGTCTTCGAGCGCGTTGAAGAGCGCAACGCCTTTCGGGTGCCAGAGAGCGGCGCCGGGCGAGTGCTCGTCGAAGTGGAAGAGGTCGAGCTGCGGCCCGAGGCGCCGGTGGTCCTTTGCGCGTGCCTGCTCCAGCCGCTGGAGGTGCGCGTCGAGGTCCGCCTGCGAGTAGAACGCGGTGCCGTAGATCCGCGTCAGCTGCGTGTTCCTCTCGTCTCCTCGCCAGTAGGCCCCTGCGAGACCGGTCAGCCTCAGCGCCTTGATGGGCGACGTGTCCTGGAGGTGCGGGCCGCGGCAGAGATCGGTGAAGTCGCCTTGCGTGTACAGCGAGATGGGAGGCTCGGCCTCGCTCGCGAGCTCGACCTTGTAGGGCTGGGACTCCGCGCGGAAGCGCTCAAGCGCGTCCTCGCGTGGGACCTCCTCGCGACTCCAGGTGCGCCCCTCCTCTATCTCGCGCCGCATCTCGGCTTCGATCGCGGAGAGATCTTCCTCCGAGATCGGCTCCGGGAACTCGAAGTCGTAGTAGAAGCCGTCGGCGATCGGCGGCCCGATCGCGATCTTGGTTCCGGGGTGGAGCCGGAGCACGGCCTCGGCGAGCAGGTGCGCGGTCGAGTGCCGCAGGACGTAGAGGGCGTCCGGATCGTCCTTGTCCCGTATCGTCACAAGCTCGATTCGTTCGCCGCCGCTGAGCGGAAGACGAAGGTCCTGGACATGCCCGTTGACACGAGCGAGGACGGAGTCGCGTGCCAGCTTCGGCCCGATCGCCCGTGCCGCGTCGAGTCCGCTCGCACCGTCGGGCAGCTCGAGCTCGGACGAATCGGGCAGCACGACCTTCATCGCGCCGGAGGATAGTTCGGGTGCAGGCGGGAGCCGGGAGCTACGAGCGAGCTGTGTCCCGGAGCATCATCACCCTGCAGGCGTAGCCCAAGCGCGAGCCGAACGCAGCCAGCTCGCTCCGTAGACTCCGGCTGTGACCGAGACTCCAGTTGCCGAGCCCGGCGGACGTCTCGGCCGCCTCACGCGCTGGCCCCTCGAGATCGTGCGCAAGGTCGGACGCGCTCTGCCTCGCGCCCTCGAAGACCTCTTCACCGATCGCTGTCCTCAGTACGCCGCCGCGATCGCGTACCACGTCCTATTTTCGCTCTTTCCGCTGACCATCTTCCTCGTCTCGATCTTCGGCCTCGTGCTCCAGGACGAGGAGCTCCGCCAGAGGATCATCAACGAGGTGACCGACCTCCTCGGCTCGTCCGTCGGCGGGACCGACGTGCAGAAGTCGATCGAGGGCATCGCAAGCCCGCTCTCCGCAATCGGTCTCGTCTCCCTCGTCGCGCTCCTCTGGGGGGCGTCTGGGATGATGGGGGCGATCCGGGTCGGCCTCGAGGCTGCGTGCAAGGTGGAGCGAGGCCGACCTGCCGCTCATGCGAAGGCCATCGATCTCCTCCTCGTCGCCGCGGCGGGTCTGCTCGTGCTCCTCGTGGTCGGATTCTCGGCGTTCGCGGCGTTCTTCAGCCGCGTGGTCGACCACGCAGCCGAAAACATCGGCATCAACGCCAACCCGACGGGCGTCATTCTCCGCGACGTGATCCAGCTCGTCGCGTTCTGGGTGATGGCGCTCCTGCTCTACCGCTTCGTTCCGGCACGCAAGCTGCGGGTGCGGGACGCGCTCGCCGGCGCGATTCTCACCGCCCTTCTCACCTGGAGCGCGACGAAGATCCTGACGATCGTCTTCGGAGACTTCTCCCGCTACAACCTCATCTACGGGTCGCTCGCAGGCGTGATGACCTTCCTCTTCTTCGTCTACGTCGTCTCGCTCATCCTCTTGCTCGGTGCCGAGTTCGCGTACGCCTGGTCCCAGCCGGCAGGGCCTCCGGGCCCGCCCCTACGACGGCAGGTCGTCGCTTTCCTGCGTGGGCTCTTCGTCGCCCCGAGCGAAGAGGGCGGCGACCGGGCCGCCCGTTAGTCTCGCCCGATGCGGCAACTTACGGGAGGTACCGGAATGCGTCCACGAATCGCGCTGGCCACGGCTCGGCTGGTTACGGCTGGGCTGGTTACGGCTGGGCTGGTCGCTGTGCTCGGGCTCGTCGCGGCACCCGCCGCCTCGGCCTACGGCGAGAGTCATCCGAACTCGCAAGCAGTCGAGAACTGCGAGGCGAACATCGCGAAGCAGTTCGAGCGAGGTGTGGCAGCGGGCGGAGGGAAGAAGGAAGGCATCCCCGCTCCCACCAACTGCGACCACCTCTTCAGCGGATAATCGAACTCGGGTTCGGCACTGCGCTCGAGCCTTAGCTCGAGCGAAACGTCACATAGCTGAGGTTCGCGCGACCACGGTCGTCGGCGTATGATCGCCCTGGCCGCATGCTCGTTCCATCGGCTGCCGCAACGGGCACGACGCTTCACGCCGCACATGGTGTGCGCTGGAGTGCACGACATTCACCTACGGAGGGCATGCAAACGCCGTCATGGCATCTGCAGAAAGGATGGTGGGGAGAGTGAAGCATCGAGGAGGGCTTGTCATAGTGGGACTGACCGGCGCGTTGGCGCTCGTGGTCTCACTGGCCATCGCCGGAGCCGGAAGTGCCGGCACCGCCGAACCGTCGACACCTGCGGCTGTAAAGCCCCCGCCGGTCGCCGGCGCGGCCGCCATCAAGGCGAAGTACGGTGGCCAGAGCATCACGTTCGTCGGCGACGGCGCGGTCGGCAACTCGCACGTCCGCGACCAGAACCTCGTCGCCCAGTTCTCGAAGCAGACGGGCATCAAGATCAAGCTCGTGCCGCACCCGGCGGACTCCAGTGCCGCCTATTCCCAACTGGCGCGGAACTTCAGCGCCCACTCCTCGAGCATCGACGTGATGATGATGGACGTCGTGTGGCCGGGAGCGTTCGCGCCCTACCTCGTCAACCTCAAGCCTGCTCTCGGGCAGCAGGCGAAGCTGCACGCGGCGGGAATCGTGCTGAACGACACCGTCAAGGGCAAGCTCGTCGCAATGCCCTGGTTCGGCGACTTCGGCATCCTCTACTACCGAACAGACCTGCTGAAGAAGTACGGATACAGCAAGCCTCCGACGAGCTGGGCGCAGCTCGGCGCCATGGCCAAGAAGATCCAGGACGGCGAGAAGGCTTCGAATCCGAGCTTCGTCGGCTACGTGTACCAGGGGAACGCGTACGAGGGCCTGACGTGCGACTCACTGGAGTGGCTCGCGTCGAGCGGCGGCGGGCAGTTCATCGACAACGGCAAGGTCACGATCAACAACCCGAAGGCGGCCGCGATCCTGAACCTACAGCGGAGCTGGGTCGGCAACATCGTGCCGTCCGCCGTGACGACGTACCAGGAGGAGGACGCCCGGAACGCGTTCGACTCCGGTAATGCGGCGTTCATGCGCAACTGGCCGTACGCCTACTCGGCGAGCCAGACCACTCCCGTCAAGGGCAAGTTCGCGGTAACCGTCCTGCCACACACCGGAAAGAGCCCGTCCGTCGGAACCGTCGGCGGCTGGCAGCTCGGGGTCTCGAAGTACTCGAAGCACGTCGGGGCCGCCACCGAGTTCGTGCGGTGGATGACCAGCCCCGCGGTCGAGCGGTACGACGCCATCTTCAACGCCAACGTGCCCACGATCCCGGCGGTTGCCACGATCCCGGCCGTCGTCAAGGCGAACCCGTACCTCATCCCCTCGATCGCCAAGGTCACGCGCGTGACGCGGCCGGCACGCTACCTCGGCCCCCACTACGCGCAGGGCTCGCAGGACATCTACCAGGGCATCAACCAGATCCTGAACGGGAAGAGCGCGCAGTCGGTCCTGCCGACGATCGCCTCGGAGCTCAACAAGCTCGTGAAGCCGTAGGGACTCCCGGCTTGACTCGAACTTCGGACGCGAAGCGACTAACGGAGGACGGGAGCCCAGGCTCCCGTCCTCCCATCCGTCCCGGTAGCGGTCGATGAGCGCGAGCGAGGCCACCGCGCCGCGGCGACGCGTGCGGCGCAAGCGATCGTCCGGGCTCCAGCGCAAGCAGACGCGCCTTGCATGGCTGATGCTCACGCCCGCGCTCCTCGTGGTCGCGTTCGTCGCCTTCTACCCCCTCGGTCAGACCATCTATCAGAGCTTCACCGACCAGCAGTTCCTCGCGTTCGAGCCGACGAAGTGGGTCGGGCTTGCGAACTACCGGCGGCTCATCCACGACGACGCCTTTCGCCACTCGATCACCGTGACCGTGAAGTTCACCCTCATCACGGTCTCCTTCGAGTTCGTCCTCGGCCTGATCATCGCGCTCGTCGTCAACTCGAGCTTCAAGGGAAGAGGCGTGATGCGCGCTGTCATGCTCGTGCCTTGGGCGATCCCGACCGTCGTCTCGGCCCAGATGTGGAAGTGGATGTACGACCCCATCTTCGGCCCGATCGACGACGCGGGCGTGCGTCTGCACATCCTCTCCCACCCCGTCGCCTGGATCGCCCAGTCGAACACCGCTCTCTGGGCCGTATCCGCAGTGGACATTTGGAAGACGACGCCCTTCGTCGCCCTCCTCCTCCTGGCAGGACTCCAGGTCATTCCGCACGACCTGTACGAGGCGGCGGGTGTCGACGGAGCGAGCAAGTTGCACCAGTTCTGGCGGATCACGCTCCCGTTGCTTCGCCCGGCGATCCTCGTCGCGCTCATCTTCCGCACGCTGGACGCGCTGCGCGTGTTCGACATCTTTTACGTCTTCTTCGGCTCGCGGTCCGACACGCAGACGATGTCGATCGTCGCTCAGAACACGATCGTGACGGAAGGCAACGTCGGCTACGGCGCCGCGATCAGCGTCGCGATCTTCCTGATCATCGGCATCTTCGTCGTGATCTACACGACTTTCCTGCGCGTGCAGGAGCAGTAGTTGAGCGTCGTCGCCGAGCGCAAAGCGAAGGTGCAGCCGCGGCCCGTCTCCTGGCGACGGGCAGCGCGTCGCAATCCCGTCTGGCGGGTGGTCAAGCGCGTCGGGTTCTACCTCCTCGTCGCCGCGATCTTCGTCTACGCACTCTTTCCCTTCTACTGGGTGATCCGATCCGCCTTCACGCCGGAGGCCGATCTCTTCGTCACACCGGTGCGGTACATCCCGGTGCATCCGACGTTCGAGAACTTCCGCCTGGTGCTCTCGAGCGGAGACTTCCAGAAGGCGCTGCTGAACTCGACCATCGTCGCCGGTTCGGTCACGCTGGTCGCCCTCGCTCTCGGCTCATTTGCGAGCTACGCGCTCGGGCGCATCCGTTTCCGTGGCC
>VAWZ01000002.1:57451-59699 GCA_005888365.1 Actinomycetota bacterium
ATCGCGATCCTCGGCGCTCTGTACACGATGATCAACCGCTTCCACTTCTACAACAGCTTGAGAGCGCTGGTCCTCAGCTACATGATCCTGGTGATCCCGCTCACGGTCTGGGTCCTCACCAGCTTCATGCGCGCGCTGCCACGTGACCTCGAGGAGGCGGCGTACATCGACGGCGCCTCACCCTTCCAGACGTTCTACCGCGTAGTGCTCCCGCTCGTCGCGCCCGCTCTCGTCACCACCGGAATGCTGGCCTTCATCGCCGCCTGGAACGAATTCTTATTCGCGCTCTCGTTCACGGAGACGCCTGACAAGCACACGGTTCCGGTGGCCATCACGAGCTTCACCTCGGGCGTGGGAGGCACCTTCCAGTACCCCTGGGGGGAGGTCATGGCAGCGACGCTCATCGTGACCGTTCCCTTGATCGCGCTCACGCTGATCCTGCAGCGGCGGATCGTCGCGGGGCTGACCGCCGGAGCGGTCAAGGGCTAGAGAGCGGCTCGGCTCTCCGGGTCGAAGAAGTAGAGCCGGCTCGTATCCACCGCAAGCTCGCCCTGGTTGCCCTCAGTGATCCGAGTCTTGGGATCGACCCGGGCGACAAGACGGGTGCCTTCCGCTTTCCTCGGACCAGCGTCCTCGAGTGCCGGATCCGCGTCGCGGGCCACCCCGCTGATCACCCCGGTCGCAGAGACGGTGAAGTACACGAGCACCTCCGCGCCCAGGGGCTCCGTGTAGTCGCAGGTGATCGCGAGCCGCCGGTCCCGAGGCGCCCCCGAGTCCAGGCTCGCATCCTCGATGTCTTCCGGCCGAATGCCGAGCACGATCTTGCGACCGACGTACTCGCCCAGAGCGGTGTTCGCGCGGGCCACCTCGTCGGCGACGGCGAGCTTATGACCGCCGAAGCTCACTGAAAGAGCTCCGTTCGAGCGTTCGAGCTCCGCCTCCACCATGTTGATCGAAGGCGATCCGATGAACCCGGCGACGAACTCGTTGACCGGGCGCTCGTAGAGTGCCTGTGGAGTGGCGACCTGTTGCAGCTTCCCGTGCTGCATGACGGCCACGCGGTCGCCGAGCGTCATCGCCTCGGTCTGGTCGTGCGTCACGTAGACGGTCGTGACGCCCAGCCGTCGCTGGAGGTCGTGGATCTCGCCCCGCATCTGCACTCTGAGCTTCGCGTCGAGGTTGGAAAGCGGCTCGTCCATGAGGAACGCCTGCGGCTCGCGCACGATCGCTCGCCCCATTGCGACGCGCTGGCGCTGCCCGCCAGAGAGGGCCTTCGGCTTTCTGTTCAGGAACTCCTCGATCTGGAGGATCGAGGCCGCGTTCTGTACCCGTTGCTCGATCTCGGGCTTGGACATCTTGCGGAACCTGAGCCCGAAGGCGAGATTCTCCTTGACCGTCATGTGCGGATAGAGCGCGTAGCTTTGGAAGACCATCGCGATGTCGCGCTCTTTCGGCGTGAGGTCGTTGACGATCTCGTCGCCGATCGAGATCGTCCCTTCGCTGATCTCCTCGAGGCCCGCGAGCATCCGGAGCGCCGTCGTCTTCCCGCATCCGGACGGGCCCACCATGACCATCAGCTCCCCGTCCTCGATCGCAAGGTCGAGATCCTCGACGGCCCGCGTTCCGTCGTCGTAGACCTTCGAGACGCCGTCAAACGTGATCTCAGCCACCGGTAGCTCCCTCCTCCCACGCATTTCCGCGACCGGGATTCGCGCGAGCGAACTCCGGTCTTGCGCAAGTCAGTGCAGAGACATCCTAAGGTGTCGGACGACCACGATGGTCATCTACAGGAAGATCGTTGCACGGCGGCGGCCGGCTGGGAGACATGGGTCCGGCTGACCCCTGGTGGCGCGGCGGCGTCCTCTACCAGATCTACCCGCGCTCGTTCGCCGACGCCAACGGCGACGGGATCGGCGACCTCGCCGGGATCGTCTCCAGGCTCGACTACCTCGAGTGGCTCGGGATCGACGGGGTCTGGCTCAACCCGATTCACCCCTCGCCTAACGTCGACTGGGGCTACGACGTCGCGGACTACTTCGGAGTCCATCCGGATCTGGGGACGCTTGCCGACGTCGACCGTCTCGTTGCAGAGGCCGAAGGGCGGGGGATCCGCGTGCTTCTCGATCTCGTCCCGAATCACACGTCCGACCGGCATCCATGGTTCCGCGCACGGCCCGAGCTCTACGTCTGGGCGAACGAGATCCCGAACAACTGGCTTGCCGCCTTCGGCGGCGGCTCCGCGTGGACG
>VAWZ01000002.1:59719-67734 GCA_005888365.1 Actinomycetota bacterium
CACCCGAGCAACCCGACCTCGACTGGTGGAACCCGGAGGTGCGCGAGGAGTTCGAGCGCATTCTTCGCTTCTGGTTCGACCGCGGGGTCGCGGGCTTCCGAATCGACGTCGCCAACGCGCTCGTCAAGGACCGGGAGCTTCGCGACAACCCTCCGGCGACCGAGAACGACGATCCCTGGTCGCGACGTCGTGGCTTCACGCCGCTCTACAACGCCAACCGGCCCGAGGTGCACGAGATCTACCGGGAGTGGCGTGCGCTGGCAGACGGCTACGACCCTCCGCGGGTACTCGTAGGCGAAGCCTGGGTGTGGGACTTCGCCAGGTGGGCGGCGTTCTGGGGAACCGAAGCGGACGAGCTGAACATGGCCTTCAACTTCCAGCTGCTCGACGCGCCGTTCGAGGCCGACGCACTCCGTGAGGTCGTCGAGCGCACGCAGGCTGCCCTGCCGCCGGGCGCATGGCCTGCGCTCACGGGGTCGAACCACGACGTGCGACGGTTCACGACCCGCTGGTGTCACGGCAACGAGGCCCTGGCACGCTGCGCTCTGCTCATGCTGTTCACGCTGCGCGGGACACCGTTTCTCTACTACGGCGACGAGCTCGCGCTCGCGGACGGACACGTGCCTCCGGATCGGGTCCTCGACTGCGCGGAACCGTCGCGCGACCCGGGTCGCACGCCGATGCCGTGGACGGCCGAGGGCGGCTGGACCGATCCCTGGCTGCCGCTCACGGACACGAGCCGGAACGTCGAGGAGGAACGCGCCGACACGGCGTCCACGCTCCACTTCACCCGCGATCTGATCGCGCTCCGCCGCGGGCGCCCCGAGCTGCAGGCGGGCGACTACGAGGAGCTGCCCGCCCCGTCCGGAGCGTGGGCGTGGCGGCGCGGCGAGAACGTGACGATCGCTCTGAACCTCGGGCGGGTTGCGGTCGACATCGCGGGAATCGAGGGAACGATCGAGCTCGCCACCGAGCGAGACCGGGAAGACGAGAAGGTCACCGGGCACCTGCATCTCGCTCCGGCCGAGGGTGCCGTGGTAGTGACATGAGCGAGCCCGCCCGTTCGCCTTCGTCGCTCGAGCTCGACCTCCCCGAAGGAGCGCTCGTCGTGCTCGTCGGACCGTCGGGCTCGGGCAAGTCGACCTTTGCGCGGAAGCACTTCCTCGCCACCGAGATCATCTCGTCGGACTTCTGCCGCGGCCTCGTCGGCGACGACGAGAGCGATCAGACGGCGTCGAAGGATGCTTTCGACGTGCTTCGCCTCGTCACCGAGAAGCGGCTCGGCGCCGGACGTCTGACCGTCGTCGACGCGACCAGCGTCCGTTCCGAGCACCGGGCCGCCTTGCTCGCGCTCGCGACCAGGCACCGGGCCCCTGCGGTCGCGATCGTCTTCGATCTTCCGGCAGACATGTGCTTCGAACGAAATGAGCTTCGCCGAGACCGGGGCGTGCTGCGACAGGTGGTGCGCGAGCAGGTCGCCGACCTGAGACAAGGGCTCGACGGACTGCTCACCGAGGGCTTCCGGCAGGCCTACGTCCTCTCCTCCGCGGAGCAAGTGGACGTGGCGACCGTCAGGCGAACCGGGCCTGTCGATTCGCGCCGGTGAACGATTCGCGACCCGGGAGGGGTCGGGAGGAGGACGACGAAGAAACGTCTCGGTCGGGTCGGCTTTTGGCGTCCCCTTCCCCTTGCCCGGACTGGGGGGCGATGGGTGGTCGGCCCGACCGAACCACCCTTCGCCACGCGAGAACCTGGTGACCACCTGGCCACCGCGGCCGCCCGCGCCCCGACGGCGAGAGCGGCCGGCTCCTAGCCTCAGCTGTCTCCCATCTTCGTCCAGAGGACAGCGTGGCGCGCTCCGTTCGCGGTATTGCTGACCCCGACGATCTGGCCGTTTTCGTTGATCGCCGCCGCGTCGCTCTCAGCTCCGCCGAGGGTTCCGAGGTCGAGGGACTTTCCGCTCTGCCAGAGGAAAGCGTGGACGACCGCCCCGCCCGCGGGCACGCTCGACCCGATCACCTGGCCGTGGTCGTTGATCTCGATCGACCCGCTGAAGCCACCGCCGAGCGTCCTGATCGGAGCGATCTTCCCGCCCCGCCAGAGAACCGTCTGCCGCTTGCCGGTCTTGGCGATGCTCTCGCCGACGACCACCCCGCGCTGGTTGATCGCCGCGGCGTGGCTGTCCCGGTACCCGCGCAACGCCCCAAGGTCGGTCATCTTGCCGTTCTGCCAGAGAAAGGCGTGACCTGGCTGCCCCGTCTGCGTCACGGTGGGCTTGAAGCTGTCACCGACGACCTGGGCCCGGTCGTTGATCGCGACCGCCCCGCTGTCGGAGTACACGCGGCCGAGGGTGCCCAGATCGGTCATCTCGCCGTTCTGCCAGAGGAACGCGTGGGTTCTACCCGCTGCGGTGCTGCTCGACCCGACGACCTGACCGTGCTCGTTGATCGCGAGCGCGGTGCTACTCGGCCCGCCGAGCGTCCCGAGGTCGCTCATCTTCCCTTTCCGCCAGAGGAAGGCGTGAACCTTGCCGCTCGCGGTGAAGCTCTCGCCCACGATCTGGCCGCGGTTGTTGATCGCACGGGGCCTGCTGCTACGCCCGCCGAGGGTGCCGAGGTCGGTCATCTTGCCGCTCTGCCAGAGGAAGGCGTGCGTCCTCGCCGGCTTCGCCGTGAGACTCGTTCCGATGACCTGACCGCGGTCGTTCAGAGAGACGGCGGAGCTGTCTCGCCCGCCGAGCGTCCCGAGGTCGGTCATCTTGCCGCTCTGCCAGAGAAACGCGTGCTGCTTGCCGCTCGCGGTGCCGCTCGTCCCGGCGATCTGCCCGTTCTCGTTGACCCCGACTGCGCCGCTGTCCCGCCACGCTCGTCCGAGTGTTCCGAGGTCGCTCACCACCCAGCGTGGCTTCGCGGTCGCGGCGCTCGGGCCGGACGTGCCGACGGCCAGGGACGCGAGGAGCACGAGGCCCGATACGAGTGTCCACCGCCTCATCGCCTTGCCTGAATTGAACATGTTCCCTCCGTTTCTCGATGTAGCCTGATCGCACATCGAGTGTCGACCAGAGAGCGACGCCGATCCATGGACGTGAGATAGGCGATAGATGGAATCTCGCTCGGCACCGAGAGCCCTCGAGCACGAGGCAGAAGTCCTCGTGCTCGGCCCGAAGGGCGAGCGACGTGACGAGCTACGACTGTCCGGCGAGCGGGTGTCGGTGGGACGGCTCGCGGGCGCGAACGACATCGCTCTGGAGCCGGATCCGCAACGTCTCGTGACACGCGTCGCCCACTGCACGCTGGAGCGCGAGGGCGGGCGGTGGTTCGTCCTCGACGGAGCGGGTGTCAACGGCACGTTCATACGGCGAGGCGACGAGCTCGAGCGCGTGACCAGTCGCACCGCGCTCCGGGACGGCGACACCGTCTGCATCCTCGCGTCGCTCTCCGACACCGGAGAACGCAGTTATTTCGAGCTCGTCTTCCGCGCCGCCGGCGACTCGCAGGCGACACGGGCAGCCCCCATCCCCGTGCTCCGCCCGAGTCGATCCGAGTGCCTGAACTACGACCCCCGAGAGGCTCGCCTCGTCCTCGTACGGGGCGAGGAACGGCACGAGATCCAGATTCGCGCCCAGGCGCACCTCCTCGTGCGCCACATGGCCGAGCGGAACGCCGCGATCGGAGGAGCACCGGCTCTGTGCACGCACGAGGAGCTCATGCACGCGGTCTGGGCCGACGAGCCGATGCACACGCGAACCGAGCTCGCCAGGCTCGTCTGGGAGCTCCGCCGACAGCTCGAGCCGCTCGGCGCCGCAAACCTGATCGAGAACGAGCGACGGCGCGGCTACCGGATCCACACGTGTCCCGCCGATGAGTGAACGGCTCGCTCCCGGCGTCGGGCAGACGTTCGGGGGGTACACGATCGAGTCGTTGCTCGGCCGGGGCGGGATGGGCACGGTCTTCCTCGCGACCCACGAGCGACTGGGACGCAAGGTCGCGCTGAAGGTGATCTCCCCGGAGCTCGCGCACGACGAGGACTTCCGCAGCAGGTTCCTCCGCGAGTCCGAGCTCGTCGCCTCGCTCGACCACCCGAACGTCATTCCGATCTACGACGCCGACGAGGTCGACGGCGTCCTCTACCTCGCGATGCGCTACGTGGATGGACCAAGCCTCCGCCATCGGATCAGCGTTCAGCGACGGCTGTCTCCCGAAGAGACCTTGCGCATCGCCGAGCAGATCGGAAGCGCACTCGATGCCGCCCACGCGGCCGGGCTCGTCCACCGAGACGTGAAACCGGCGAACATCCTGCTCGCCGAGCCCGGCGGGCACGCGTACCTCTGCGATTTCGGGCTCGCGAAGCGCACGAGCTCACGGGGCGCGACCCGGACCGGCTCCTTCCTCGGCAGCGTCGACTACTGCGCTCCGGAGCAGATCCAGGGCCAGCCCGTCGACGAGCGCACCGACATCTACTCGCTCGGCTGCGTCCTCTTCCACTGCCTGACCGGGGAGCCTCCATACCGAAGGGAAACCGAGTTCGCGGTTCTGCATGCTCACCTGGAGGATCCGCCGCCGACCCTCTCGGCCGCCCGCGCGGATCTTCCGAGAAAACTCGACGGCGTCGTCGCTCGGGCAATGGCCAAGACGCAAGCCGACCGGTATGCGACCGCCGGCGCACTTGCCGCCGCGTTCGGGCAGGCGCTCGGGCGGCCCGAAGCAGAAGGCGACGTCACGCGCCCCGCGCCAGCCGTTCGCGCACTGCCTCGCGAGCGCGCACGGCCGCCGCGGAAGTGGCTGGTTGCGGCCGCGGTGATCGGGGCGGCACTCGTGATCGGAGGGGCGGCCGCTGCTCTCCTCGCGACGCGAGGCTCGAGCGGAAGCGCCTCGGCGCAGGACGCCGCTGTCCGGACCTTCGTCGATCGCATCGAGAACGTTCTCGCGCAGTCTGCGGACGGGCGAAGCGAGATCGGCACGGCGCTGAGCGCGGGCTTCAAGTGCTCGATCTCCCCGAGGGAGGCCGGGCGACGGATCGCGAGCGTCGCCGACAACCGCCAGAGCATTCTCGGCCAGATCGGCACGCTGCCGACCCCGACCGACGAGACCGGCGTCGACGTCACCCGGCTGCAAGGCGCGCTGCAACAGTCGATCGAAGCCGACCGTCACTACAGAGACGGCTTCTACACGGTCCCCGCCGGCAGCCGTTGCCCGCTCCCCGGCAACGTCGGATTCGTGCTCGCTGCGAAGTCGGACGCCCAGGCGACTGCGGCGAAGAGGCGCTTCGTGCGTGCGTTCAACCCGCTGGCGCGGCAGTTCGGGCGCAAGACCTGGTCGCCGGGCGGGTTCTGACCAGACGCAGCTCCGCGCGATGGCGCGCACCCGAATGCCGTCCGGCACGATGCCCGCATGCATCTCGACGCGCAGCAGAGCATCGTGGCCCTCTCGCTTCTCGCCGCCGTCGCGGCGATGCTCGCTCTCGCGCCGACGCTCCGGATCCCGTTCCCGATCCTGCTGGTTCTCGGAGGGCTCGCGATCGGACTCGTGCCGGGGATGCCGAACGTCGAGCTGAATCCGAAGCTCATCTTCTTCGGCGTCCTGCCGCCGCTCCTCTACGGCGCCGCGTTCTTCACCTCGTTGCGAGACCTCAGGGCCAACAAACGAACCATCGGACTGCTCGCGTTCGGGCTCGTGATCGCAACCACGCTCGGCGTCGCCGTGATCGCGCACACCTTCGTCGACGGCTTGACGTGGCAGAGCGCCTTCGTGCTCGGCGCGATCGTCTCGCCCACCGACCCCATCGCTGCGACGGCGATCGCGGAGCGGCTGGGAGTCCCTCGGAAGCTTGTCGCGATCGTCGAGGGCGAGAGTCTCGTGAACGACGGCACCGGTCTCGTGCTCTACCGCGTCGCGGTCCTTGCGGTCGTCGCCGGATCCTTCTCGTTCGTCCACACGAGCGGGCTCTTCGTCGTCACGGCGGCGGGCGGCGTCGCCGTCGGCCTCGCGGTGGGCTGGGTCGTTCGCCAGGTAAGGCGGCGGCTCGACAACCCCCCCGCAGAGGTGACGATCTCGCTCCTGACCGGCTACTTCGCGTTCTTCCCGGCCGAGATGATCGGAGTCTCCGCGGTGCTCGCCGCCGTGAGCGCCGGGATCTACCTGGGCTGGTACACGCCCGAGCTGACGAACGCGCAGGTGCGACTCCAGGGCGTCGCGGTCTGGGAGATCGTCCAGTATCTCCTGAACGCCCTGCTCTTTGTGCTCGTCGGGCTGCAGCTTCCGGTCGTCGTCGACGCCCTCGGACAGATCCCGAACGCCCGGCTGCTCAGCTATGCGGCTCTCGTCAGCGGTACCGTGATCGTCGTCCGTTTCGGCTGGGTCTTTGCCGTGATCAACGCGCCGAAATGGATCGCGCGCAGGATGTCGAGCTGGCGCGGTGCGGTCTTCCTCTCATGGGCGGGGATGCGGGGTGCCCTCTCGCTCGCCGCAGCCCTGGCACTGCCTCTCGAGACCGATTCCGGTGGGCCCTTCCCGGGCCGCGACCTCATCCTCTTTCTCACCTTCGCGGTGATACTGGTGACGCTCGTCGGGCAGGGACTGACGCTGCCTTTCGTGATCCGAGTGCTCGGGCTCGAAGACGACGGCATGGACGCCCGTGAGGAGGCAAAAGCTCGAATCCGCGCAGCCGAGGCCGCGCTGGCTCGCCTGGAGGAGCTCGTCGAGGAGGACTGGGTCCGCGACGACACCGCCGAGCGTATGCGCGGCATGTATCGGTTCCGCACCGATCGCTTCCATGCGCGCTTCGACGACGGCGACGACGGCGCGATCGAGGCGCGCTCGCAGGACTACCAGCGGCTGCGCCGAGAGCTGCTCGACGCCGAGCGCGACGCGGTCCTCGGTCTTCGCCGCGCGGGCACGATCAGCGACGACGTCTGGTATCGGGTCGCCCGCGACCTCGACCTCGAGGACCAGCGGCTCGACATCTGACAGCGTCCGTCGCAAGCAAGACGCGACATCGCCAAAGGGGTCGGCAGGGGGAGGAAAGGGGGAGGAAAGGGGGATGCCGACCCCTCGACGAGCGTACGCCCTGACACGAATGTCAACAGGGCAAACCCGTCCAGACGAAAGCACCTTCGTCCGCCGGGTTCGCGAGATGTACTGGAGTCGGAGCTAGCCCGTCGGAGCTAGCCCGAGCCCGCCACCAATAAGAACCCGACGAGCGCGACGACAAGCAGACCAAGTCCGACCAGCAACCACACGACAACCCCTGGAATCATCGGTCGCCCGGTCAGCGGTTGCGAACCCATGTCCTTCCCCCTCTCCTCGAAACCGAACGCTGCAAGGTTACGCCGATCTCGCCCAACGGTCTAGATGAAGCAACTTTCGCGGTCGGGGCACCGGCACACCTGATCCCGGGCCGACAAGGAGAAGGCCCGCCGAAACGGGCCCTCTGCAAGCGCCGACGAGCGACTGCTGTCAAGCGGGGGCGGCGCCCGCGAGGACCATAAGCATCATCCCTGCGACGGCCGCTGTAACGACAGCCGAAATGGATAGCCGATGCGTCACGCGTGTCACCCCTCTCTTCCCTCGGCAGGGAACGATTCCCCGCCCGTGACCGCGCCCTTAGAGCACTCTCGTCTTGTGGTGAGCGGCAGCCCCTCGACCGGTTACCGCGGGCGTTAGATCGACCCGAGTGCTACGTCGTCATCCGCATCGCGACGTCGTACCGCGTCACCGAAGCGCGCTTTCCGGGCGTGTCACCAGCGGGCATCGCGTCGAGAATCTCGTCTCCACGCCTGTAGGCCTCGTCCGTCTCGAAGAAGACGATTGCGAGGGACTTCTCGGATTCGGGGTCGTGGAGCACGACGAGCTCGGTTGCGTCGAGCCCCTCCGGCGGCTGCCCCTCGTTCATCTCGCGCTTCATCTGCTCGATTCGGTCCTTGCTGACCCCTTCGAAGGACACAACGCGTGCAATTGCCATCCGAGCCTCCTTTCGATTGAGCCAACCCTACGTCACTCGCTCTTGCCGCACGAGGC
>VAWZ01000167.1:0-3402 GCA_005888365.1 Actinomycetota bacterium
CGCGAGGACGATTGCCGCGTAGAAGACGCGGCGATTCCACTCCGACCACGCCTCGAGATCTCCGCGACGCTCGCGCCAGAGGAGGAAGAGGAAGAAGGCGATCGCGAGGAAGAACGCGATCTGGAGGAGTCCTCCGACGGTCGCGAGGACCGACTGGAGTGAGAGGACGATGACCACGACCGCCGCGATCGCGACGAGCGCGAGGCCGCGGACGAGCGGCGGGATGCGGTTCCAGAGCCTGCTCACAACCCCGTCATGAAAGCGCGAACAGCGAGCGCTCCGGCGAGCAACGTCGTCCCGGCGAACCAGAGGAGCCGCTTCGGCCCTTCAGCAGGTGCGTAGAACCAGGGCGAAAGCGCAGCTCCCAGCGCGAATGCGCCGTACGCGTAGTGCAGGCGGTCCGGGGCGCGCCTGCCGTCGGAGAGGAGCAGCAGCCCGAGGGCAGCCTGTGCGATGAGCAGCGTCTGGGCGAGCGCGAGCGAGTGGGCGACGAGCGCACCGCCCGCCCGGCGCCGGTACGCGACGAAGCCGGCGACGGCCGAGCCGAAGCAGACTGCGAGCACGGCCACCCCGAGCACCTCGTGCACGGACGTCACGGGCGCGCAGCGTAGCGAGCGCGCCGTCTAGAACTCGTTTCAGAATGATCGCCCGTCGAGAGGCGGACGCTGAAGGGCGCGAGGCAAGGACGCAGGGAGCGCCCATATCAAGAGGGAGAGGCGGGACCGACGACGAAGCCAACGCGACCTTCAGCGGCGCATATCGACATGGCCACTCGTTTTGAAGCGCGTTGTCGCCTCGATTGGGCTACGCCGCCTGCGAGCGGACGTTCCGCTCGAACTTGTGCCACTCCTTGTCACCGCGGAGGAAGCGCCACGACCCCTTGAGCCGAGCCCAGAAGATGATCGGCCGGTACAGGAAGAGGTCGAGCGGGGCGAGGAGCAGGAGCCGAGCGAGGTCGCGCGACCGGTAAGTGCGCGACTGGACGTCGTCGAGCAGGATCGCACACGCTGTCAGGGACGCGTTCATGAAGGCGATCGCGGCGAGCATGAGCGCGAACGTGGCCGGGCTGAAGAGGCCGAGCACGAGCGAGAGGCCGAGTGAGACGACGGCGAGAACCTCGACCGCCGGCGCGAGGACCTCGGTCACGAGGTAGAACGGCACCCCGACGATGCCGACGCTCCGGAAACGCGGGTTGAACCACATGTTCCGGTAGTGCCAGACGGTCTCGTCGATGACGCGCTGCCAGCGCTCGCGCTGAGAGACGAGCTTGCGAACTGTGTCCGGGCCCTCGGTCGTGCCGACGTTGTCGGGCAGACAGAGAACGGAGTACTCGCGACGCTCGCGGAGGAAGTGCTCGTGGACGCGGAAGGTCAGCTCGATGTCCTCACAGGTGAAGCCGCGTGCATAGCCGCCGAGCTCCTCGAGCACGTCTCGGCGCCAGATCTGGAACGCGCCGACGGAGCAGAGCATGAATCCGAGTCGCGACCACGCGAGGCGGTTGTTCAGGAACGCTCGCAAGTAGTCCAGGTGCTGGTAGGCGACGAACGGGCGGCGATCGATTCGACGCTTGCCCTTCGGAGCGCTCATGGTCCGCTCCGGGTCCTCGGCGATCGTGAGGTGGCTCGTGACGCCGATGACCCTGCCCGGGTCCTGGATCACGAGCCGCATGCCTTTGAGCAGCGCATCGCGGTCGAAGACCGTGTCCGCGTCGACGCCGCACACGTACCGGTAGCGGGCGACGTTCAGGCCGGCGTTCAGGGCGTCGGCCTTGCCGCCGTTCTGCTTGTCGACGACGAACAGGTTCGGGTGCTTCTCACTGCGGTACACGGCGCGCACCTCTTCGGTGCGGAACACCCGCCTCGCGAAGAGCTCGAAGGGCTCGAGCTCGAATGCCTCGGCGAGGCGCTCGAGCGTTTCGTCGCTCGATCCGTCGTTGACCACGATTACCTCGTGCTCGGGATAGTCGAGGTCGAGGAGCGACGTCACCGTCGAGACGATCGCGCTCGCCTCGTTGTAGGCCGCGACGATGACGCTCACGGGAATCGTGAAGCGCGAGGAGGCGAGCGTGTCGTAGTCCTCCGCCTCGCTCTCGTGCCGCCGCACGCCGTTCTCGACCGCTCCGATGAGCGCGAGGACCACGTATACCGCGTTCGAGAGCAGCAGGTAGCCGAGGCAGACTCCGACGAGGATCGCGAGCAGGTTCGTCATGCCGCCTTCTCCTCGCGGATCCGGCGTTCGCGTGCCGTGCGCTCCTCAGCTGCCTCGCGCAGCTTCGGCCCTCCGGCTTCGTAGATCCGCGCGAGTAGGGGGCTCTGCGGCTCCTCGAGAGCGAGGTGGTCGACGAGGCCGACGTCCTGCAGGACCTCGGCGGCGCCGTTTCGCGCGAACCCGTCTGGCGAGGAGAGAACCGGGACAAGCGCCGGAACGGCAGCCCGGCCCAGGCCTTCGAGAGCGTCCTTCGCAGCCGTTCGGACCCACCAGCGCTCGTCTCCGAGCATCCGTGCGATCGCCGGAGCTGCGTCGACTCCGGCGACCTGACCGGCCGCTCGCGCAGCATGGACACGGACGAACCATGCGGGGTCCTCGAGCAAGGCGACAGTCGCCTCTGCCGCATGTTCTCCCGGCCGATGTCCGAGAGCTTCGACCGCGGCCGCCCGCACGTTCGGATCCTCGTCCCGCGTGAGGTTCACGAGGTCGATCTCACCGAGGGCCTCGTAGGGAGCGATCAGGGTCGCACCCCAGAAGCGCACCGCCGGATCGGGATCACGCAGGAGGGGGAGGAAGAGGAAGCCAGGCTCTGGATAGAGGCGCTCCAGCTGGGCGGCGACCCGCGACCGGGAGACGCGATCGCCGCGCAGAGCGGCGACGAGCAGCTCGATCGCCCACAGGTCGCCGAGCGCACCGAGACAGCGAATGGCAGCTCCAGCAACCTTCGGATCGCCGTCCCAGAGCGCGTGGTAGAGGATGTGCGGGGTCGCCGGATGTCGCATCCGAGCGAGACGGTTGATTGCCGAGATCCGCCGCCATTCCCCCCACTCCGTGCGCGGCCGTCCGAGCGCACGCTTGAGGAGACGGTCCACCTGGCGGCCGTTCGGCTTGAGCGGACCGATCCGCTGCCGGCGGTCATATCGTGCGCGCCCGCCGAGGACGGCCACCGAGAGCAGGATCCAAAGTGGGAGCGAGACCGCGAGAACGACGACGGCGACGCGAAAGACGAGCTCGTGCACTCCCGCTTCGTCGTCCGCTTCCGGCGTGCGACCGTCCCCCGTTCGAGGGATCCGGCACCCGCCGCCGCGGTTCGTACGCTGTACAGCGGCAGATGGACGAGTGGCAGGAGTCTCTGTATGGGTCGCGTTTCGCCGCCGACTACGACCTTCGTGCGTTCGGTGGCCCTCCGGACTC
>VAWZ01000167.1:3417-3766 GCA_005888365.1 Actinomycetota bacterium
CTCCGGTCTCCTCCCCGGACCCGGAGGCCGTTTGCTCGAGCTCGGCTCCGGCACCGGGCGGCTGCTCGTCCCGCTGGCCGAGCGTGCGTTCGACGTCCAGGGAGTCGAGCTCTCGCCCGAGATGGTCGCGCGCATGCGAGACAAACCGGGGGCAGAAGGCATTCCCGTCCTCGTTGGCGACATGTCCGCGTTCAGCCTGGAAGCGCGCTTCGACATCGTCCTGCTCGCATACAACACGCTCTTCAGCCTGCTCACGCAGGAACGCCAGGTCCAGTGCCTCGAGCGCGCCGCTGCTCATCTCGAACCGGATGGGCAGCTCGTGCTTGAGTGCTACGCGCCCTACCCGATG
>VAWZ01000166.1 GCA_005888365.1 Actinomycetota bacterium
GGATACCTCTGGAGCTCGACCCCCTCGCGAGTACAACTCGAATTACAGCGTCAGCGTCGTGCAGCCGCTCCTGCGCGGGGGACGCATCTACGTGGCCACCCGACCGATCAAGGATGCGGAATACAATTGGCGGATCGCTGCCGCACAGCTCCAGGCCGACATCCTCACGGTCACGGCCCAGACCAAGGCCGCCTACTACGACGCCGTCCTCGCGGAAAAGATCATCGACGTCACGCAGGAGGCCATCGCGAGGGACGAGGCGCTGATCGAGGCGTCCGACGCCCTCTTCAAGGCCGGCCTCGTGACCAAGCGCGACGTCTTCAGCGCCGCGATCCTGCGCGCGGACGATGAGGAGAGACTCGTGACCGCCCGGGGTGACCGCGAGCTGGCACAGAACATCCTGAGCGACGTCCTCGGCGTGTCCATCGGCACGGAGGTGCAGCTGCGGGACGAGGCGATCGACTTCGAACCCATTTCACTCGACCTGGCGACCTGGATCGCGTTGGCGAACGAGCGCCGACCGGAGATCCTGGCTGCCGGCGAGGCCGTGAAGAGAAGCGCGCTCGACGTCAGGGTGGCGGATAACACTCTCCTCCCGCAGGTGGATGTCCTCGGGTCGTACGGCAGGGGCGAGACCGGGACGTCGATCGGCAACGCGTTGAATTTCAGAGGCGACGCGTGGAAGACGGGCTTGGTCTTCTCGTATCCGCTCGGCAACGTGGCCGCGCGGTCGGCTCTGTCCCGTGCGAAGCTCGAGCATGCGCGTTTCGAGCTGGAGCTCGCGCAGACGAGGAGGCAGGTCGAGCTGCAGGTCCGGGCGGCCGTCATCAAGCTCCGCACGAACCTCGAGCGGATGAAGCCGCTCGCCGTGAGCGTCGAGCAGTCGGAGGGCAAGTTGGAGGTCGCCCAGGCACGGTTTGCTCTCGGCCAGGCCACCAACAAGGACGTGACCGACGCTCAGGAGTCGATCCTCAAGGCAGAGCGAGATTTGCTCAGAGCGACAGTCGACTACAAAACCGGCTTGGCCGAACTGGAGTCGAGCATTGCAGGCCAAATTTAGAGTTCTCATGACGCGCCTCAAGGGCGCGGCAACGATCCGGGCGCGCTCGGTGATCGACAAGGGGATCGGGCAGCGGCTACCGCCGCTTGCGGAGCAGCTCGTGGGTCGGGCGGCCGCGGTTCACCCCCGCCAGTGGGCGATGATCGCGGGCATCCTCGGGCTGGTCCCGCTCAGCCTATGGCTCGGGTCCGGGGAGCAGGTGAAGCTCGAGGACCTATTCGAGGTCCGGCGCGGCGACTTCGTCGCGAAGATCACGGAGCCGGGCGAGCTGCGCGCGCTCGACTCGGCCACGATCAGCGCCGCGAAGGACCTGACGATCATCTACCTCATTCCCGAGGGGACGTTCGCCAAAAGGGGCGACGTGCTCGCCCGCTTCGACCCGGGCAAGTACGAAACGCAGCTCGAGGAGGCGGCGGCGGCGCTCGACGTGTCGGAGGCCGACCTGCGCAAGGCGGAGACGGACGTGGAGGCACAGAGGCACCGACTGCAGGCCGACATCGCTCGCTTCGAGGCGGAGGCGCGCTTCGCTCAGCTCGATCTGGACGATCTCAAGCGGCGGCCGCTGCCGAACGAGCTCGCGCAGGCAAAGATGGAGGTCCGGCGGACCCAGGCCGCGTTCGACTACGCGGAGGCGAAGCGCAAGGTGCTTCCGGCGTTGGTCGAGAAGGGTTTCATCACCAGAGACACGCTCGAAGATGCCGAGCTGAGGGCTCTCGAGGCCAAGACGGTGCTCCAGGCAGCGCAGTTCAACCTCCAGAAGGTGATGGCCGGGGCCACGCCGGAAGAGCTCGAGCGGGCGCAGATCCGCCTCGAGCAGGCGCGCTTCGCCCTCGATAAAGCCAAGAGCGGGATGGCGTCGCAGATCGAGTCCTACAAGGCCAACATCGAGCGCGAGAGGGCCAACGTCGAGCGCGCCAAGAAGCTCATCCAGACCGCCGAGACGAAGCTCAAGGTGAAGGAGGTCACGGCCCCGAAGGACGGGCTCGTCGTATACGCCAAGGCGAGCGAGAACAAAGGTAACGAGAAGATCCAGCTCGGCATGATCCCCTACGAGGGCCAGCCGATCCTCTACCTACCGGACCCCTCGACCATCGTCGCGGACACCGAGGTGAACGAGGTCGACATCGGCAAGGTGCAGGTGGGCGGGCCGGCCGAACTCGAGCTCGACTCGTTCCCCGGCAAGGTGTTCCACGGGACGACGCCCTCCGGCGTCAAGGTCTTCGACGTGACCGTCAAGATCGATGACAACGACCAGCGGATCCGGCCGGGCCTCTCCGCGACCGTCGGGATCATTGTCGAGCGCCGCGACAACGTCATTTCCGTCCCGCTCTCCGCCGTCCTCGCCCGGGACGGGGGACAGGCGGTCCTGGTAGGGAACGGAAGCCGGATCGAGGAGCGGAAGGTCGTCCTCGGCCCGAGCAACGAGGACCGGGTGATCGTGGAGGAGGGGCTGCGCGAGGGGGAGCGCGTCATCGTGAGTCCCCCGCCGGCCGAGGACGCCTGAATGCTGATCGAGGCCTGGGGGCTCCGCAAGAGCTACTGGACGGGCCCGACCGAGTTTTCCGCCCTGCGCGGCGTAGACCTCGAGGTCGAGCAGGGGGAGTTTCTCGCCATCATGGGGCCCTCGGGGTCGGGCAAGTCGACGCTCCTGCATCTCCTCGGGTGCCTCGACCGTCCGAGCGCCGGCCGCTACCGCCTCGACGGCCTCGCCGTCGAGGAGCTCGACGACACCGAGCTTTCGTGCATTCGCAACCAGAAGATCGGGTTCGTCTTCCAAGCCTTCAACCTGATATCGCAGCACGACATCCTCGAGAACGTCGAGCTACCGCTCGTGTACGCCGAGGTCGCGCGCCCCGTCCGGCGCGAGCGCAGCCTCGACATCCTCCGCCGCGTCGGCCTCGAGCGGAAGGCGAACCGCCGGCCGACGGAGCTCTCGGGCGGGGAGGTGCAGCGTGTCGCCATCGCCCGCGCCCTGGTCGTCGAGCCGCTCCTGCTCTTCGGCGACGAGCCAACCGGGAACCTCGACAGTCAACCCGGCGAGGGCATCATGAAGCTCTTCGTCGACCTGAACCGGCGGGGCACGACGATTGTGCTGGTGACGCACGATCCCGAGGTGGCTTCTTACGCACAGCGCACGATCCACATGCGTGACGGCTACGTGGTGAGCGACTCGAAGCGGCCGCTCGCGGCGGCGGCTCCGGTGGCCTAGAGGGAGACGACCCTGCTCTGGTCCGACGCAATCGATATCGGCATCAAGGGCCTGCTCGTCCGCAAGCTCCGCTCCCTTCTCAGCACGCTCGGGATCGTGTTCGGCGTCGCGGCGGTCATCTCCATGACATCGATCGGCGAGGGCGCGCGGCGAGAGGCGGCCGAGCAGATCAAGCTCCTCGGGACGAACAACATCCGCGTGAAGCGGCTCGAGCTGACCGGCGAGATGCGTGAGGAGGCAGAACGCCGAGTCTCGCGCGGCCTCACCTACGACGACGTGCTCGTGATCCACAACCGGCTGCCCGGCCTGGTGGGTGTCGCCCCCCTCAAGTTCCTGGACCAGGAAGTGCGCCTCGGGGCGCGCCAGAGTGTCGCCCAGGTGGTCGGCACGAGCCCGGAGCATCAGGACGTGACGAACTTCCACGTCGGCCACGGACGCTTCCTTACGCCCTTCGACGTCCGGGACAGCAAGAGGGTCTGCGTGCTCGGCTCCGAGCTGAAACAGGAGCTGTTCGGCTACGTCGACCCGCTCGGGACCACGCTCACCATCGGCCAAGGGTGGTGCCGGGTGGTCGGCGTGATGGAGCCGAAGCGCATCCGGGAGGGCCGTGCGACCGTCATCAAGGTACGCAACATCAACCGCGACCTCTACATCCCGATCACGACTGCCCTCCGGCGCTTCCCGCGTACCGGTGAGCCGGAGGGCATCGACGAGATCGCGATCCGGATCGCCGACCCGAGCCAGCTCTCCGCGACGGCCCGCGCGATCCGGCGGATCCTCGGCCCGCAGCACCGCGACGTGGAGGACTACGAGGTGATGGTGCCCGAGGAGCTCCTCGCCCTCGATCGCGGGGCTGTCGCTGCTCGTCGGGGGCATCGGCATCATGAACATCATGCTGGCGAACGTCTCCGAGCGGACGCGCGAGATCGGCATCCGGCGTGCGATCGGGGCCGCGAAGCGCGACGTCCTCACCCAGTTCCTGATCGAGACCGTGCTCATTTGCCTGGCCGGCGGGACGATTGGCACCGTGCTCGGCTTCGCGATGGCGGAGGGCATCACGCTCTACGCCGGCTGGGCGACAGGCTTCTCGCTCGGCAGCGTCGTCCTCGCGCTCGGGACAGCCGCCTCGGTAGGGCTCCTCTTCGGCCTCTTCCCCGCCCGCCACGCGGCCGAGCTC
>VAWZ01000083.1 GCA_005888365.1 Actinomycetota bacterium
ATTCGTCAGCGATCCGACCCGCTCGATCTCGATCGTGACCTCGTCCCCCGGGCGCAGGAGCCGTTGCGGATCGCGGAAGACGCCCACCCCGGCCGGCGTCCCCGTGAGGATCAGGTCACCGGGCTCGAACGTCAACGTCTGCGACGCGTAGCTGATGATGTCGTCGACCCCGAAGATGAGGTTCGCGGTCGTCGAGTCCTGGAGCACCTCGCCGCTGACGATCGCACGGATGCGCAGATCGTGTGGATCGGGGATGTCTGCCGCCGGGACGAGCGGCCCGACCGGGCAGAACGTGTCGACCGACTTCCCCCGCGTCCACTGCCCGTCCCCGAACTGGAGATCGCGCGCGCTCACGTCGTTGGCGCAGACATAGCCGCGGACCGCCTCGAGCGCGTTCTCCTTCGAGACCCGGCTCACGCGTGTGCCGAGGACGACGCCGAGCTCGGCCTCGTAGTCGCACTTCGTCACGGCCGGGGGAATGACGATCGGGTCGCCTGGCCCGATCAACGCGTTCGGCCACTTCGCGAAGAGGAGTGGCGCGGTCGGAAGCTCGACCCCCTGCTCCTCGGCGTGGTCCCGGTAGTTCAGGCCTACGCACACGATCTTGCCCGGACGCTCGATCGGAAGCACCTTGCAACCCTAACCCGGTAGCAGCAGGATCCTCGCTGTGACCGACACCCGCTTCTCGGACGGTCTCCGCTACCGAATCGAGATCCCGTCGGTCGAGGGCCCGGACGTCTTCCGGGCCGTCCTCGAAGAAGCCGAGGCGCGGGACGTTCCGGTGCGGCGGATCTCCCAGGGGTCGGGCGTGATGATGCTGACCGACCGCGAGATCGCGGAGATGGCCGAGCTCGGCGCGGAACGCGGCGTCGAGGTCTCGCTCTTTCTCGGCCCTCGCGGTGCGTGGGACGCGGGCGGCCAGTCGTTCGCCGCACCCGGTGTCGGAGGCATTGCCCGCGGGGAGGCGGGTGTCGCGGCATGCGTCGCGGAGGCCAGGCGCGGAGTCACTCTCGGGATCCGCTCCTTCCTCGTCGCCGACGTCGGAGTCCTCGCGACGCTCGGCCACCTCAGGCGCGAGGGCCAGCTTCCGGGCTCGCTCGTGCTCAAGACCTCGGTCCTCCTGCCCTGCGCGAACCCGGAAACGGCCAGGGCTTTGGAGGAGCTGGGCGCCTCGACCATCAACGTCGCAACCGATCTCTCGCCCGCCGAGCTCGGCGAGCTACGGCGGGCATGCTCGGCTCCGCTCGACGTCTACGTCGAGGTGCCGGACGACCAGGGCGGTTTCGTGCGCTTCTACGAGATGCCGGAGATGATTCGGGCGGCCGCGCCGATGTACGTGAAGCTCGGGATCCGGAACGCGCCGAACATCTACCCCGTAGGGATCCACCTCAAAGACATTGCGGTCAAGCTCGGGCGAGAGCGCGTCCGCCGGGCGGAGCTCGTCCTGCGGCTGCTGCGCGAGCTCGCTCCCGAGCTCGTCGAGGGGCGCGGCGCCGAGCGGCCTCCCGATCTCGGCATCCCCGAGCCGTGAGCGGCTCTTAGAACTCGCGAAGAAGCGCTGCCTGACTGAAGGGACCTGTTCCCGTGGCCGCGACGACGTTCACGAAGGTTTCCCTGCCCTCGCCTGCTTCCTGATCTGCTGGCGGAGGCTCGCGTAAGCGGGATTGCGTCGCTCCTACACTGCCGGCGGTCATGCCCCGGCTCTTGGACGATCCGGTCGCGCACTGGCTCGTTGTTACGACGGCCGTCGCGACGGTCATCGGCGAGATCGTCGCCACCTATCTCGGCCACGCCCGCGACGGCGAGCGTCGTCTGCGCGGCAGCCTGGCGGACTCGCTGCTGCTGTACGTGCATGGCCGCGGCACCGCGCTGCGGCGGGACCGGGGGACGAGGTTGATCGTCGCCCTCACCGTCTACCTCGGTATCGCCGCGGCCTTGCAATCGCGAGAGTGCCCGCTCTCCGTGTCTACGCCAACAACTGGTGGACGCTCGGACTCGGGGTCGGGATCGTTCTCGTGGGGGCCGCACTTCGTGACCGGGCTGATCCTGAGCCTCGGCCGCTACGACTACGCGAACTCGACGGCGCGTGTGCTCCCGTACATCTGGTAGCCGCACTGCGACTGGGCGTCCGGACAGCTCAAGTTAGAGCTTCTTAGCCCTCGTCCCGCGGGGGCTTCGGGTTCCAGGCCGGGCTCGAGTCGTTGTTCTTGGGATCGGTGAGCGTCGATTCGATTCCGTTGCGATCGATCGCGACGATCGCCCCATTGCGGGAGAAGGCGATCTGTCTTCCGTCCGGCGCCCAGGCGGGCTCGAAGGCGTCGTCGCCGGACTCCGTCAATCTCCGGAAGCGCGTGCCGTCCACGCGAATCTGAAAGATCTCGAACCGGGTCGTTCCCGCGTCGCTCGAGAAGGCGACGAGCTTGCCGTCCGGAGACCACGCCGGCGACTCGGTCGTCGCATTCAAGGACGTGAGACGGTGACGCCCCGATCCGTCGGGGTGCACGAGCCAGAGCTCTTTCGCCTCCATCCCTGACCCCTTGCGCGCGTACGCGATCCACGTCCCTTTCGGAGACCAAGCGGGATCGCTCTCGGCCGCAGGGTCGTTCGTGCTGCGGTGAGCATCGGCTCCGTCCGAGCTCATGACGTACAGATGAGTGCCCCGTTCGAAAGCAAGGTGTGTTCCGTCCGGCGACCACGTCGGGTGAGCGTCGTCCGACGTCGTCGAGGTCAACCTGCGCGTTCGGTTGCCGTCGGCTTCCATGACGTAGATGTGGGACGGCCCGCCACGCTTGCTCGCGAACGCGAGGAGCTTTCCGTTCGGGGACCAGGCGGGTTCGACCTGGAAGAAGAGCGCGGACGGCGACAACGAAGCGGAGGACTGCTCGTTCTTCGTGAGTCGCTTCTGGTGAGCGCCGTCGGCGTTCATCACGTAGATCGCGTAGTCGCCGTCGCGCGTCGAGACGAACGCGAGATCCGGCCTCGCCTGTCCCGCGCCGCCGCAGGCGGTGAGAAGGAGCCCGATGCCGATTGCGATGGCTGCGCTGCGCGATGCGCGGCTACTCACTATGGGCCAGCGGCTCGACACCGAGGTACCGGCGCTGAAGCTCCTCGTCCCCGACGAGCGCCGTGGCGGTCGTCTCGGCGGCGATCTCACCGCCGACCATGATCAGCTGGCGCTCGGCAATCGAGGTCGCGACTCCGAGGTTCTGCTCGATGAGCAGGATTGCGAGACCATCCGCGGCCAGCGTCTTGAACGTCTCGACGAGCATCTCGACGATCGTGGGGGCGAGTCCTTCGGACGGCTCGTCCATGATCAGGAGCTTCGGATTGCCGAGCAACGCCCGGCCGATCGCGAGCATCTGCTGCTCCCCCCCGGACAGCTGGGCACCTCCGTTCTTCCGGCGCTCCTTGAGCCTCGGGAACAGGTCGTACACGCGATCCCTCGTCCACCCGGCCCCGTTCCCGGGAACGATCCTCAGGTGCTCGTCGACCGTCAGCGAAGGGAAGAGGCGGCGACCCTGCGGGACGTAGCCGAGCCCGAGCCGTGCGATCCTGTACGAGGGCTTCCCCATGATCTCGACTCCCTCGAACTGCACGGACCCAGTCGTGCGCGGAGGCGTCAGACCCATGATCGAGGCGCACAACGTGGTCTTCCCCATTCCGTTGCGACCGACGATCGCGACCGGCTCCTCGCCGATCGCGAATGCGACGTCGTGGAGGACGCGAGCCCCGCCGTAGAAGGCGTTCAACCCTTCGACCTTCAGCAAGCGCTCGTCCTCTCATTCATCGGCATAGTGCTGCCGCCCCAGGTAGAGCTCGTGCACGAGCTCGTTGGCGCGGATCTCGTCGGGCGTCCCTTCGACGATGACGTTGCCGTCGTGCATCATCGTCACGCGCTCGGCCACGCGAAGCGCGACGTCCATGTCGTGCTCGATCAGGATCAGCGTGATCGCGCGATCGAGACCGAGCAGGAGCTCGGTCACGAGCAGCCGCTCGCCTCGCGAGAGCCCCGAGGCCGGCTCGTCGAGCATCAGGATCTTCGGCTCCGAGGCGAGCGCCATGGCCACGGCGACCTGTCGGTGCTCGCCGTGCGACAGCGATCCGACGAGCTCCGCGAGCTTGTGCTCGATCGCGACACGGCGGGCCGCTTCACGCGCTCGCTGGCGGATCGCACGATCCCGTCGCTTCAGGATCACGGGTCGCAGGTGACCCCCTGCCACGCCGAGAATCGAGAGGTAGATGCTGTCCTCGACGCTCAGCCCGAGCAAGAGGCGGGATTGCTGATACGTGCGGGCCAGGCCGAGTCGTGCGCGGTGTCGGGAGGGCATGTGCGTGACGTCCTGCCCGAACAGCTCGACGCTTCCGGAGGAGGCGGACAGGTCGCCCGCGATCACGTTGAAGAGCGTGGTCTTGCCCGCGCCGTTGGGTCCGAGGATCGCGCGGCGCTCGCCGGGCGCGACCTCGAGGTCGACGCTCCGCACGGCGTGCAGACCGCCGAAGCGCCGGCCGACCCCCCGTAACCGGAGGGCCGGCGCGACACCTGCGACCGCCTGTTCGTCGGCCGCTGTTTCCGTCACCTACTTGATGACGCCGTTGACGACTGGCTTCTCCTTACCCGTCCACGGCAGCTTCTTGTGCGCGCAGGGCGGGTACGTCCTGCCCGGCGGCGAATGGATCGCGCCGCCGAAGGTCTGATCGACCGGCGGGATGTACTGGACCGTCTTGATCGCCAACGCGCCGGGGGTCTTGACGTCCATCCGATACGAGTACTGGGGTTGGATGGCCTGGCGGTTCTTGTCCAGGCGGATCGCCCCGTAGGCGGCATCGGGAAGGGACGTCTTGCCGAGCGCTGCCTGGAGCTTCTTCCCCCCGTCGGAGATGTTGCCCTTGACTACCTTCAGCGCTTTGACCAGCGCCCACGCATTGTTGTAGTAGTTGTAGGTGAAGCCGTCCGCCGCGTGGTCGGAGGCCTTGCCTGCGAGCGGCGGGTACTTCTTGTACCACTTGTCCAGGATCTTCTTGTACTTCGTCACGTTCTTGCCCTTGAGGTCCGGCGACGAACCGAAGCCGCCGACGTAGGCACCGTCGAGCTCGGGGCCGATGACCTTGTCAGCGCCCGAAGAGAAGAAGAACAGGTTGCCGATCCACTGGCTTGCCTTGAGCTTCCCGTACGCCTGCTCGAACGCCTTGAGCATCGGGGGCGTTCCAGACCCTCCGACGGCCGAGAAGTAACCGTCCACCTGGCTCGGCGGTGGCAACTGCCGGACGAAGGACGAGTAGTCGGTCGTGTTCAGGGGCGGAAACACCCGCTTGGTGATGGTGCCTCCGGCTGCGCAGAAGTCGGCAACCATGCCGGCGCCCGACGCGTAGCCGAAGCTGTAGTCGTCCATGATGATGGCGGCCTTCTTCCAGTGCAGCTTCCTGACCGCGAGGTCGCCGATGCCTGCGTTCCACTGGATGCCGTCGCCGTTGAAACGGAAGAAGTTCGGCGCCTTCACGACAGCCGTGGTGTCCCAAGCGCCTGCCGTGCCGTTGACGAACGTCTTGCTCGGATGGGCCTTTGCGTAGTTGGCGATCGCCACGGACTCGTCGCCCGAGAGCGGACCGACCATGATGTCGGCGCCGAGCTGCTCCATGAGGCGCTTCGTCTCCTTGATCGCCGTGTCGGCGCGGTCGTTCGAGCAGCCGATGCCGACGAGCTTCAGCGGGTGACCGCCGATCGAACCGCCGGTCCAACCGGCCGACGGCTTGTTCGGGTTCTTCGGCTTGACGCCGGCGTACTGTGCGAACGCCGTGATCGCGCCGCCGATGTCCTGCTCGTAGTTGGCTGCGAACGCTCCCTGGCAGTCCGACATGATGGCGATCTTCAGCGGTGTCGCCGACGGTCGCCCGACCGCGGTGGCCGCGAATACGGCTGCCACCACCGCGCCCAGCGCCAACCCCCCGGCTGAGAGCCAGAGCCGGTGGCGCTTCCTCACGTTCTTCATCCGTGCCCTCCCTTCGTGCCTGCCTCTGACGTCGCGACCCTAACCCATTGCGGTCCGGGAATCCACGGACACCCTCGATAATCGTTTATCCGGCCGCCGGTTGACTGTCGGGCTCCCGAGGGCCTTCTCCTGGCGGCGCGGAGCCGATCGACCCACCCGCTCCCGCGACCCGGTTTCGCAGCCGCTCCCAGATGCCCATCAGACCGCTCGGGGAGACGAGGACGATCACCAGGAAGACGATTCCGATCGCCGTATGGAACCGCTCCGGCGAGATCCCGACATGGCCCAGACCGGGCACGCTCCGCAGATAGTTGTTGAGGATCACGAAGACGAACGCACCGAGCCACGCGCCCTCGAGCCGCGAGAGGCCACCGATCACGGCGATGACCAGCAGATCGATCACGGCGGAAAGGTCCATCGACGCCGGATCGACGTGATCGTTCCACCAGACGAAGAGGATCCCTGCGAGCGAGGAGATGAACGCGCCGAAGGCGAAGGCGAGCGTGCGGTGGAGCGTCACGTTGTACCCGAGCGAGCTCATTCGCACCGGGTCGTCGCGGATCCCCTGGAGCGCGACTCCGAAAGGGGTCCGGACCACGTAGCGGATGAGCAGATACACCGCGACCGACGTGCCGAGGGCTACGTAGTAGAGCCGGTTGGGATGGATGTTCGGGTTCCCGATCACGCCAGGCGTGTGGAGCTGGATCCCGCTGACCCCGCTGAAGCCGCCGAAGACCGTCACCTGCCCGAAGAAGTAGTTCGTGAGAACCGCGAAGGTCAGCGTGAGCATGAGGAAGTAGATCCCGAAGCTTCGGCTCGCCAGCGCTCCCAGGACGAGCCCGATGAGGGTCGTGATGACGATCGCGAGGACCACGCCGAGCCACGGGTCGAGGCCGAAATGCTGACCCTTGGCGGCACCCGTCGTGACGGCGTTCCCGACCACGAACCCGGCGATGCCGTAGAGCGAGACCTGCGCGAGCGAGACCATCCCTCCGTAGCCGAACAGGAAGATCAGGCTGGCCGCCGCGATCCCGTACCAGAACACCTGGGTCAGAAGGGTGTGCGTGAAGAAATCGGAGAAGAGGAAGGGTCCGAGCAGCGCGACCACGAGGACCACGGCGCCGATCCCCCCCTCGGCGAGCGTGGCCGTGCTGGGACGGGCTCTGGTCTTCAGCCCGGCCTCCCGAACAGGCCCTGGGGCCGGAACGCGAGCACGATCGCGAGCAGAGCGAACGTGAAGACGACCGAGTACTGCGTGCAGCAGTCGTTGCCCGTGGTCGGCAGATAGACGCCCGAGAACGTCAGGACGGTGCCGTACAGGATCGCCCCGACGGCGGCTCCGCCGAGGGACCCCATGCCGCCGATGATGACGACGACGAGCGAGTTGAGCAGCCACTGCCCGTCCTGACCCGGAGCGAGGTTGAACTGCGAGCCGCCCATGACGCCGCCGAAACCGGCCAGGGCCGCACCCACGAGAAACGCGATCGCGAACGTGACCTGGATGTTCACGCCGATCGCCGAGACCATCTGCCGGTCGTCGACGCCGGCGCGAATCGTCATCCCGGTCCGCGTCTTGTTCAGCCAGAGCCAGAGCGCGATCCCGACGACCACTCCGACGGCGAGCATGAAGAGGCGGGCGAGCGAGTAGTCGATCGAGCCGATGCTCACGAAACGGTCGAACGTGCCGGGCCAGGCGACACTCTCCTGGATCGGCCAGTGCGCGAGCATCTGGTCGGCGATGATGATCGAGAGCGCGATCGTGATCAGCGCCTGCCGTAGGTCCTGGCCCTGATTCCAGCGCAGGAAGCCCTGCTGCATGACGATTCCGACGACGGCGATACAGGCGCTCGCAGCGATGGCGGGCACGACCCATTGCCACACGGCAACCTGGGAGCTCAGCAACCCGAACCCGGGGTTCGCGTTGTGGACCAGCCTCTGTTGCAGGTCATAGGCGATGTAGCCGCCGAGCAGGTACAGCGACCCGTGCGCCATGTTCACGACCCGCATCAGC
>VAWZ01000107.1:0-3817 GCA_005888365.1 Actinomycetota bacterium
ATCCCGAGTCGGCGAAGGCCCTCTCCGCGCTCGGCGGGCACCGCGTCGCGTTCCTCGAGCGACCAGTACGCGAGCTCCGCTGTGACGAGAAGACCGGCGGCGAAGACAGATGCGGCCGCGTCGAGCGGCGCGTCGTCGACCGCGAGATACAGGGCGTAGGCTCCGCCCAGCAGGACGAGGGAGAGCGGAACGAGCCGAGGCCAGCCGAGCACGAGCGCCGCGACCAGCGCGACGACCGCGACTGCGCCGGCCCGCACGCCGATGCGGAGCACGAGATCGCTCCCGCGCGCGAGCGCGAAGACGGCGAGCGCGAGCTCGCCCGCGACCGCGCCGAAGCCGGTGACTAGACGCGTGCGAGACGAGCGTGCCGCCGGAATGTCCTCACCTCCTCGACCGCGACCTCGAGGGGCGCGCCCGCGCTCCAGCGAGAGACGGCGATCCCCAGTCGCAGCAGCCGCGAGCGCAGGATCTCGCGTTGCAGGAGCCACAGGCGGAATGCGAGGCGTTCCGCCTCGCTGCTCTCGGGCTGGACGACACCGATCGGGTCGATCTCGACGACGGCGACGTCGTACCCGCGTGCCCGCAGGTCCTGTAGCGCCGCGACGAAGCGAGGATCGACGAGCGGCGTGAGCCCGAGTACCAGCGCCTTCGACGGGAGGATGCGCGCCGGGATGACGTTCACGTTCCTCCACGTGTAGGTGGGCTCGACTCCCGTCTCGAGCAGCGTCTCGATCAGCCGGAAGCGTTGAACCACGCCCAGACCCGGCTGGACCCAGCGGAGGACTCCGCCGAACGCGACGAGCCCGACCCGGTCGCGGCGATCGAGGTACCTCGTCGCGAGTGTGGCCGCCGCTCGTACGGCGTCGTCGAGCGTGCTCCGGCTCGGCCCTCGCAGGTCGGAGAAGCTGTCCAGGAAAAGGACGACGTCGGTGTTCCGCTCCGGATGCCGCTCGTTCACGACGAGCGTGTCTCTGCGCGCGGACGCACGCCAGTTGATGGAGCGGAGACGATCTCCGGGAACATATGCGCGCAGGTCCGCATACTCGATCCCGTCGCCCTTCGTGCGGGCGACGTCGCTCCCGGCCCGTGCCTGGGTCTCGAGCGGCGCCAGGAGACGGTCCAAGAGCTGCTCTTGCGGGTAGGCCTTGATGGTGCGCCGGAGCCTGAGTCGCTCCTCCCAGACCACGAGCCGTAGAAGGTCGCGAGCCCGGACCTCGATCTCGCCGACGTCGTAGACCCCCCAATGCTCGCAGCGGACGTCGAAGGACAGCGTCCGCTCCTCCCCGCGACGAAGACGGACGGCGGTCGCGTTGTCGCCGTCTGCCACCCCCACGCCTTCCGGGAGGTCGACCAGCAGCTCGAGCCGATCGACTCCGGACTCGGACCGGACCGAGAGCTTCGCCGGAAGCCTGCTCGACTCGAGCGTCCGGTCCGCGGCGAGCTCGAGGTCGACGCGGACCGCGGGGTCGCGGGCGAGCCGCAAGCCGAGCGCGAGCACGAGCGCGAACGGAGCGGCTGCCACCGCCAGCTCGGGTCGCCGGAGCACGAGCGCTGCCAGGAGGGCGGCTCCGGCAAGGATCGCGTAGCCCTCCACGCGAGGGCTGGCGGTGCGTCTCACGGGCGGACGGGGATGTCCTCGGGCGCCGGCGTGGCGACGGTCCCGAGGACTTCCGCCACGACGTCGGCGGGCGAGACTCGCTGCACCCACAGCTCGGGTAGCAGCACGATGCGGTGGGCGAGGGCGGGGACCGCGACTGCTTTGACGTCGTCCGGCAGCGTGAAGTCGCGTCCCGCGAGCGCGGCCTTGCAGCGCGCGAGCTTGAGCAGCGCGAGGCTTCCGCGCGGGCTCGCGCCCACGGCTGTGCTCGGCGAGGCCCTGGTGGCGGCGGCGATGTCCACGCAATAGCGCTGCACGCTCTCCGACACGTGGACGGTCTCGACCGCTTCCTGCATCTCGAGGAGCGTCTCGCGGTCGAGGACGGGAGTGAGGAGGACCTCGTCCGATTGCCGCTCGACCCTCCGTCCGAGCACCTCGACCTCCTCGTCCCGGCTCGGGTAGCCGAAGGCAGTCCGGAGCAGGAAGCGGTCGAGCTGAGCCTCCGGCAGCGGGTAGGTGCCTTCGTATTCGATCGGGTTCTGGGTCGCGATGACGAGGAACGGCGGTGCGAGCAGGTGCGTGGTGCCCTCGATCGTCACCTGACGCTCCTGCATTGCCTCGAGCAGCGCGGCCTGGGTCTTGGGCGGGGCGCGGTTGATCTCGTCCGCGAGCAGCAAGTTCGTGAAGATGGGGCCCGCCCGAAACTCGAAGGTGGCGTCGCGCTGGTTCCAGATCGAGGAGCCCGTCACGTCCGCGGGCATCAGGTCGGGCGTGAACTGGATGCGGGTGAAGCGCATGCTGAGCACCTGCGCGAAGCAGCGAGCCGCAAGGGTCTTCGCGAGTCCGGGGTAGTCCTCGAGCAGGACGTGCCCGTTCGCGAGGAACCCGCAGAGGACGCGCTCGAGCTCCTCTCGCTTGCCGACGATCGCTCGCTCGATCTCGTCGAGTGCGCGAGTGGAGAGCTCCTGGACGCGTTCGAGGTCCATCACTTAGATCCGCTCGAGCGACTCGACGACGCGGGCGAGCTCGGAAACCGGGATCCCGTGCGCAAAACGGTCCTCGGACGGGGGCCGGTCAGCTCGCACCAGTTGCCACGCCTCGTCGCCGAGGATCCGCCGCGCCGCTTCCGGATCGTCGTCCAGCCCGATACGTCGACGCGCCTCGAGGAGCTCGCTCGCGAGCTCGCGCAGCCGCAGACGGAGGCGGCGGTGCAGGTCGGAAGGCGCCATCCCGAGCAAGACCTCCTGCTCGATCCGGGCGAGCTCTTCCGGAGGCGTTCGACGGCCGCGGGCACGCTGTGTCGCTGAGGGACGCAGCCGCCGTGTCGGGGGAAGGGCCCTGCGCAGAGCCTTCAGGGTCAGAACGGACGCAAAGCCGCAGAGCAGGAGGGCGTAGATCCTGGCGGCGAGCGCGGCTTCTCCCCGAACGAATGCGAGAACGAAGGCGAGCGCGAGCGTCGGGAGGATGAGGGACCGGACCGAGCGAAGGACCTCGGCTCTCACGAGCCAGCCGTGCCCAGGGCGAGCGACTTCTCGACCTCTTGCCGGTGCGCCTCGGAAGCCCGAAGCTCGTCCCTCACCTCGACGAGCGCGGCAATCGCATCGTCCTTCATGCGCGTGTCCACCTCGTGCTGCGAGTACTTCGCGCGTGTGAAGAGATCTGTGAGCCGCCGGATCGAGCCGGTCTCGATGTCGAGCTGGCCGAGGATCCGCCCGAGATGCTCTTCCTGGGTCTCGGCGAGTCGCCGTGGAAAGCCGGCCGCGGCGAGCGCACGCTCCAGGCGGGCGTAGCAGGCGATGACCGCTCGGCGCGGGTCCAGCTCGGCCCGGAGGTCGTCGATGGCCTCCTCGATCACGTCGCCGAGGGCCTCTCGAACGCTCTTCCGGACGACGTCCGCCTGCACCCGCCGGCGCGCTGCAAGCGTCCAGGCGAGCACCCCAACTGCCGCCAGCCCGACGATCACCAGCACTGGAATCCATGCGAACTGGGCGTGATAGTCACGAATCGTCCCGGCGCGCGAGGTTGCCCCGCCCGCTTGGCCGGCCGATCCGTCCGAACCGCCGTGGAGCGGATGAAGCGGCTGATGGACGATCCGAAGGAAGGCGGCGACGGCGAGCCCGCCGAGCACCAGGAGAAACGTGATCCCGCGTCGGCGAGCGCGGCTCGCGGCTCTGTGCTCGGCGATGACGCGACGCTGCGTGAGTCCGTACACGAGCAGGC
>VAWZ01000107.1:3873-12281 GCA_005888365.1 Actinomycetota bacterium
AACGCGTTCCCCGGCCTTTGGGTCCTGGTGGAGCCGCCCGGCGTCGAGCCGGTGGCCGCCACCGCGACGACGGCCACGAGAACGAGCACTCCGACCGCGGGCAGGACGAGACGCGCAGGGCTAGTCCGCATGGGCCGTCGATCCGGTTCGACGTTCGTATCCGCTTAGACGCTGGGAACTGGTGCCGCGATAGGAGCGGCCTTGCCGTCCCAGTAGCGGTTGAGCGCGCCCTGGATCTTCACGAACCAGACGATCGCGGGGACGAGCAAGATCCCGAAAGGGAAAAGCCAGAGACCGGTCCACCCCGTGACCGGCGGCTGCTGCCCGTCCTGGGCGTACATCTTTCCGATCTCGGACGGGATCACGAAGGCGCTGACCGGCGATACCAGGATCCAGACGACGAGACCGAGAACGCCGCCCAGGCCCTGTCCGGAGTGGTTCTTCACCTCGTCCTGGGTCTTGAACACCCAGTAGTACGAGTAGAAGCCCAGGGTGATGATGAACATGAGGATCGCGAAGCCGATCCCGCGTCGCTTCCCGAGCGGACCCGTATTCGAGGCGACGGCGCTCATGGAGGCGGAGTCTACGACTCTCGTCCCGGTTTGGCCACGGCGCTACGCTCCGCCGCGTGGCAAGGGAGCGGCCTCCGTTCGAAGAGCGCTTCGAGCGCCCCGCGGTCATGGGCGTCCTGAACGTCACTCCGGACAGTTTCTCGGACGGAGGACGGTTCTTGCGACCCGGGGATGCCATCGATCACGCTCGGCGTCTCGTGTCCGAGGGGGCCGCGATCGTCGACATCGGCGCCGAGTCGACGCGCCCGGGAGCCGAGCCTGTTTCGGCCGACGAGGAGCTCGTCCGCGTCGTGCCCGTCCTCGAGGCGATTGGCGGGATTCCGGTCTCGATCGACACCTCGAAGGCCGCGGTCGCAAGCCGGGCGGTCGAGCTCGGCGCGGAGATGGTGAACGACGTGACCGCGTTGCGCGGAGATCCCGCGCTCGCCGAGGTCGTCGCCGAGCACGACGTCTACCTCTGCCTCATGCACATGCAGGGCGAGCCCCGCACGATGCAGGCTGCTCCTCGCTACGACGATGTCGTCTCCGAGGTCGTCGCCTTCCTCGAGGGGCGGCTCGAGCACGCTGTCGCGCGCGGCATCCGCGAGGACCGCATCTGCCTCGACCCCGGAATCGGCTTCGGCAAGGCCGTCGAGCAGAATCTCGAGCTCGTGCGCCGCCTGGACGCGCTGGTTGCCCTCGGCCGTCCCGTGCTCGTCGGGTTCTCTCGGAAGAGCTCGCTCGGGCGGATCCTCGGTGACCCGACCGCAACGGTCGGCACGATGCCTGCGTCGCTCGGCGCCGCGGTGGCGGCGTTCGAGCACGGCGCGTCGATGCTCCGCGTCCACGACGTGCTGGAGACGGTAGAGGCGCTGGCTATCGCGGCGGCCGTCGAGAGAAACGCGATCGCATGACCATCGAACTGATCAGTCTCGTCGTCTTCGGCCACCACGGCTACCTGGAGGAGGAACGCCGGCTCGGGCAGCGCTTCCTCGTCGACCTGTGGGTGGACGTGGAGGAGTCCGCGACCGCGAGCGACCGGATCGAGGACACGGTCGACTACCGCCGTCTAGCGGGTCTCGTGCGCGAGGTGTTCGCCGGCCCCGAGCGCCTGCTTCTCGAGGGACTCGCGGGTGCGATCGCCGACGGGATCCTCGGGCGCTTCGCTGCAGTCGAGCGGGTCCGGGTTCGCGTGCGTAAGCCTGACGTCGTCCTCGACCCGCCGGTCGAGCACGCCGCCGTGATCGTCGAGCGCTTGCGCACGTAACCGGTGACGCGGGCATACGTAGGACTCGGAGCGAATCTCGGAGACCGGGAGACGACGCTCCGCCGGGCGGTCGAGCTGCTCGCGGAAGAGCCGGGAATCGAGGTCGCGGCCGTGTCGACCCTCCGCGAGACCGACCCGGTCGGGCTCGTCGACCAGCCGCTCTTCCTGAACGGGGCGGCGGCCGTCGAGACCTCGCTCTCCCCCCGCGAGCTGCTCGACGTGCTGCTCCGCATCGAGCAGGCGCTCGGCCGCGTGCGGAGCGGCGTGCGCTGGGGGCCGAGAACCGTGGACCTCGACGTACTCGTCTACGACGACCAGGTCGTGGATGAGCCGGGCCTGCGCGTCCCGCATCCGCGCCTCCACGAGCGCCGATTCACGCTCGAGCCGCTCGCGGAGCTCGCTCCCGCCCTCGAGATTCCGGGCCGCGGGCAGGTTTCGGAGCTCCTTGCTCGTCTACACTGACGACCCGCATGTCGCACCTCGACGAACTGGACGAATTCGAGGCCGAGCTCGAGCTATCGCTCAAGCGCGAGTACTCGGCCGTCTTCGGGCTCTTCCGTTTCTGCGTGCTGACCCAGGACGCCACCTATCTCTGCAACAAGCTCGACATGCAGGCCCTCCCGCAGGCGAGCTACCCGTACTTCCACATCCGCATGGAGGACGTCTGGGTGTGGGACAAGAACCGGCCGTCGCGGATCATTCCGCGCGCCGAGGTGTACACGTCCGGCGACGTCACCGTCGAGGAGCTGCGCGGCGAAGGAGAGGAGCCGCGTCTCACTGCAGAGGCGCTTGCCGAGCGCATCGGGCAGCAGCTCCCCGGCGACGACGACGCGCTCTAGACAGCCGCGCGGTTGATCTGAGCGCGGAGACATCGCGGGCGCTCGGCGGCCGCGATTTAAGGATGTTGGCGCGATCGAAATCTGCCCGAGCGGATTCCGATCCTGTGTGCTAATCCAGGAGCGGCGGCCGGCGGCGCTCGGCGAGCCACTGTGCGAACCGGCCGTGCGGAGAGGTGAGGTACTCCCGCACTCCCCGCTCGAATCCTGCGATCTCCTCACGGAGCTGGAACATCAGGAAGTCGGCACGCCGTTCGGGGTCGCAGACGTGCCCGCTCTGCTCCGCGGAGGAGACGGACGCGCCGCAGTCGGGGCACGGCATGTGGCTCGGGTTCGCGAACGCTGACATTGATCGGATCGAGGTATCGGCCGAACGCGGTCGAGATTTGAGCCTCGAACGAGGAAGAGCCGCCTCTCGGCGGCTCTCCTCAGCGCCCTGTTGCTCAAAAACCTAGGCTGTCGCGGGCATCGGAATCGCGCCGAGCTGCACGAGCATCCCGAAGGTGTCCCAGTTGACCCACTCCTCGATCACGCGGCCGCCCTCGAGCTTGGAGATCGTGATGCCCGAAATCGTGACGTCCTTGCCGGTGGGCGCGATCCCGGCGATCTCGCCGGTGTGCGTCCCGCTCGCCGTCCAGCGCGAGGCGATCACGTCGTCCTCGGCGATCTGCTCGATCACCGTGATGTGAGCGCCCGTGAACGCGTCGATGTACTGCTGGAAGTTGGCTTTGAGCCCGTCGATCCCACGAATCGGTTGCGGCTGCGAGGGATCGTGCCCGATGTAGCCGGGCGCGAGGTACTCGTCGATCACGCCCCAGTTGCCCTTCCAGGGGTCCTCGAGGAGTTGTCGAACGATCGTTTTGGAATCAGCCATAGGGCTCCCTTTCGTCCGCCTCCGACGGAGCCCGACGACGGAGAGGACCGCTGCGGAAAGCCCCGTGAGGAGCAAAGCAGCCTTCCGAGTCCGCCCTCGAGTCCGCCTCCGAAACACGCCTCTCGACTCTACTCCCCGCGCGTCCGGCTACACAACCGGTTTGCGTTCTTCGCGTCACCGGAGCGCGACGGCACGTGCTACGTCGGATCCCTCGCGTCTTGCCCAGGAGTCGGGATGACGCCGAGCTGCTGCATGAAGCTGAGCTGGTCCATGGACAGCCAGTGCTCCACGATCCTCCCGTTGCGCACCCGCATGATGTCTACGAACTGGAGCGTGACCTTGTTTCCCGTCGCAGGGATGCCCGCGAACTCTCCGGTGTGCGTGCCTGTGAACGTCTTCTTGGTTACGACCTGGTCGCCCTCGGCGATCATGTCGTCGATGGTGAATCGTGAATCGGGAAAGGCGTTCAAGAATCCGAACAGGAACGTCTTTCCGCCCCCACGGTCCGAGGGGATGCCGGGCGGCGAGCTCAGGTTCACGAACGCCGGATCGTTCAGTTCGTCGTAGACGGCCTCGCTCTTTCCGTTCTGAACTTCCTCCACGAACCGGCGGATGACCGCATCAGATCCCGCGCGCCCCGAGCCTCCGCCTGCCCAACCCGAGGTCTCTGATTCACTTGCGCGATGCTGCTCGCCGCGGACGTAGGGAACACGCAAACCGTGCTCGGCCTGTACGAGGACGCCGACCTCCGCGACCACTGGCGCCTCACGACCGAGCACTCGACGACCGCGGACGAGCTCGGTGTCCTGCTCAGTGGGCTGTTCGACTTCGACTCCGTGGGCGGAATCTGCCTCGCGACGTCGGTTCCCGTCCTCGTTCGCGAGTGGGAGCTGCTGGCCTCGAAGTGGGCCCATGCGCCCCTTCTCGTCGTCGGACCGGGAGTCAGGACCGGCATCCCGATCCGCTACGACGATCCGCGCGAGCTCGGGCCGGACCGGATCGCGAACGCGATCGCAGCGAAGGAGCGCTATGGAGCCCCGGTCATCGTGGTCGACTTCGGGACCTCGACGAACTTCGACGTCGTCTCACCGGCGGGCGAGTACGTCGGCGGCGTCCTCGCGCCGGGCATCGAGATCTCGATGGACGCTCTGTTCGCGCGCGCGGCGAGGCTCGTCGAGGTGGACTACGCCGTACCTGCCTCCGTCATCGGGAAGACGACGGTCGGGGGGCTCCAGTCCGGCCTCGTCTACGGCTTCGCGGGCCAGGTGGACGGAATCGTGGGGCGCATTCGCGAGGAGCTCGGCGCCGAGGCCCGGGTCGTTGCAACGGGCGGCCTCGCCGATCTCGTCGCGCCGCACTCGCAGACGATCGAGCTCGTCGACGGGTTCCTCACACTCGAGGGCCTCCGGCTCGTCTGGGAGCTCAACAAATGATCCCGGACCCGGGCCGGCTCGCGCTCTTCGTCGTCGCCGCGCTCGCGCTGCTCGTCGTCCCGGGCCCGGCCGTGCTGTACGTTGTCACTCGCTCCGTGCACCAGGGCCGGCGTGCCGGGCTGGCCTCGGTGCTCGGGATCCACACCGGGACGCTCGTCCACATCGCGGCCGCAACGGCCGGGCTCTCGGCGTTGATCCTCTCCTCGGCGGTCGCGTTCACCGCGGTCAAGATCGCGGGGGCCGTCTATCTCGTCGCGCTCGGCCTGTGGACCCTCTTCTCCGGACACGCCGAGGCCGACGTACCGGTTGGGGGCGAGCGGCGGCTTCGCCGGGTATTCGCGCAGGGAATCGTGGTCAACGTACTGAACCCGAAGACGGCACTCTTCTTCCTGGCCTTTCTGCCCCAGTTCGTCGACCAGAACGCGCCCCATCCGGCGCTCCAGATCGCGTTTCTCGGGCTCCTGTTCGCGGGGCTCGGGCTCGTCACGGACTCCCTGTGGGCGCTCGTTGCCGGGACGGCCGGTGGGCTCCTGCGCGGCTCCCGCCGCTTCCTGCGCGTGCAGCGCTACGTCGCGGGCAGCGTGTACCTAGGGCTCGGGGTCGCAACCGCGCTCGCCGGCTCGAAAGACTAGCCGCCCCCGTAGATGGAAACGGGAAGCTCGAGAGTCATCTCGCCCCCGCTGGGCACCTCCGCTTCGAGCTGCTCGACGAGTACGCTCGCACGGGGCGCCGCGGCGAACAGACGGCGCTCGACCTCTTCGGTCGAGTCGAGCTGAACGAGCTCCTGCTTGAACGGCCGGGGGAAGCGCCCCCGCCCGAGGTACCAGCCGTAGAACTTCTTCAGGAAGCTCGAGGCGCGGCGCTCGCCGAGCTCTCGCACTGCCTCGCGGATGAAGACCACGAGCTCGGCGGCAACCTCCTCCCGGCTCGGCTCTCCGCGTCCTCCGTCGACGATCTCCCGCAGGGCCCACGGGTTTCCCTGCGCGCCCCGGCCGACCATGACCGCCGCGGCCCCCGTCGCTTCCAGCACGGCTCGCGCCTTCGCATGCGACGTCACGTCACCCGACGCCACGATCGGGACGTCGACGAGGGACACGAGCTCGGCCGTCAGGGAGTGGTCTGCCTCCCCGGGGTACATCTGAACTGCGGATCGCGGATGGAGGGTCAGCGACGCGGCGCCCGCCTCGACGAGCCGCGGCCCGAGGTCGAGACACGCTCGCGAGCTGTTCTCGAGGCCACGTCGCAGCTTCACCGTCACCGGGACGTCGACGGCCTCGGCCACCGATTCGACGATCCTTGGGGCAAGCTCGCGATTCTCGAGCAGCGTCGCCCCGGCGCCGGTCCGCGTCACCTTCTTCACCGGGCAGCCGAAGTTGAGGTCGACGATGTCGGCGCCTACGGCCTCGACCATGCGCGCGGCGTCGGCCATCGCGCCCGGGTCCGAGCCGAAGAGCTGGATCGCCAGCGGATGCTCGTCGGCGGCGACTCGCAGGTAGCCGAGCGTTCGCTCGTTCCGATGCTCGATTCCGGCGCAGCTGACCATCTCCGAGCAGACCAGCCCGGCCCCGTAGCGTCGCCCCTGACGCCGGAAGGCCTGCACGCTCACCCCGGCCATGGGCGCGAGGACGAGGCGTGTGGGCACCTCGACGGGTCCGATGTGCCACGGCGCTCGCAGGTCGATCTGCACCGTGGCGATGTTAGTTGCGCTCTGTTGACGAGGGTCGACGGCCGCCGCTACCATTGCGAGCCGTTCGACGGGGCCTGCGGGCCCCGCCATCCCGTCTCTGGGCTGTCTTTCTGGAGTTCTTTCCTGGGGGTTGTACGTGAAGGATGTGATCCTGACTCCTGCAGGGTACGAGCACCTGAAGCGTGAGCTCGACTACCTGCGGACCGACAAGCGTCGCGAGATCGCCGAGCGGATCGCCGCCGCTCGCGAGTTCGGCGAGATCGCGGAGAACGCCGAGTACGACGACGCGAAGAACGAGCAGATGATGCTCGAGCATCGCATCGCCCAGCTCGAGGAGCGTCTTGCGGACGCGCGCGTGATCGACACGAAGCGAGTCGACACGAGCGTCGTCTCGGTCGGCTCCGTCGTCCGGTTGCGCGACCTCGACGCCAAGGAGACGATCGAGTACTTCATCGTCGGCTCGGCGGAGGCGAACCCCGCGGATCGCAAGCTATCGAACGAATCCCCGGTCGGCAAGGCGATCATGGGCCGGAAGAAGGGCGAGACCGTCGAGGTCGCGACTCCGCGCGGGACGAAGCTCAAGTTCAAGATCATGGAGATCAAGGCCGCCTGACGGGCGAGACGTTCGCATGGACTGGACCCTCGAGGTCGTCGTGCTTCCCGTGAGCGACATCGACCGCTCGGTCGCCTTCTACTGGGACAAGGTCGGCTTCCAATCGATCGCGACACCACGAACGAGCACATGCACGTCGTTCAGCTCACGCTGCCCGGCTCGGGCTGTTCGATCGTGTTCGGCGATCTGCCCGCACAGAACCAGATGGCGCCGGCGTCGATGCGGAGTCTTCAGCTTGTCGTCGCGGACGTGGTCGCGGCCCGGGAGGAGTTGCTCGCGCGCGGCGCGAGGTGAGCGAGATCACTGTCTTCGACGAGCGCGATGGCGGCACGTTCTTCGGGTTCAGTGACCCCGACGGCAACAACGTGGGTCGTGCAGGAAATCAAGACGCGCGCCGAGAGGCCGCTCATTCCGCTCGAGGTGCGGCAGCGCTTCGGCGGGAGCCAGACTCTCTAGCCGGCGCCAGGCTCTCGCGTTCGAGTCCCGCGGTCCGGGAGGCGAGTGTCGACCGCGTTCCGATGAGAGCGCCCGTAGACTCGCCCGCGATGCAGGCTCCGAAACGGTTCCCGGACCGTGATGCGGTCTCCGCGGTGCGCGCGGAGTCCGAGCAGCTCGAAGCAGGGGGAGAGGGGGATGCCAGTCGTCGCATCGCCGGGCGGGTCATGGCCCGGCGGGAGATGGGGAAGCTCGTGTTCCTCGACCTCGTGGACGCGTCCGGACGCATCCAGCTGATCTGCGACACGAGTCGCACCGGGGCGATCGACGTCCATCTCGGCGACGTCGTCGGCGCCGCGGGCGGCGCCGGGAAATCGAGGCGCGGCGAGCCTTCGCTTTTCGCGGACGAGGTCGTGCCGCTCGCCCGGAACCGGAGCCCGCTTCCGGACACCTTCCACGGGTTGACCGACGTGGAGCAGCGCTATCGCAAGCGGTACCTCGACCTGCTGATGAACGAGGGCGCTCGCGCCGACTTCGTCCTTCGCTCTCGCATCGTGAGTGCGATCCGAAGCTACCTCGACGAGGAGGGCTTCGTCGAGGTCGAGACTCCGTTGCTGCAACCGCGGTACGGGGGTGCGTTCGCGCTTCCGTTCGTGACCCACTCGAGCGAGCTCGACACCGACCTCTACCTCCGGATCGCGACCGAGCTGTA
>VAWZ01000003.1 GCA_005888365.1 Actinomycetota bacterium
ACTCGGACCTCGTGTCCGTCGTGGAGCTCACGGACGAGGGAACGTCCGGAGCGTCCGGCTCCGACGAGGAGGACACGGCGCCGCGGGCTCCGAAGCGCACGCGCCTCGGGAATCAGCCGCAGCGTCAGCCGCGAGCCTCCGACCAGGAGGGTGCAGAGGATGGCGTCCACGGTGAGCACTTCGACCGCCGGGAACGGGCCGATCGGCCGGAGAGCGACCAGGATCGCGTACGCGACGACGGCCGAGGCGCCGCAAGCGACTGCGATCGGGACGACATCCCGCGCGGTCGCGAAGCGCCAGACTCTCCGGTAGACCCCGAGCGCCACGAAGAAGACGTAGCGGGCGCCCAGCAGAATCGGGAGCAGCGAAAGGAAGACCGAGCGCTCGTACGGCGTTCCGAAGGTGCCCACCACGAGGACGTAGGCGGCGAGGAACGAGCCGCAGATGAGCACGAAGTCGGCGACGACCTCGACCAGGCGACGGGGCTCGAAGACGACAGCGCGCCAGAGAGACGGTGGCGGCCCTTCTCGGCCCGAACGGGAGCGTTCTTCGAGGTCGCTGAGGAAGCTCCCGAACTGAACGAGCAGAACGAAGGTCAAGAGCACACCGACCGCGGTGAGCCGTGCGTTGTCGAGGACGTTGTAGGCGAGAGCGGTGGCGCCGACGGCGGCGGCGACGAGGGCGAGCAAGAGGACAGCCTTCGCCTCTGAGAGTCCGTAGTAGACGAGCCGATGTGAGCTGTGGTCCCGCCCGCCTCTCGTGACCGGGCGCCGTTGCGCGAGCCTCATCGTCGTGACGAGCGTCGTGTCCAGGATCGGAACCGCCAGGATCAGCAGGGGGAGGAGTACGGTGGCGAAGGTCGTCCCGGCGACCGTCCAGCTCGACGCGAGCGCGAGCGAGGCGAGCCCGAAGCCGAGCACCTGGCTTCCGGAGTCGCCCATGAAGACGTGTGCTCCGCGCCCGGGGCGGAGGTTGAACGGGAGAAACCCGGCGGCCGCAACGCCGAGTGCCAGCGCGAGGACCCGCACCGTGTCGTTCGGGTGCTCCGTCATCGCGTCGATCGCGAAGTAGCCGCACGCGATCGCCGCGAGCGTCGCCGCCAGCCCGTCCATGTTGTCGAGGAGGTTGAACGCGTTCGTGATCCCGACGAGCCAGAGGATCCCGATCCCCCACGCGAGCACCTCGTTGCCGACGATCTCGACCTCGAGGCCGCTCGCGAGGACGACGACGGCCGCTCCGATCTGCAGCGCGAGCTTCGCCAGCGGGTTCAAGTGCCAGAGGTCGTCGACGAGACCCGCGGCGAAGAGGAGCGCGACGCCTCCGAGGATGCCGCCGAGCTCGCTGCTCCACTCGATCGCGCCCGTGGCAAGCGCCGCCGCGATCCCGGCTGCAAATCCCGCGAAGATCCCGATCCCTCCGAAGGTTGGCGTCTCCCGCTCGTGCCAGCGCTTCTCGTTCGGCACCGCGACCAGCCGGCTGCCCGCCGGCGTCCGCAGGAGCAACCAGAGAACCGCCACGGTGACGGGCAACGCGGCAACCACGACGACCGCTTCCACGACCCGAAAAGGGTAGTCGAGCATCCAGCCGCCGTCCGGGTGCAGCCCCGCTTTCGCAGCTGCCTCGGACGATCTCGCTGGGGTGCGACCTACACTTGCTGCACCCGAGTGACGGTCTACACCGATCTCTTCCACTACCGCGAGCTCTTCGGGAGCCTCTTCCGGCGCGACCTGCGTGCGAAGTACAAGGGGTCGTTCCTCGGGCTCGCGTGGACGCTCGCCAACCCGCTGATCCTGATGGCGGTGTACGTCGCCGTCTTCTCGTTGCTCTGGAAGGCGAGCGTCGCGAACGTCGACCGCTACTGGCTCTTCCTGCTCTGCGGCTTGCCGGCCTGGGTGTTCTTCGCGACCTCGCTCCAGTCATCGTCACGAAGCCTGGTCGAGAACGCGAATCTCATCCGGAAGGTGCGTTTCCCGCGCCAGCTCGTTCCGCTCGCCGTCGTGGGAACACAGCTCGTCGCCTTCGTCGTGATGCTCGGCGTGGTCATGGTTCTCGCCCTGGTGTTCCTGCCGGGCTCGAGGGGGACCGTGTGGCTTGCGCTGCCGCTTGGAGGGCTGTTCGTCCTGCTCGTGAGCGGGGTGTCGCTGGCGCTCGCGTCCCTGAACGCGCTCTACCGCGACGTCGAGCATCTCATCGCCGCGCTGCTCCTGCCCTGGTTCTTTCTCACGCCGGTGCTCTACGGGCTCGACCAGCTCCCGGGCGCGGACTCGCATCCCGAGCTCGAGTTCGCCGTCCACTGGCTGAACTTCCTGACCCCTCCGATCGAAGCGCTCCGCGCGCCGCTCTTCTTCGGAACCGCTCCGCCCGCTGCCGACACCATCTACACGGCCGTCGCGGCGGTCGTCGCTCTTGCCCTGGGCGCGTTCGTCTTCAGCCGGTCCGACGACCGGATCGCCGTCGAAGTCTGACGACGGCGCGACCCTCGAAGAGCGACTCCGAGCCGGAATAGGCAGGCAAGCCTTCGTAGGTCTCCGGCTCGAGGCCGTCGAGGAGCGAGGGGAAGAGGAGCGGGCCCGGGAAGCGTGGGTTGCGCCCACCTCCGGGCGCCCACGCGGCGAGTCGCCGCCGTTCCGCGTGTGAAGCGAGCCCCCCCGTCGGCTCGACCGCACCGCCGACTGCCGGCCATCCTTCTGCGTGTGCGTTCAGGAGCAGGCGCGACCAGTCTGGAGCCGGAGCCGCGCCGGCGACCAGATGCGCCACCGCCACCGCGTCCTCTTCGACGAGTGACTCCTCCTGGGCGGCGAGCGCCGCCCGGGTCTCGGGGTCGTCGCCTCCCTGAATGAGAACCTTCAGCCGCCGCTCGTCGATTCGGGGTCGGACCTCGACCGGGAGATCGAGCGCCGTCGACCCGAGTTCCTGAAACCAGAACTTGTGCTCCTCGACCAGGTCGAACGCGAGCCGATAGCCGCCTGGAGGTCGGGGGGCGAGCACGTCCGCGTCGAGCTCGACCGTCTCGCCTGGGTGGACGACGTCGTCGAGCGGCGTGCGAACGCCGTCCCAGAGGATCGGGTTCCCGAGCGGGTCGAGCCAGTGGTAGGAGAGATGGACACCCTCCCGCTCGCCGGAGCGCCACGGCGCGGTTCCGGCGTTCTCGAGCCGGAGCCGTGCGCGCGCCGAGACACCGGCGCGCACCTCGTCGAGCTCGTAGGCGAGCCAGCGGACTGCGAGCGGTCCTGCAGGCACGAAATGCTCCCCGACGCGGTCCATTTCCAGGGCTAGTCTAGGAATGTGCCGGACGGCGAGATCAGCGTCGAGAACGCGTCCCGCCGCTTTCGCGTCCGGGCACAGGAGGCGCGTACGCTGAAGGACCTGTTCGTCCTGCGCGGGCGCAGCGAGCCGATCGACATCTGGGCGCTCCGCGACGTGTCCGTCACGGTCAGACGGGGTGATGCAGTGGGGTTGATCGGCCGCAACGGGTCGGGCAAGACGACCCTCCTCCGGCTTGTCGCGGGGATCATCAAGCCGACGAGCGGTCGCGTCCGGACGGGAGGGCGGATCGGGTCCCTGCTCGAGCTCGGTGCCGGTTTCCATCCGGACTTCACCGGCCGCGAGAACGTCTTCCTGAACGGCGCAATCCAGGGCCTGCGGCGCGCGGAGATACGCGAGCGGTTCGACGAGATCGTCGCCTTCGCCGAGCTCGAGCACGCGATCGACCGGCAGGTGAGGACGTACTCGTCTGGAATGACCATGCGCCTGGGTTTTGCGATCGCCGCGTTTCTCGAGGCGGACATCCTTCTTCTCGACGAGGTCTTCGCCGTCGGAGACGAGGCCTTCCAGCGAAAGTGCTTCGGCCGGATCTTTCAGTTCAAGCAGGCGGGCGGGACGATCGTGTTCGTCTCGCACGACGCCGCGGCGGTCGAACGCCTATGCGAGCGTTCGGTGCTGCTCGAATCCGGCCGGGTCTCCTTCGACGGCCCGACGCGCGAGGCGGTCTCACGCTACCGGCGTGCTCTCGCGGACGAGATCGATCCCGCCGAGAGAGGTGCCGGGCTCCGCGAGTGGGGCTCGGGAGAGGCGACGATCGTCGCAGCCTCGCTCCTCGGCGGCGAGGGCGAGGAGCGGCTGCAGTTCCTCTCCGGCGAGGCGTTCGTGCTCCGCGTGCGGGCCGCCGCAGCCCGCGGGGTCGCTCCTCCGCGACTCCAGCTCGAGCTCCGCGACGACGCCGCGACGCTCGTCGCGGGCGAGTCGGTCGAGCTCGGGACGCTCGGATGGACGGACGGACCGCACGAGCAGACGGTCCGGTTCGAGATCGGCTCGCTCCCGCTCGCCGAGGGCCGTTTTCACCTTCGTCTCGGCTTAACGGACGAGAGCGGCGAACGCCTCTATCACTGGTTGGATGACGCGCTCGTCTTCATCGTCTATCCCGGGGATGACGAACGTGGTGTCGTGCGCTTTGAAGGGAGCTGGATGATCGAGGCGAAGACACCTACCCCGTGAGCGCGCGTTCGCCTTCGACTCGCGTCACGGGGGAAACCATGTTTCCCCCGTGCATCCCCCTTCTTCTCGAGAACGCGCGGAACCTCCCGGTTCCCCGCGCCCTTCCCCGCGCTCACGGGCCAGAAAGCCGCCCGTGAGCGCTCGCACCTGCCCCGACTGGCCCGCGCTGATGGAGCTCGACCCGGACCTCCAGTTCAAGCACTACTCCGTCGCCGAGGCGCAGCTGCCTGCCGACGCCCTCGCGCGGTTCAAGCACGTCTCCCTCACCGAGGTCGAGATCTGTTGCGACCTCGACCACCACGTCTTCAACCCGGCGCACACCGACCCAAAGGTGGGCGATGCGCTCCGGGGGACACACTGGTTCGACGTCCACGAGTGGGCGACCTCGGGCCCGGGCGCCGGTGCCGCCGACGCCTCCACCAGCGCCGCCTGACGAGCATCTAGCCTTCGGCTGGTGCCGACCATCGTCGTGCCGTACCGCGGTGACGCGAAGAGGCGTCTGCCGGCGGCGATTCGCGCCGCTGCGGCGCTCGCGATGCTCGGAGACATGGTCGCCGCCGCGCTCGAGGTCGGACCGGTGGCAGTCGTCACCGACGACGCGTACGTCGCCCCTCGCGGCGTCCGAATCATCCGTGATCCGGGTGCGGGTCTCGGCGCCGCGGTGGGCGCCGGACTCGACGGCGTGGACGATCACGCTCTCGTCGTGAACGCAGACTTGCCTTGCGCCACGCCCGCCGCGATCCGGCGGCTCGCGGATTTCGGTCTCGCGCTCGTCGAGGCTGCGGACGGCACCACCAATGCGCTTTCGCTTCCGGAGCCAGCACTGTTCGCCCCTCTCTACGGACCCGGGAGCGCGGCGCGGTTCCGCGCGCACGCTCCCTTCGTCACCGCGCGGATTCCGGAGCTGGAGGCTGACGTCGACACTGAGTCCGATCTCCAGCGCCTCGCTCTCCCCCTCGGTCCGAGAACCCGCGGCCTCCTCTCCGTTCCTGCGTGAGGATCGTGGTGCTGTCGGGCGGCGTCGGAGGCGCTCGCTTCGCGCGCGGGCTCAAAGCCGCCCTGGGCCCCGACGAGCTCACGATCATCGGCAACGTCGGAGACGACCTCGAGGTTCTCGGGCTCGCTGTCTCACCGGACCTCGACAGCATCCTCTATACGCTCGCCGGGCTGAGTGACGACGAGCGCGGCTGGGGGAGGGCGGGCGAGACATGGAACGCGCTCGCTGCCGCGGCCGAGTGGGGCGGTGAGGACTGGTTCAGGATCGGTGACCTCGACCTCGGCCTCCATCTCGTCCGCACCCGGGCTCTGCGCGAGGGAGCGAGCCTTTCGGAGGTGACGGCTCGCCTCGTCGCCGAAGCGGGTTTACGGGTCGAATTGCTTCCAGCGAGCGACGACCCGCTGCGAACGCACGTCGTCACTCCAGCCGGGACGTTTTCCTTTCAAGAGTGGTTCGTCGCGCGCGGTCACGTCGACGAGGTCGACGCGGTGGTCTTCGACGGCGCCCACTCCGCGCGACCTGCACCGCGCGTGCGCGACGCGCTCGCGGAGGCGGACGCGATCCTCATCGCTCCCAGCAACCCGTTCGTCTCGATCGGGCCGATCCTCGCCGTTCCAGGTCTCCGCGAGAGCATCGAGCAGCGCCGCGTGCGCTGTGTGGGAGTGAGCCCGTTGATCGGCGGCCGGGCGGTGAAAGGCCCGGCCGATCGTATGCTCTCGCGCATGGGAGGCGGGACGACGCCGGCACACGTCGCGGCCTGTTACGAGGGACTCGTCGACAAGCTCGTCATCGACGAAGCAGACGCACCGGCGGAGGCGCCGGTCGAGCTCGTGGTCGCGCAGACCCTGATGACCGACGGCGCGGCCGCCCAGAGGCTCGCCGAGGTGGTCCTGGAGAATGCGTGCGTGTAGCGATCGTGGGCGGTACCGGTCCGTTCGGCCGGGCGCTCGCCACGCGACTCGAGGAGGCCGGCTACGACGTCGTGCTCGGGTCTCGCGATCGGGACCGCGCCTCGAAGGCGGCAGCCGAGCTCGGCGTGGAAGGGGCAACCAATGCGGAGGCCGTGGGTTCCGCGGATCTCGTCGTTCTGGCGACGAAGGCAGAAGCCGCTCTCGTCACGGCACGAGAGCTCAGGATGGCGATCGGCTCGACGCCTGTGCTCTCGGTCGCTTCCGAGCTCGACTTCACCACACGGGGAGTCTTGCCGAGGTCGGAGCCCCTGTCACTTGCCGAGCAGCTCCAGACCGAGCTCGCCGGCCCAGTTGTCGCCGGCCTGCACTCCCTGGCGGCGCCGAAGCTCGGCGGCGAGCACCAACCCGACGAAGATGCCCTCGTGTGCGGGGACGACAGCACGGCGAAGGAGCTGGCGCTCGGGCTCGCGGAGCGGATCACGTCCGGGCGTGCATTCGACGCAGGGCCGCTCGAGAGCGCGCGAGCTCTCGAGGGTCTCACCGCGGTCATCGTCAACCTCAACAAGCGCTATCGCGGCAATGCTGGAGTGAGGATCACAGGGCTCCCGTGACCGCGGAGATGCGGGTGATTCCGCTCGGTGGCATTCCCGAACTCGCCGAGGGAGACGACCTCGCGAGGCGGCTCGTCGATTCCGCAAGTCAGATCGGCGGGTTCCAGACCAGAGATGTCGTCGTCGTTGCGCAGAAGGCCGTCTCGAAGGTCGAGGGAAACGTGGTGCTGCTTGCCGACGTCGAGCCTTCGAATGAGGCCCGCGAGCTCGCGGGAGACGGCGATCCACGCCGCATGGAGGTGATCCTGCGCGAGAGCCGCACGATCGTTCGCTCTCGGCCTCCTCTCGTCATCGCCGAGACCCAGCATGGTTTCGTCTGCGCGTCCGCGGGTGTCGACTCGTCGAACGCGGGGCAGCCCGACACCGTTGTGCTCCTTCCGCGCGATCCGGACGCCTCCGCTCGCTGCCTCCGCGCGGCGATTTCAGATCGATCAGGTATCGATGTCGCGGTGATCGTCAGCGACTCGTTCGGCCGCCCCTGGCGCCAGGGCACGACCGACGTCGCGCTGGGCGTGTCGGGTCTTGCTCCCGTCCTCGACCTCGCAGGCGAACGCGACTCGGTCGGATACGAGCTCCACGCGACGCAGATCGCGGTCGCCGACGAGCTCGCAGGCGCGGCCGAGCTCGTCATGGGCAAGACCGACGGCATTCCGGCCGCGATCGTCCGCGGAGTGCGCATCTCGGGCGACGGGAGTGGTGCCGATCTGTTGATGCCCCGCGATCGCGATCTCTTCCGTTGATCCCTCCTCGGACTACACTCGCACCGTGCGCAAGTACGCGATCTGGGGCACAGCGACCTCGCCGGCCCACGAGGCCTGGGTGCAGGGGATCGGGAAGCAGTTCGAGCAGGATGGCTTCCAGCCGGTCACCGACGTCGCGGAGGCGGATTTCGTCCTCAACATGTTCGATCCGGCCGATCCGAAAGCGTTTCGCCGTTCCTCGCGCGGCACGTATTCGGCCGCGTTCTACGAGCTTCCGGAGACGCCCGCCGACGTGCTCAAGGCGAGCTACCCGATGCTCGTGAGGACACTCTCGAACGTCGTGCTTCTCCGCATCCCCGGCGCAGGAGTCTGGTTCACCACGATGGAGCGAGGCACGTACCACGTTCCCGACGACCCGGCGGAGATCTACGAGCGACTCGAGCCTCTCGCGACGTCGCGGCTCGTGATCGACAACGAGTGGGTGCCGGATCTCGAGCCTGAGCTCTGGGACGGCGACGAGATCACCGAGGACATCGCGGCCGCCGGACGCCGGCTCGACGAGCTCGATCTCCTTCCGTCGCCGTTTCCGGTCGAGGAGTACCTCTCGGGACGCGACCTCCGGCATGTCATGCGTCTCTACAGCGTGGGCGGCCTTTCATACGGGAATCTCTCCGCCCGCAAGGACGAGACGCGCTTCTGGATGAGCGCGAGCGGCGTCGACAAGTCTCAGCTCGAGACCGTCGGCCGTGATCTCCTCATGGTCAAGAACTTCGACGACGAGCGCGGAGTCATCGTCCTCAGCGTTCCACCGGGTATCGAGCCGCGACGCGTCTCGGTCGATGCGATCGAGCATTGGATGATCTACCGGGCCCATCCCGACGTCGGCGCGATCCTGCACATGCACGCCTGGATGGAGGGCATCGCCGCGACCGACGTGAACTACCCGTGCGGGACGCAAGAGCTGGCCGTGGCGGTCTCCGATCTCGTCGCGCTCGAGCCCGATCCGGCTCAAGCCGTCATCGGGCTCCGAAACCACGGGATCACGTGCACTGGCGAAAGCTTGACCGAGATCCTCGATCGCGTCGCGCCGAAAGTTCTTCGGCAAGTCCCGATGACCTAAGCGGGAGAGCCGCGCAGCCGAAGCCCCGTCACGAGCGCGAGTGCCGGCGCGATGACGACGTCGTTCGCAACGCACCAAATACAGAGTGCGTGGATGACGAAGAGCTGAAGCACGAGCAGGTAGCCGCTGAAGAGCACCCCGATGCATGCGAGCGTCGCCGCGCCGAGCCGCGCGTTTCCCGAGTCCGACGCGATGAGTGCCGTTACCGCGGAGTAGGAAAGGAGCCCAAGCAGAGCGACGGGGACGCCGGCGATCTCGGCATACGAAGATTGCTGTACCGTCTCGCACCCGCCGCCACGAACGCACACGACCGTCGCATTCGAGTAGTGCGCCCAGGTGAGATATCCGGCCACGCCGACGCCTGCGAGAGCGACGGCGGCCCCGATCAGGCGCAGGGTCCTGTCGCTCAATCCTTGAGCGCGTCGTCAAGAGCCGCGCGGAACGCGGTCGCATCGAAAGCGACGTTGACGTAGTACGGCTTCTGGTCGTCGATCTTCACGAGGAAGGTCGGCGTCTGGAGCTGGTCGACGTACTTCGACATCTCGTTCCCGGACTTCTGCTCCGCGCCGCTCGCCTCCTTCGTGATCGCCGTGCTGCCGGCGTCAGCGAAGAGCTTGCCGACGTCGAGGGCGGGGATCTTCGCGGCGAGCGTCCGAACGAGCTCGTCTGTGATCCAGCCGCTGTTCTCCCGGCCCTGGTAGCGGTAGAGAGCCTCTTGCAGCTGCCAGAGCCTGTTTTGCTTGGCCGCCGCCAGCAGGAACCGGAGCCCTTTGACGGAGTCCGGCCCGATGAACGGGAATCCTTGGTACTCCATCTTCACCTTCCCTCGGCGGACGAAGTCGTTGACGAGGATCGGGAAGACGTTCAGCGTGTAGTAGCGGCAGCCCGGGCATTGCTGGTCTGCGAACTCGATCAGGCTGACCTTCGCCGACGGCTTCCCGAGCACGGTGCCGTTTTCCGGAATGCCGGTGAGATTCACGACGGGACGCGGAACGACCCCGGGGGTGCTCTTCGTGCCACGCAAGACTTGGCTTCCGATCACGAGCACCGCCGCGGCGGCCACGCCGATGCCCAGTGCGAGTGCCATCTTGAGCCAGGTCGGGCGTCCCTGGACTGTGGGCCTCATCGCTGCCACGGAAACGACAGTGTGCCGATGAGGGCCGGTCGAGCTATGCCTTGAGCGCCCGCCCGGCCTTGTTCGCAGCCTTCGCCAGGGCTGTATACGCTGCAGCTCGCTGCGCTTTCGAGCCGGAGGCCGCCGCGGCTTCGACGTCTCTCATCCGCTCGACGACGTCGAGGTCGAGCCGCTGTCTCTTTCCCCACGCGAGGTGAGCTTCGCTCACGGCGCAACGCGCGGCGAGCTCACGCAAGACCTGGAGGGACGGGACCCGTTCGCCCCTCTCGATTCGAGAGATGTACGCGGCGCTGCAGCCCGGAAATGCAAGGTCCCGCTGGCTGAGACCCTGCGCCTCGCGCGCTCCGACGAGACGCTTGCCGACGGCGAGCGGATCGTCGACGTGAGGTATGCGCTCTCGCTTGATCGGCATCGGGACCGGGCGGCGCTGACCTTGGACAACGATACTCCGACCTCTCTGTCGTTCGCGAGGCAACCAGCGCCGGCCTCAGATACACCCTCGTTTACACCCCGCGACGAATGGTCGTCCCTCGAACGAGGGAGTAGCCTCGGAGCCATGATCGAGCTGGGCACGGAGAAGAAGGCGGCGCCCATTACGGCGCGCCAGCGGGAAGTGGTCGCTCTGATCGCAGCGGGTTGCTCGAACGACGAGGTCGGCGCACGGCTCGGAATCTCGCCGCGAACTGCGAAGGCCCACTGTGACGTGCTGCGGCAGAAGCTCGGTGTCAGGCGCAGGCGCCAGATCCCGATCGCGTTCAGGCTGCTCACGGGCGAGGACCCACTGTCGATCACGTACGGCTGGGCTCTCCGGGCCGGATCGCGCTGACGAGAAACCAGGGCCATGGGCGCTCGGTCCGAGTGAGAGGAGCCTGTTAGGGTCGGAGCGGCCGCGAGATCATCCGCCAGGGAGGGGGATGACGGCCACGGTCCGGAATATGCGCACTCTCCAGCGGAGCCGCATCATCGAGCGTCCACGCCTGCTGACTCTGCTCGACGAATCGACGGCTCGTGTGCGCACCCTGTTCGCCGCCGCAGGCTACGGTAAGACCACGCTCGCCGAGCAATGGGTCACACGCGGAGGTCGCAGATCGGCGTGGTACACGGCGCGAAGCTCGTCGGTGGATGTCGCCGCGCTCGCGCTCGGTGTTGCGCGTTCGGCGTCCACCATCGTCGAGGGATGCGAGTCGCGACTTCGTGAGCACATGCGCGCCATCTCGGCTGCAGCGGGGAACGTCGCGGTCCTCGCCGAAATCCTCAGCGAGGATCTCGCCGAGTGGCCGCGCGAAGCGTGGCTCGTCATCGACGACTACCAGGAGATCGTCGGCGCCTCGCAGGCCGAAGCGTTCGTCGCCGACTTGCTCGCAAGCTGCCCGCTTCAACTTCTCCTTACCACCCGGCAGCGGCCATCCTGGGTCACCGCCAGGAGCATTCTCTACGGCGACGTCTTCGAGATAAACCAGACGGCGCTCGCGATGGACAACCAGGAGGCCGCCGAAGTGCTCGCGGACTGGAGCGGCATGTCGGCATCGGGACTCGTCGCCCTTGCAAACGGGTGGCCCGCGGTCATCGGTCTCGCGAGCGTCTCGTCTGCCGAGATCGAAAGCGACGACACCGTGCCTGAGTCGCTCTACCGGTTCTTCGCCGAAGAGGTCTTCGATGCATTGGGAGACGAGGTGCGAGACGGCCTCGCGCTCTTGGCCGTCGCTCCGGTGATGGAGCGCGAGCTCGCGGCGGAGCTCCTGGGCGACGGACAAGCCGAGTCGATCTGTGCTGCGGCGCTCGAGGTCGGGATCCTCGTCGAGCGGGACGAACGTCTCGAGCTACATCCGCTCGCGCGTTCCTTTCTCGAGGAGCGGGGCGTTCCACCCGTTTGCGCGGAGGCGACCGCGACTTGTCTCGCCCACTACAAGGCGCGCCGGGACTGGGGCGCCGCGTTCGACGTCGTCTCGAAGCGCGATGCCGTTTCCGAACTGGAGGCTTTGCTCGCCGAAGCGCTCGACGATCTCCTCGAGACTGCGAGGCTCCCGACAGTCGAGTCGTGGTGCGCCTTCGCAGCCAAGTCCGGGATCGGTGGGCCCCTGTTCTCGCTTGCGCGTGCGGAAACAGCGCTTCGCCAAGGCCGCCACGTGCAGGCTCAAGCTCATGCGGAGGCCGCTGCGGTTGACGGAAAGCTTGCGTTCCGGGCGCTGTCAGTGGCCGGGCGCGCAGCACATCTGGCCTCGCGAGAAGAGGAAGGATTGGCTTTGTATCAGCGTGCCGAATCGGCCGCAACCGATGGCCGGGAACGCCGAGCAGCCCTTTGGGATCAAGTCATTTGTGCCGTTGAACTCGATCTTCCCGAGACTAGCCTGATGCTCAACGAGCTTAGCGTTGGTGTCAGCACCTCCGATCCGAGGGAGTTCATCCGTGCAGCAACATGCAGGCTCATTTTCGACATGCGGTCAGGAACGCTCGATCTCGGCGATAGCGATTTAGCTTGGGAGCTCCTACCGGTCCTGGGCGAACCACTCATCCAAACCGGGTTTGAGAGCATCTACGCCAACGCGCTTGCTCTCGCCGCTCGGTATACGGACGCACTGGAAGTCGCCAATACCCTCCTCCACACAGCGCAGAAGTACCGACTCGACTTCGCGAGGCCGTACGGGCTCGTCTCTGCCGCGATGGGGCAGGCCGGACTGCGGCAATGGAATATCGCTGCTGATTACCTGGACGAAGCCGCTGCGCTCGCGCGCGACACGCGCAATCATTATGCGGAGTTGTTCGCGTTCGCGGCGCGGCTCCGTTTGCTTACGCAACAAGGCCTACATCGAGTTGCTCTGGCGTTGCCGCTACCTGATGTTCCCGAAACGGTGCCAGCCGTAGGCGCAGAAGTCACCGCCTCGCGCGCCTTGGCTTTGGCGGCGGCGGACAGACTCGACGAAGCTCGGGCGACTCTTAGTTCAGTCGAAAGTAGCCCAGCGGTCGAATCGATTGTGCTTTCAGCCGCAGTTAGAGCCATAACCTCATTGAAACTTGACGATGCAAGGACCGCGAGTTGGGTCTCCAACCTCGAAGAGAAGGCATTTGCCACAGGGGCGGTTGACTTACTCGTGACCGCATACCGCGCGGTCCCGGAACTACTCGTTGTTCTGCTTCGACGCGGTGGAGGCCAACGCCGCATGGATCTGGTGCGCCGCGTTGGAGACCACGAACTATTGAGACCACTCGGCGCTGCGGGCTGGCGCGACGACGAAGTCAAGTCGTCTGAGGTGGTGTAACTCGGACTCGTCGACCCTCGCGGCGCTCAGGCCACGGTGAGCTCGACTAGTAATCAGCAAGGCGACGGCCAAGCTCCATGCGCAGCACATCTACAACAAACTAGGGATTCATTCCCGCAAAGCGCTAGCAATCCAAGCTGCGCTCGAGCGCTCTCGTCAAGCCACGTCGGCAACGGCGGAAAATGTGGATGCCGCCGAGTCGACGTCCTTGTGAACGAAGGCTTGGAAATCAGCTCGTCTCGCAAGCCGGTACTCCTCATCGGCACCGGCGAGGATCGCTTCAAACGCTGCAACGGCGGCAGTTTCGAATTGACTATCCGCCGCTTGGGCGAGCCTGAGCCGCGCAACACGGCTGGGCATGGCATCACGGTACGGACGGTCGGATGTCATCGCGTTGTATGCGTCTGCGACGGCGATGATGCGTGAGACAAGTGGAATGCTCTCGCCGGCGAGACCGTCGGGATAGCCCTGACCGTCGATGCGCTCGTGATGGAAGCGCACGATTATCGAGATCTCAGAGTACTCATCGACGTTCGCGAGGATACGCTCGCCGATCGCCGAGTGCTCTTGCATTTGCCTTCGCTCCTCGAGCGTCAGGGCTCCCGGCTTCTCGAGAAGACCAGGAGGCAGTCCAATCTTTCCAATGTCGTGGACTAGCCCACACAGGTACGCCTGCTCCTGGATCTCGTCCGGAAGGTCCATGCGCTTTGCGATGTCACGGGAGTAGATCGCGACAGCGGCTGAGTGGCCCGCCGTGTATCGGTCTCTCGCATCGAGGGTAGCGATGAGGGCGGCGGCAAACTGGAGATTCGCGCGTTCGAGCGTGTCATTCGCCACGGAGAGCTCGGCGGCAAGATTGCGTTCCGTTTGGTAGAGCCCATAGAGGCGCTGCGCTGCCATCGCCGGAATGAGGAAGAGAGCCAGCGTCCATGGCGACACCTCGAGGTACATGAATGCGAGCAATGCAGCTGTTGGTGCATAGACGGGAGGCACAAGTATCAAGAGCGGCAACAGTGTCCGCGCGCCCTCCGATACAGATCGTCCACGAACAGCCGCGGTAAGCAGAGGGAAAGCGACGCCGAGTACTTCGCCCACGACTGCACCGATTAGGCTCGCAACGATCAGCCCTCCAAACTCAGACGGCACGAGGTTGATAGCCGCTTGTGCCGCAAGTCCGGTGGCCGCACCGCTAATGAACCGCGCACTGGAATAAGTCGCCCATTTGAGACGCGGTGCCCTGTCTGGATTCGGAGGTGAGGTGAGCTCTGGATCGCCAAGCATCGACGCTCCGCCGACAGCTGCGGCGGCTAGTGGCCCGAACAGCACAGCAGCAAGCAGGGTTGGAAGAACCGAGATTGACTGTTCTGCGCTCTTGGTCAGGCGGACGCTGCTTCTCTCCCCTATGGCGGCGGCAGCGGCGAGCGCCACGACGCTGATTGGATCCTCGAGTCCGTATCCGGCGAGAAGCAGCCCCGCGCACGTCAGAGATGCAGCGGCCACTAGAGCCCCCACGTACAAGAGTGTTCGGCCCTGTGGGTGGGTCAGGACGCGCTGAACAGCTTGCGTCATCCCTCGAATGGGGTATACGATTCGCGTGCCGTCAGTTCCCAACCTAGGAGCTCCTATGCAAAGGGCCGGAAAGATCTGGTAGAGCCGTCACATCCTGCGTTCTTCGCCGAGGGTGGGCATCCCTCTTTCGGGGGTAAGCCTGCTGGGGGAACTAGCTAGGCGAGAAGGGGTGCTGACGGCCTTGGAACTACCCAATGAGCCCACGCCGGAAGCCGACCGCTACGGCGTGGGCTCTGCTTCGCGCCTGAAGCTTCGCGAGCAGATGCCTCACGTGTGACTTGACTGTCTCTTCTGAGAGGAAGAGACGCTCGCCAATCTCGCGATTCACGAGTCCGTCGGCCACGTGTTGGAGGACCTCGATCTCCCGTGCAGTCGGATCCTGTCCGATCTCCCGCGTGATCGGGGGAGTGAACGGGATGACCGAGCCGTGTCTCCGTGAGCTGCGCCGTGCGGCGGCTGCCTCGAACCGGCGGCTGTGATCGCGGTAGCGGTTCAGGATCTCCTTACGCTCAGCGGCGTCCACGAACGGGGTATCGGCGCACACCGCATAGCGCTTTAGTGGAGTCGTCCACCCGCTCGCTCGAACGGGGGACGACTCGTGTGCGGCACCAGGTCGCAAACGCAATGCGACGTCCGCACGTCTAACGAGATACGGTTACGCCCGCGCGGGCGCATACATGGAGAAAGGGGAATCGATGACTCGAGGAACCAAGAGATGGCGGCTGGGCGCCCTCACAGCGGCTGTCACAATCGTCATGGGTGTGATCGGGGCCGGCGTCGGAGGCGCGGCACGGAGTGGAGCCGACAGTGCGTCAGCTACCACCCTCATCGATGGGACGACTGGCACAGTCGTCAACATCGACCCTGCGAACGAGTACGACTTCGACTCGTTCACTCTCGACCTTCCGTTGTTCCAAGGTCTGTACGGCTTCCCACACGGCGCCAAGATCCAGCCGGTACTTGCGACAGGCTGCAAGGCGTCGGCGAATCTAAAGACGTGGACCTGTGCATTGAGGAAGGGGGTCAAGTTCTCGGACGGCTCGCCCATGACCTCCGCTGACGTCAAGTGGTCCTTCGATCGTGTGAACAAGATCAAGGGCGACCAGGGCATCTACACGCTGCTGAGCAACCTCAAGAGCGTTTCGACGAAGGGCACCTACGGAGTCGTCTTCAAGCTCAAGGCATCTCAGTCGACCTGGCCGTTGATCCTGGCGACAAATGCAGGATTCGTCGTCGAGAAGAACCTCTACCCGTTCAGCAAGATCAGGGCGAACAGCGAGTCCCAAGTCGGAACCGGCCCGTACAAGCTGGTCAAGTTCACTCCGGGCCAGCAGGCCGTGCTCCAGGCAAACCCGAACTACTGGGGGCCCCAGCCGAAGACGAGCAACCTGATCATCAATTACTTCTCGAAGTCCTCGACCATGAAACTGGCACTCCAGCGGGGCGAGATCGACATGGCATTCCAGACCTTCACGCCGACGGAGTATGCGTCGCTGGCCAAGGCCAAGGGCATCACCGTCCATGCGGGGAATGGCACCGTCATTCGGTACATGGTCTTCAACGTCACGCGTCCGCCGTTCAACAACGTTGCCGTCCGGAAGGCGCTCGCCTACCTCATGCCGCGGCAGGCGATCGCGACGCGCGTCTATCACGGGACGGTGAGCCCGCTCTACTCGCAGGTGCCGGCCGGTCTACCGGGCCACATCGACATCTTCGCGACGACGTACGGGCGCACGCCGAACGTGGCGAAGGCACGTGCGGTCCTGAAGGCCGCCGGCGTCACGACACCGGTCAAGACCGACATCTGGTGGACGCCTTCGCACTATGGCGATGCGTCTGCCGACGAGTACGCCGAGGTCCAGCGGGCGCTGAACTCGTCCGGTCTGTTCAAGGTGACGTTGAAGTCGGCGGAGTGGGCGCAGTACAGCGGAGCGCTCGGCAGGACCTACAACGCGTTTCAGCTTGGCTGGTTCCCGGACTACCCGGACGCCGAGGACTACATCGTGCCCTTCTTCCAGACCGACAACTTCACCAGCAACGGGTACAGCGACCCGAAGATGACGGCGCTGATCAACAAGGAGCACGCGGCACCGACGACGGCTGCTCGTCTCGCAGCGATCAGGCAGGCGCAAGTGCTGTCCGCGAAGGACGTTCCAATCGTCCCCTACTGGCAGGGCAAGATGATCGCTGTCTCTCGTAACAACGTTCAGGGTGTCAACCGCACATTGGATGCCGCCTATCAGATGCGGTTCTGGCTCATCTCGAAGTCGTAGTCGATAGCCACAAAGGCGAAGGGAGGGGGCGTCTTACTACGCCCCCTCCCTCTTTCGTCTAGGGCGTGATCGTTCGGAGCTCTCGGACCCGCAACGCAACGGCTACGGTGCGGGATCAGCCATGAACGCAGCCGGGCGACAGGAGACGTAGACTCGATTGGCCGCCAAGGGAACGTCGCTCAGGCAGTACGCGCTGACGCGCCTCGCGCTCGTCGTGCCGATGGTGCTGATCTTGCTGACCTTGGTCTTCCTCCTGATGCGGGTGGCGCCGGGCGATCCTGTGAGCGCTTCGCTCGGGGGGCATGCACCTCCAGCGGTCATCAACCAGATCAAGCACAAGCTGGGCTTCGACAAGCCGCTCTACGTCCAGTACGTGCAGTACCTCGGGAATGTCGGGAGAGGGAACTTCGGCACGGCGATCAATCCGGCGCAGCCGGTGAGCGAGATCATCAAAGTCAACGGGACGGCGACCCTCGAGCTGACGTTATACGCGATGATCATCGCGATCACCGTCGGAGTCGCGATCGGGCTCCTGGCGGGCCGCTTCAGAGACACGCCGGTGGACAGCGGGGGAAGGCTCTTCGGGATCATCATCTACGCGACTCCGATCTTCTTCCTCGGTCTCATGGCCCAGCTCTTCTTCGGTGTCTATCTCGGCTGGTTGCCAGTCTCCGGTCGCGCTAGCCCCCTAACGCAGGCCACCCTCACTACGCACACGAACATCTACACGATCGACGCGATCATCGACCGCAACTGGGCTGCGCTCGGGGACGTCCTCAGGCACATGATTCTCCCGGCATTCACGCTTGGGCTCGTCACGGCGGGGGTCTTCATCCGTCTGATCCGCATCAACGTGATCAGGACGATGAAGGACGACTACATCGAAGCTGCCCGCGCGAGAGGCATCAACGAGCGCTCCGTCGTCTACCATCACGCGTTCAGGAACGCCCTCGTGCCGGTGATCACGATCATCGGCCTCCAGGTTGCCCTCCTGCTCGGAGGTGCGGTCCTGACGGAAACCACCTTCAATTGGCCCGGTATCGGGCACGAGCTCCTGCTGTACATCGAGAACCGCGATTACGCGGCGGTTCAAGGGATCATCGTCGTATTCGCTCTCGTCGTCGTCGCCGTGAGCGTGGTCATCGACTTCGTCGGTGCGTTCATCGATCCAAGGATCAGATATTGATGGCTGTCCCCGCGGAGACCGCCAGAATAGAGACGCGTCGCTCGATCCTTCCGCGCGTTCAGCGGGCTGTGGCTCCCATCCGGGAGGCTCGAGGAATGCAACGGACGATGCTGTGGGTGGGCGCCGCGATCACGTCGGCCTTCGTTCTGATGGCCCTTCTGGCGCCGCTCGTCTCGCCGTATCACTTCGACCAGTACCGCTCGGGAGGCACGCGCTTCCCTCAGCTCGCCGCTCCCTCCGCCCAGCATCTGATGGGAACTACCGTGACGTCGTACGACGTTTTCTCGCGCGTGATCTGGGGTGCCCAGACGGAGATCAAGGTGGTCCTCATCTCGCTTGTGATGTCGCTCTCGATCGGCGTCCCACTCGGTCTCATCTCGGGTTATTTCGCCGGGAAGCTCGACCGCGTGCTCGTGCTGATCATGGACGCGATGCTCGCCTTTCCCTTCCTGCTCCTCGCGATCGTGATCGCGTTCCTCCTCTCCGACAAGGTCGGCCAGGGGATTCTCACGGCAGCCATCGCGATCACCGTTGCGTACATACCGCTCTACTTCCGCGTCATCCGAAACCACGTGATCAGCATCCGCGAAGAATCGTTCGTGGAGGCTGCGCGTGCGATGGGCGCGCGTCCTTTCACGGTGATCCGAAAGTACGTCTTCTTCAACGTCATCCAGAACGTCCCTCCGCTCGCGACGCTGAACGCGGCGGACGCCATTCTCCTTCTCACTGCGCTCGGCTTCCTGGGCTACGGGATCCAGCCCACGCAGGGCGCCGAGTGGGGCTACGACATCAGCCGAGCGGTCTCGGACGCGTCCTCCGGCATCTGGTGGACCGGGCTCTTTCCGGGGCTAGCAATCGTGCTCCTCGTGACTGGTCTCACGCTGCTCGGGGAAGGGCTCAACGAGACGATCAACCCCGTGCTTCGCCGCAGGGCGAGGACGAACGTCGAGTTCGGGCCGTCGTCTCCGTCCCCGGTCATCGAGACGGAGACGGAGGGCCCGTGACGAACGAGCCGGTCGTCTCCGTCCGCGAGTTGAGGGTCTACTACGGCACGAAGCGGGGCCCGGTGCAGGCTGTCGACGGCGTCTCGCTCGACATCGCTGCGGGCGAGGTTGTCGGTCTGGTCGGCGAGTCTGGTTGTGGCAAGTCCACCCTGGGTCGAGGCATCCTCGGGCTCCTGCCGGAGGGCGCCTCCTCGGATGGAGAGGTGATCTACGGAGGCCGGAACATCGTCGGTATGACCCCCAAGGAGCTCAGGCGACTTCGAGGGCCCGATCTCGGTCTCATCTTTCAGGAACCGATGACGAGGCTCAACCCGTTGATGCGGATCGAAGAGCACTTCAAGGAGACGCTCGAGCAGCACGAGCCGAGCCTCGGCGACAAGGAGATACGACGGCGGTCCCTCGAGACGCTCGGCCGAATGGGAATTCCGCCGACGCGCTTCAGCCAGTACCCGCACGAGTTCTCCGGCGGCATGCGGCAGCGGATCATGATCGCGCTTGCCGTCGTACTGCAACCCAAGCTACTGATCGCAGACGAGCCGACGACGTCGCTCGACGTTATCGTCGAGGCGCAGATCCTGAGCATCCTCGCCGATCTGAGAAGGAACTTCGGAACCGCTCTGCTCCTGATCACCCACAACCTCGGCATCGTGGCGGAGTCGTGCGATCGCGTCGCTGTGATGTACGCCGGAAAGATCGTCGAGGAGGGCCCCGCGCGCGACGTGTTCATCGACCCGGCGCATCCATATACGCGCGAGCTCCTGCGCTCGACGATCTCGCTCGAGACGTCGGAGCTCCACTCGATCCCTGGGGCGCCTCCGAGTTTGCTCGACCCGCCGCGTGGCTGTCGCTTTCACCCGCGGTGTCCGAGCGCGATGTGGGTCTGCGCGACGACAGATCCGATCGAGAAGCGGATCGACGCCGATCGGCGGGTGCAATGCTGGCTCCACGGCCCAGAGGATCGGATACCGGAGGGTGGAACGGCCGAGCTCGAGCGGGAGGAGATCGCGGTTGCCGAAGAAGCCTGACCTCGATGTCTCGTTGGCCGAGCTGGCGGTAAGCGACGGATCGCCCTCGGACGACTCGGTTCTCGTCTCGATCCGAAGACTGAAGACCTACTACCCGATCCGGGGCAGCTTCGGCGCTCGGATACTCGGGCGGGAGGCGGGCTACGTGAAAGCGGTCGACGACGTCTCGCTCGACCTCCACAAGGGGGAAGTGCTGGGTCTCGTCGGCGAATCTGGGAGTGGGAAGACCACTCTTGGACGAACGCTCTTGGGCCTCGTTCATGCGACCGAAGGCAGTGTGCTGTTCGAAGGTCGCGACATCGCTCGGATGTCCGAGCGCGAGCTTCGCCCGTTGCGACGCGACATCCAGATCGTCTTCCAGGACCCTCACGCGTCGCTCAATCCGGCGATGACGATCGAGCAGTCGGTGGGCCACCCGCTCCAGATCCACAAGGTGGCGAAAGGCACGGAGCTCAAGCTGCGAGTCGCCGAGGCGCTCGAGACCGTAGGACTCTCGCCTCCTCAACAGTTCATGGAGAAGTACCCCTCAGACCTTTCGGGCGGTCAGAAGCAGCGTGCCGTCATCGCGCGGGCGATCATCCTGAACCCGGTCTTGCTCGTCGCCGACGAGCCTGTGTCGATGCTCGACATGAGCGTGCGCGCCAAGATCCTCGAACTGATGCTCGAGCTCAAACGAGAGCTCGGTCTCACCTACCTCTACATCACGCACGATCTTGCGACCGCCAAGTTCTTCTGTGACCGGATCGCCATCCTCTACCTCGGCCGGATCGTCGAGATCGGGCCCTCCGAGGCGATCTACGACGACCCCAAGCACCCGTATACGCAGGCACTGCTGCGGGCGATTCCGGAGCCCGATCCGAGGCGAACTGCGCCTCGCGATCTGCCGAGAGGCGAGGTGCCGGACGCGGCAAGACCCCCGCTCGGCTGTTCGTTGGGAGTCCCGGGATCTCCGGGACCTGCTCGAGACGCGGTGGGCCCATATGTCCGAAGGGGAGTACACCGCCGAGCGGGCCCTGTTCGAGGACCTCGATGTCCTGGATGCGCCGGCGACGACTGCTCGTCTCAAACCGGCGAAGGGCTCTTCCGCTGCTCAGCTACTGAGCTTTTTCGAGGGACTCGAGCGCGACGATTCCGAAGAGCCGTTCTGGAAAGGCGTGCGGCGGATGAACGCCGACGGCGACCACGTCGATCTTGCCTGGAACGATCCGATCGATCCGCGGCTTCTCGATGTGGACGACGTGCAGGTGGAGTGCCACCTGTACGACGCGGAAGCGCGCGACGTTGCGGAGAAGGCCCGGACGTAAGAGAGGCCGTCCCGCTCTAGACCGGCCCCCTTACGTTGGCTGGTCGACGTCTTACGTCAGGCCGCGAGGCCCGCCAGATCTTCGTCAGGCCGCGAGGCCTGCCAGATCTTCGTCAGGCCGCGAGGCCCGCCAGATCACGCAGGGCCTCGAGACGCTTCAGCGCCTGGCCCTCGAGCTGACGAACGCGCTCGCGCGTGAGATCGAGCTCGTGACCGATTGCCTCGAGGGTCCACGGCTCGCCTTCGAAGCCGAAGCGAAGCTCGAGGATCCGTCGCTCACGCTCCGGAAGCGCGTCGAGGGCGCGCCGGATGCTCTGTCGGCGCAGCGACTCCTCGGCCTCGTCGAACGGGTCGGCCGCCTCGCGATCGGCGAAAAGGTCTCCGAGCTCTCCTTCGTCGTCCGCGCCCACCGTCTGGTTGAGGGAGACGGATGCGTGCGCAGCCCCGAGCGCTTCGTCGACGTGCTGGATCGGCAGCCCCGTCGCCTCGGCGAGCTCCTCCTTCGTCGCCTCCCGTCCGAGCTCGACCTCGAGCCGGCGCGCGGCTCGGGACAGCTTCTGCTGGCGCTCGACGACGTGTACCGGAACGCGGATCGTCCGCGCGTGATTGGCGACGGCGCGCTGCACGGACTGGCGGATCCACCAGGTCGCGTACGTCGAGAACTTGAAGCCGCGGCGCCAGTCGAACTTCTCGACCGCCCGGTTGAGGCCGAGCGTGCCCTCCTGAATGAGATCGAGGAACGGAACACCCAGGCCTCGGTAACCCTTGGCGATGGAGACGACGAGACGCAGGTTCGACTCGATCATCTTCCGCTTCGCCACCGGGTCGCCGCGCTCGATCCGCTTCGCGAGCGCGACCTCTTCGGACGCGGTGAGCAACTTGTGGCGACCGACATCCGCGAGGAACAGCTGCAGGCTGTCGGCGGCGCCGGAGACGGCCTCGGCCTCGTACTGGGCCTTTGCAGCCGACTCCTTCTCGGCCTCGGCGTCCTCACCGGTGGCGCCGATCTCGATCGAATGCGCTTCGAGCTCCCGCTGGAGGAGCTCGGCCTCCTCCTCACCAAGGTCGTGTTCCACGACGAACGCCTCGAGGTCTGTCGCCTCGAGGTGTCCACCGTGCTCTTCGCCGCGCTCGATGAGCGCCTTGACGTGCTCGGACTCAAACAATTCGATGAGCTGGTTCTGCGTCAACTTGGTGTTTCGATCCTTTCCGTTCTGCCCAGCAACGAACCGGCTGAGCAACAAACTTCTCTGAGTCTATGAGGCCATTTGGGTTGTTTCCAGGGTGATTCCTTGTTCGGCGGTGTCACAAGCTCGAAAACGGTAGCGCCTCTCTCGATTATTCCGTCGCGAAGGCGTCGGCGGTTCACGGCGCAACTCGTCGGAGCCGATCGGGGCAACTGCAATCGGGCTAGCATGCAGTCGGGCTAGCACTGCAACCTAAGACGTCTTCGCCTCGGGCGTGTTAGATCATCTCGCATCTGGCGGACGGAGTGAACCCCGCTTAACGCGTTGTTTACGCGGTCTTTGCGCGCTTCTCGGCGAGCAGCTCGGCCGCCCGCTCGGGGGTCACGCCCTCGACGGCGTCTCCTTTGCGCAGGCTCGCGTTCGTGTCGCCGTCCGTCACGTACGGTCCGAAGCGTCCGTCGCGGAGCACGATCGGGCGGCCGGTGGCTGGGTCGGGCCCGAGCTCGCGTAACGGCCCGGCCGTAGCACGACGGCCGCGTCGCCTGGGAGGCTGGGCGAAGAGCTCGAGTGCCTCCTCGAGGGTGATCGAGAAGAGCTGACCCTCGCTCTCGAGCGAGCGGGACTCGGAACCCTTCTTGACGTACGGCCCGTAGCGGCCGTTCTGGGCCGTGACGTCCGCACCGTCGACCGATCCGATGACTCGCGGAAGCGAGAGAAGCTTCCGAGCGTCCTCGAGGGAGACGGTCTCGGGGGACATCGAGGAGAAGAGGGAGGCAGTGCGGGGCTTCTCCGACGCGTCGTCCGGAAGGACTTCCGTGACGTACGGGCCGTAGCGGCCGGAGCGAACGACGAGCTCGCGGCCTGTCTCTGGGTCGTGTCCGAGAGATCGTCCATCCGGTTGCGAGAGCAGTTCCGCGGCTTTCTCCGCCGTGAGCTCGTCCGGCGCCAGGTCGGTCGGCAGGCTCGCGCGGTCGCCGTTGCGATCGAGGTACGGGCCGTACCTTCCGACTCGGACCACCGCGTCGCTACCGGGAATCGAGATCGAGTTGACGGCGCGCGCGTCGATCTCGTCCAGGTTCTCGGTGACGAGGTGATGCAGTCCCGGATCGCCTCCGGATCCGAAGTAGAAGCGCTGCAGCCAGTCGCCGCGCTGCTCGGAGCCTGCCGCGATGCGATCGAGGTCGTCCTCCATCCGCGCCGTGAAGTCGAAATCGACGAGCTGCTCGAAGTGGCGCTCGAGCAGATTGACGACGGCAAACGCGAGGAACGTCGGTACGAGCGCCGTTCCCTTCTTGAACACGTAGCCGCGATCGAGGATCGTCGAAAGGATCGCTGCATAGGTCGACGGCCGGCCGATGCCGCGCTCCTCCAGAGCACGCACGAGTGTCGCCTCCGTGAAACGTGCAGGCGCAGACGTCGTATGACCGTCCGGCTCGAGCGAAACAGCTTCGAGCTGATCGCCGACGGCCACCGGGGGGAGACGCCGCTCGTCTTCGTCCTCCGACGGCTCGTCGCGACCCTCCTCGTACGCGGCGAGGAAGCCCCGGAACGTGATGACGGTCCCGGAGGCGCCGAACTCGACGTCTTCCTCGTCGGTTTTCGCTCCGATCCGCAGACTGAGCGTGCGACCGAGCGCATCCTCCATCTGCGACGCGAGCGTCCGCCGCCACACGAGCTCGTAGAGCGCGAGCTCGTCCCGTCCCAGGCTTCCTCTCAGCTCGTCAGGAGCCTTGAAGCGGTCGCCTGCGGGACGGATCGCCTCGTGCGCCTCTTGCGCGTTCTTTACTTTGCGCTCGTAGCGACGGGCCTTTGCGGGGACGAAGTCAGGGCCGAAGAGCTCTCGGACCTGAGCCCGGGCGGCCTCGAGGGCCGACTCCGAGAGTGTCGTCGAGTCTGTCCGCATGTACGTGATGTGTCCAGCCTCATACAGGCGCTGTGCGGTCCGCATCGTCGTCTGCGCGGAGAAGCGGAGCTTGCGGCTCGCTTCCTGTTGCAGCGTCGAGGTCATGAACGGGGCTGAGGGGCGCCGCCGGTACGGCTTCTCGTCGGCCGACCGGACCTCGAAGCGGGCGTTCTCGAGCCTGGCCGCGAGCGACCGCGCGGCCGGCTCATCGAACTGGAGCAGGCTCGCGTCGTGCAGCGTCCCGTCGGGTGCGAAGTCCCGGCCTTGGGCAACGCGGTGACCGTCGACCGAGACGAGGCGGGCTTCGAATGAACCAGGGTCGAACGTCGCGACGAGATCCCAGTAGCCGGCGGCGACGAACGCGATCCGCTCGCGTTCGCGCTCGACGACGAGCCGCGTCGCGACAGACTGCACACGGCCTGCGGAGAGCCCCCGCATCACCTTCTTCCACAGGACCGGGGAGACCTCGTAGCCATAGAGCCGGTCGAGGATTCGCCGCGTTTCCTGTGCGTCGACGAGCCGCTCGTCGATGTCCCTCGTCTCCGCGAGCGCGCGTTCGATCGCCTCACGCGTGATCTCGTGGAAGACCATCCTCCGAACCGGGACCTTCGGCTTCAGGACCTCGACGAGATGCCAGGCGATCGCCTCGCCCTCGCGGTCCTCGTCAGTCGCGAGCAGGAGCTCGTCGGCGTCCGTGAGCCTCTTCTTGAGCGCGTTGACGATCTTCTTCTTGTCCTGGTCGACGACGTAGAAAGGCTCGAACGCATGCTCGACGTCGACACCCAGCGCGCCGAAGCGTTTCCGCTTCGCCTCGGGAACGTCCGAAGCGCGGTCGGGGAGGTCGCGAACATGGCCGATGCTCGACTCCACGGCGAACTCGCCGCCGAGGTAGCCGGCGATGGTCCGCGCTTTCGCAGGGCTCTCGACGATGACCAACCTCGTTGCCATCGGCGGGACACCTTAGCGATGAGATCCGCCGCGACCGCCACGCCGAGCGGGCGATACTGCGATGCGTGGCACGACCGCCTCGGCCGAGCTGGCTCTACACCTTGATTGCCGTGCTGAGCTGGCCGGTTCTGAACATCGTCTTCCGACTGCGGGCTCACGGGCGGGAAAACGTCCCGGCGGAGGGCGGCCTCGTGCTGGCTGCGAACCACTGGTCGAACATCGACCCCTGGCCCCTCGGACTGCCGCTCTTCCCGCGGCGTTTTCTGCGATTCATGGCGAAGTCGGAGCTCTTTTGGTTCCCACTCGGCACGATCATCACCGCGGGCGGCGCGTTCCCGGTTCGCCGTGGCCTCGCCGACGACGAAGCGATCGCGAAAGCGGTCGACCTCTGCCGCGTCGGCCACGTCGTCGTCATGTTCCCGGAGGGGACTCGCCGCAGCAAGGGTCTGCGCAAACAGCACGAGGCTCGTTGGCACTCGGGCGCAGCGCGCATCGCCCTCGAGGCCGGCGTGCCGCTCGTGCCTGCGGGGATCTCGGGAACCGAGCGGCTCGCGAAACTGGAGCCGATCCGCGTCGCGTACGGGACAGCTCTCGAGCTCGGAGATCTCGCGGAGACGCCGCTCGCCGAGGCGGCGAGCATCGCGACCGGCCGTTTGCGAGAAGCGATCGAAGGCCTGGAGCGCTCGCTGGCATGAGCCGCCCGCTGCTCGCCGTCGACGGCGACTCCTTCGCGCACCGCGCGTACCACGCGCTTCCGAAGACGGCCTTCAGACGCTCGGACGGCGGGCCTGGCAACGCGCTCGAGGGATTCACCAACATGCTGCTTCGACTGTGGCAGGGAGAACGGCCGCGGGCCGTTGTGGTCGCGTGGGACACGCTCGAAGTACCGACGTATCGGCACACGGCTTTTGACGGCTACCAGGCGGGCCGTGAGTTCGAGGCGGAGCTCCTCGAGCAGCTCGACATGCTTCCGGGGTTCATCTCGGAGGCACGGATCGTCTGCGTCAAGGCAGCCGGATACGAGGCGGACGACTTCCTCGCCGCGGCGGCCGCGAAGGAGGAGGCAGCCGGCGGGCACGCGCTGGTCGCGACCTCGGACCGCGACGCGTTCCAGCTCGCGAGTGAGCGCACGACTGTCCTCCAGCCGGTTCGCGGTTCTGCGCCGGCGCGTATCGGCCCCGCGGAGGTTCGCGAGCGCTACGGAGTCGAGCCGGAGCAGGTCCCGGACTTCATCGCGCTCCGAGGCGACCCGTCGGACCGGATTCCCGGAGCTCGTGGTGTCGGAGAGAAGGGCGCCGCGAACCTGCTCGCTCAATACTCGTCGCTCGAGCAGATGCTCGCCGAGGGTCGCTTCGTCGCCGAGGCAGACGCGCTCCGGCTCTACCGACGCCTCGCCGCGCTCGACCGCTCGGCACCGATTCCGCCGCTTCCAGATATCGACCCGGATTGGGCGGCGCTTGCCAAGCGCGCAAGCTCGCTCGGGCTCGGCGGGCTCGCCGGGAGGCTCGAGGAGGCCGCGTCATCGAGGTGATCAATCCCGCCCTCGGGCATCTGCACCCGACGGGCCACCATCCCGAGAGCGCGACTCGGCTTCTGGAGCTCCTGGAGAGGCATCTCGACTTCGTCGAGGGGCCGCGGGCGACACGCGAGCAGATCGAGCGCGTCCATGTCCCGAGCTACGTCGCCAGCATCGACGCCCTGACGGAGCAGGCGCGGCTCGACGCGGACACTCCTGCCGGACCGACCACGTGGGAGGCCGCCAGCCTGGCTGCCGGATGCGCGATCCTCGCCGTCGATCGCGGGGGGTTCGCGCTTGTTCGACCACCGGGTCACCACGCACTCGCGGACCGGGCGATGGGATTCTGCATCGTGAACAACGTGGCGGTCGCAGCCCGCTACGCGCAAGCCGAGCTCGGTCTCGAACGAGTCGCGATCGTGGACTTCGACGTTCACCACGGAAACGGCACCGAGGCGATCTTCCGAAAGGACATCTCGGTTCTCTTCGTCTCGCTACATCAGTGGCCGTTCTATCCGGGCACCGGCGGCCCCGGTACGAGCGACGAGCACACGCTGAACCTCCCGCTTGCCGCCGGATCGGGTGACGACGCCTACTTGCGCATGTTCGACGAAGCGGTCGAGCCTGCAGTGAGGTCGTTCGAGCCGGACCTCGTCCTCGTGTCCGCAGGCTTCGACGCACACGTCGACGACCCGCTCGCGGAGATGGAGGTGACCGCAGCAGGCTTCACCGAAATGGCCCGGCGGTGCGCCGCACTGGCCCCCCGCCTCGCTGCCGTGCTCGAGGGCGGCTACAACCTCGAGACGCTCCCGGCGCTCGTCGACGCGGCGCTGGCTGGTTTCGATCTCGGCTAGGCGGCTCGGGCAGAGTCGAGCCGCTCGAGCGCCTCGCGTCGTGAGGACACGCCCAGCTTCCTCAGCAGGTTCTTCACGTGCGAGCGCACGGTGTGCTCGGAGATGAAGAGCCTCTGCGCGATCTCGTCCGTTCCCAGGTGCTCGTCGAGAAGAAGAAGCACTTCGACTTCACGCGCGGAGAGGAGCTCGGTGATCGAGTCGGGGACGCCTCCGAAACGGCCGTACTCGCGCACACGATCGAGAAGCCGGCGGGCGACACCTCCAGAGAGGGCCGCGTCGCCGCGAACCACGCCGCGCAGGAACGCCGCGATCTGCTCGGGAGATTCGGTCTTGAGGAGGTAGCCGGCTGCTCCTGCTCGGATCGCTGCGAGGAGGTTCTCCTCGGTGTCCGACGCAGTGAGCACAACGACCTCGGACCCGGGTGCCTCCTCACGAATCTTTGGTAGGGCCGTCAGGCCGTCCATGCCCGGCATGGTCAGGTCGAGGAGTACGACGTCGGGGTCGTGCTTGCGGGCGGCTCTCAGCGCCTCCTCGCCATCCGCCGCCTCGCCGACCACTTCGAACCCTTGCTGCGCAAGGAGCGCGGCCAGCGCGTCTCGGGTGAGCGGATGGTCGTCGACGATGAGGATTCGTTCGCGCACGAGACCCTTATCGGCAACTCGCGCGCTGCCGACAAGAGAGCAGTGGAGCACTCACAGACACAGAGCTATCGCTCCTGGTTGGTCGGCGAGCTTCTGGTCGTCGGCTTGCTCGCATCCGCGACCGCGCTCTTCGCGTCGAGCCAATCACTCCAGTCGGCATACGCGCTTCCCGAGGCACGGCTGGCATTCGACAGCACCGTCGCGGTCGTCGCAGTCATCGTCGCGGTGCTCGCGACTGTGCGCTTTCGTGTCGACGGCCGCACGCTCGACCTGCTTCTCGCGGGCGGCTTCTGGAGCATCTCGCTCGGAACGGTTGCCTTCGGCCTCATACCGGTTCTCGGCGGAGGGCCGCTTCCCGCTCCCGCGGCCTGGTCGCTCATCGCGTCGCGTCTGCTCGGTGGCGCTCTGATTGCGGCTGCACCGTTCACGGAGGGAAGGCTGCAATCACGGCGGAAATGGCTAGTCGTCGCCGGAGCCGGAGTCGCTTGGGCTCTCGCGGGCTGTGCCTTCCTCATCCACGAGTGGAACGCCGACGTCGCCGCTTCGCTCGAGCCGGTCGAGGGATCGAGGGTGGTTCTCGCAGCGGCGCTTCTCGCCTTCCTCTGGCTCGTGGCTCTCGTGGGCTTCGCGCTTCGCTACCGGAGATGCGGCCGCGACCTGGACAGTTGGATCTGTCTCGCAGCGACTCTGGCCTTCTTCGCCGAGCTCCACCTCGTGATCACGCCGATCGTCTCCGGTGACTACGTGCTCGAGGGCGACTTCCTGCGCCTGCTCGCATACGGGATCCTGCTCGTCGGCGTCTGGCGAGCCATCGCCGACGCGGAGTTCGGCCGGGCGGTCGCCGATGAGCGCGCCCGCGTCGCCCGCGAGATTCACGACGGGCTGGCCCAGTACCTCTTCGCGATCTCGACCCAGGTCAGCATGCTCGAGAGCGGGGCATCCCTCGAGCAGGTGCTCCCTCGCCTGAAACAGGCCTCTACCGCCGCGCAGCGAGAGGCTCGCTTTGCCGTTCTCGCGCTCTCCACGGCGGCGGGTACGGCGCGGTTCGACGCGGCGCTTCGCCGCTACGTCGACGTGCTCACCGCGGACGGCGAGCTCGAGGTCGAGCTCGAAGTCGACCCGGCGGTTCGGCTTGCCCCCGACGAGCAGATCGAGGTCTTCAGAATCGTCCAGGAAGGTCTCGGAAACGCGCGTCGTCATGCGGGTGCGCACCACGTGAACGTGGCGATCTCGCAGCACAATGGCCGCCGGATCGTCACGGTGAGCGACGACGGAGTCGGTTTCGCACAAGAGACTGCAACCTCCGGCCAGGGGCTCGAGAACATGCGGCTTCGCGCCGAGGCGATCGAAGGGCGGCTCAGGCTGTTGTCTGCTCCCGGCCGCGGCACGGCGATCGAGGTCGTTCTGCGGCCGACCTAACGGTCGGGGGGCAGCCCCGGCCGCGGTCTCCTCTGACATAGTCGAGACGTGTTCGACCACGTCACGATTCGCGTCTTGCGCCGGGCGGAGTCCGAGCGCTTCTACGACACGGTGCTGCCTACGCTCGGCCTCGCAAAGACTCACAGCACCGACCACTACGCCGAGTGGGGCGAGTTCTCGCTCGCCGAGGAGTCGGAGACGAAGCCCGCGACGCGGAATCTCCACGTCGGGTTCACGGCGCAGTCGCGCGCGCTTGTCGACTCCTTCTGGCGCGCAGGAGTAGAGGCTCGTTATCGGGACGACGGGGCGCCGGGCGAGCGGCCGCAGTACAGCCCGACCTACTACGGTGGCTTCCTCCTCGACCCCGACGGGAACAGCGCCGAGGCGGTGAATCACGATTCCGTCGACAGCCGAGCTCAGATCGACCACCTCTGGATTCGGGTCGCCGATCTCGAGGCCGCAAAGCTGTTCTACGGGGTGCTTGCTCCCTACACCGGCTTTGGGCTGCGGCGCGAGACCCAGGTGCGCGCGCAGTTCGTCGGTCGGGCCGCTTCGTTCTCCCTCGTCACCGGCGCTCCGACGATGAACGCCCACGTGGCGTTTCCGTCGGAAGACGACGCAACGGTCGACGCGTACCACGCCGCAGCGCTCGCTGCGGGATATCGCGACAACGGCGAGCCCGGCGAGCGTTCCGTCTACCACCCGGGCTACTACAGCGCTTTCGTGCTGGATACCGACGGCAACAACATCGAAGTCGTCAATCACAATCGCGGCTAAGTTGTCCGCCGCCAACCTGCGCAGATCGCGCCGGTCTTCAGAAATTCTTGACGCGCCTCGTGCACCGTCCTCACATGACCCGCCACGTCCTCGCGCTCTCGGTGATCGCACTGGTCGCGCTCGCGCTGTCAGGGACCTCGAATGCCGGCGCAAGCGCGTCGCGCGCGATCGGTGTTGCAGCTTCCGAACCTGTGCCCGCGCCTGTCCCGTCGCTCGATCCGGGGGTGACGAGGAAGCTATGGCGGAAGCTCGTCGCGAAGCCGCATCGCGAGAGTCGAGCTCAGGCGGGCTGCCGCCCGCTCCGGGCTGTCTTCTACGCCGCGACTGACTGGCTCCGGCTCGCTACGAAGCTCGCGGCCAGTGGGTCTCCCTGCGCCCAGTACTACATCTCTGTACCGCCGATCGTCGCGGACAAGACGCAGCCGCGGCGAGACGCTGCGTGGCGCATCCGCGCGCTCGGACCGAGCTTCCACGCGATGGCGGAGATCCACTACGCCACCTGGACCAGGTGGGTCGCGAGCACCGGCTCGAGCTGGTACCAGGCCGGTACGACGGCACGTGAGCGGATGGCCGCAGCCGGCTACGACGTGACGCAGGGCGACACCTGGGTCGTCAACGAGGTCACGTCGGCCGTCAGGAAGAACACCGGCAACGCCCGCGCCAACCTCCGAGAGCTTCTGCGCGGCCTCTACGAGGGTGACGGAACGCATCCCACTCGCGGAGCAGCCTTCGTCATCGGGGTCGGTCAGCAGGCGAGTGACGTCTCCCAGTACCAGTCGAACCTGCAGAACTGGCTGTCCGACTCCGACTTCTGGACCGCCATGGGCACCTACGTCAGTGACTGGTCGCAGGAGGTGTACGGAGACGTCCGCAACTTCGCTGTCCCCGCCGCGCCCATCACCACGCGCCGCGACTACCTGAACGACTACCTGCAGCACGGGCTCGTGCTCGCGAACGCGGGGCCAGCGACGATCGAGACGGCTCGCTCCTTCCTGCAGTCGGCGTACAGCCCGCTCGGCAACGCGGCCTGGGAGCGGGAGTCCGGGTATGGCTGGACCATGGTCCCCACGGATGAAATGGCGGACTACGTGTCCGCGCAGGTCTATGCGCTCCGCTACTTCAGCGCCACGAGCGGCGAGACGGAGGATCACTGGGGCTTCGCGTGGGCACCGAGGAACGCCACGGGCCTCTCGGCGGCGGACTTCGCGGCGCAGAGCGGCGCGATCCTCGACCGGCTCAGCGCCGCCGTGCGGGACTCTGCGCAGACCGGCGACTCGAGCGACCCCGGAAGCGCCGCCTGCGGTCCGCCGGGCCAGAACCTGTGGTGCGTGGGCGACCTCACCGGAGCGCATTTCAACGACGCGTGGAAGTCGTTCCGAGTCTGGACACAGCCGGTGCTGGCATTCGCCACGGCACCGCAGACGATCGCCGCGGGGGCGCCCTCGGCGGCCATGAGCCTCGCGCTCACGAACACGCTCGGGCAACCCTTCACACCTCGGGCTCCGCTCGCCGTGACGATGAGCTCGAGCTCGCCCAAGGGGACGTTCTCGACGAGCCCGGCCGGGCCGTGGTCGAGCACGCTTTCGCTCACCGTCGCCGCTGGGACGAGCACGAGCGGAGCGTTCTACTACCTCGACACACGTGCGGGCAGCCCGGTGCTCACCGCGTCCGCCGCGCAGACGACGAGCGGTACGCAGACGGAGACGGTGACGCCCGGACCTGTTGTGTCCCTGAAACTCACGCCCGGCTCGGCGACCGTCGCAGCTCGCGCGAGTCGGCAGTTTGTAGCCGCGGGCCGAGACTCGTTCGGGAACCTCTTCCCCGTCTCTGCCACATGGACGTTGACGCCGCGGAACATCGGCACGCTCTCCCCGAGCACCGGGAGCACGACCACCTTCACCGCTCTCCGCTCGCTCGGCGACGCCACGATCACGGCGGCGCTCGCCACGGAGACCGGGACCCTGACGGCCGCCGCGACCCTACAGGTGACGCCCGGCCGGCTGAGCATCCGATCGGTCGGTTACGTGAGAAAGCGGAGCATCGCCTACGTCACGGTGAGCGCCGTCGACGCGGCGGGCAGGCCCGTGTCTCGGGCCGCGGTGTGGATTCGCGTCCGCCTGAACGGTCGGCGGTACCTCTCCGCCCGTGCGGCGACAGGCCCGGCTGGGCGCGCGGTTTTCCGGGTTCGGGTGCGGCCAGGTTCCTGCCTCACCAGCGCCGTCTCGAAGGTCTCCGCGGCAGGCTTCGCGTGGGACGGCCGCACTCCGGACAACCGTTTCTGCCGCCCGCGCCTACGCGGCTGATCTGCATGCAACGAGCATAGAAACCCGTCGCGAGCTTCTTCATGGCCGGCGAATCGAGTTCATAGAAAAAGCCCCGTTACCAGGGCTTTTTCCGTAGCAGGCCTGTAAGCCGGATTCTGTCGAGGGTGACCATCTCTCTTTGCGGCGTACCCGGTCCCTCGGCGGGCCACGTCAGCGGGACCTGCTTCGCCTTGCACCGGACGGGGTTTGGCGAGCCGGCCGTGTCGCCACGACCGCTGGTGGGCTCTTACCCCACCGTTTCACCCTTACCGGCTTCAGTTGCCCTCCGCCGGCGGTCTCCTTTCTGTTCCACTTTCCGTCGGCTTTCGCCGCCTGGGCCACCCCTCTCGGGCCAGCCCGATCGAAATAGCCCAGCGTCCTGCCCTGCGGTGTCCGGACTTTCCTCAGGCCGCGTCTTTCGGCGCGGCCCGCGGTCACCCGGCCTGCACGACTGATGGTAACTCGATATCGCGCAGATCCCTTCCTTCCGCAAGGATCGAGCGGCACTCCGGGCAGGCGATCACGCCTCGCACGTGGAGGACGAACTCCCCGCAGACGAGGCACTCGAGGCTCGCCCCACGCACCAGCCCGGTGAGGGCCTGGTCGAGCGTCCGATTGAACGGCGCCAGGTTGGCGGGCTCGAGCGTCATTGCAGGCTGCGGAAGACGCCCGTGACCTTCCCGAGGATCTGGACGTGGTCGGGGTAAAGGGGCTGGAGCGCGCTGTTCTCCGGTTGCAGGCGGACGCGACCGCCGGGATCGCGACGGAACGTCTTGACGGTCGCCTCGTCGGCGCTCTCGTCGTCGCCCACGAGCGCGACGACGATGTCGCCGTCTCGAGCGTCGGGCTGCCGGCTGACGACCACGATGTCGCCGTCGAGGATTCCCGCCTCGATCATCGACTCGCCGCTCACGCGGAGGAGGAAGTCGGCACCACGACCGAGCGGTTCCGGCACGGCGACTCGATCTTCGATCGTCTCCTCGGCGAGGAGCGGAGCGCCCGCGGCGATGCGGCCTACGAGCGGCAGCGTAGGCGTCGTCTGCCGTGAGTGCTCGTCCGCCACTGCCTTGCGACGCCCGACAAGCTCGATCGCGCGCGGCTTCGTCGGGTCGCGGTGGAGAAGGCCGGCTCGCTCGAGATTCGCGAGGTGCGCGTGCACCGTCGACGGGGATGCGAGCCCCACCGCGTCGCCGATCTCTCGAACCGTCGGCGGGTACCCGTGGTCGTCCACGTACTCGGCGAGGTACTGCCAGATCTCCTGTTGGCGTGCGGTGAGCATTGGGCTCTCTCCCGGGTCGACGACGAACGTATGTTCGCCGTCCAGGGTAGAGGTCCTGCCGGACGCCGTCAACCGCGGTGTCGCCACCAAACTGGTCGGGGTAGTCTCGGGAAAGAGACGAGCCCCCGCGACCGGGGGCTCGGTTGGAGCGTTCGCAGTGCGCTGGAGAGGACTTGAACCTCCACGACCGCAATGGCCACTAGGCCCTCAACCTAGCGCGTCTACCAATTCCGCCACCAGCGCGAGAAACCTCATTCTAGCCGCGGTCGGTTTACAGAAGATGGAAGAGCAAGATCGTGTTCGCGCCGAACACGGCTGCCACGATCACCGTCAGGCGGGTGAGGTTCCGCTCGACGATGTGCGTTCCGCCCTGAGACGCAGGCGTAAATCCCATGCCTCCGAACCCGGCCTCGCGGCCGGAGTGCATGAGAATGAGCGTGACGAGGAAGGCCGCGAGCAACACCTGTAGCACGGCCGAGATCTGAAGCCAGACGAACGCGACAACCACGGCCCGCGAGGATAGCAACGGCTATAGCCTCCATCCGTGAGCGAGAAGGCGTATGCGCGAGCGAAGATCCAGCACCTGCTCGTGACCGGCGACAACCGCCTGAAGCAAGGCGTCTCGGCCGAGAAGGTCCGCGCCACCTACGAGGAGGCGCTCGAGGTGGCTCGCGAGGCGGGGCTCGAGAAGTCCGTGCGTCCGCTCGTCGAGATCAGGCTCGCCGACCTCGAGCGGCTCGCTCGAGAATCTCGTCCACCCGAGCCGCCTGCCGCTTGACCCCGTGAGCCGCTGCCGCCTCTCGGGCGGCGAGGTTCGGAGGCGGGAACGCCGCCGCTCGGTCGAGCGCCTCGAAGAGCGCGTCCTCGTCCTCGGGGTCGACGAGGACGCCGGCACCTTCCGTCACGAACTCGGGCGGTCCTCCGATGCGCGTCGAAACGACGGATCGGCCTGCGGCCATGGCCTCGAGCGTCGCGAGGCCGAACGGCTCGAGGAGGCTCGGCTGGCAGAGGACGTCGCAGGCGGCGATCCAGGTAGGAACGTCGTCGTGCCGGACGCGCCCGACGAGCCGGATTCCCTTCCTGCCTTCGAGCGCATCGCGCAGCTCTCCGTCTCCGACGAAGGCGAGTGTGCCCTCCCCCCGACGCTCGAAGGCGCGGGCCAGCCGCAGGACGTTCTTTCGTTCGGAGAGCGCTCCGAGACAGAGGAATACGGTTCCTTCGGGCTCCCACCCGAGCTCGCGCCGTGCGTCTACAGGGTCTCGGATCGCAAAGCGCTCGAGGTCGACGCCGGAGTCGACGACCTCGATCTTCCCGGCTGCCTCGGGGACTCTCGCCTCGAGCTCCCTGCGCAGCCAGTCCGAGACGGCGACGACCGCGGCCGCGCGGCGCACGACATACCGTGTCGCCGCGCCGACACCTGGAATTGCTCCGATGTTGCGCACGTCCTGGCCGTGCGCAGTAACCACGAGCGGAGCCCTCGAAGCGAAGGCGCCGACCAAGCCGGTCGGAACGAGGAAGTGGGCGTAGACGACGTCGGGCCGGAAGCGGCGTGCGAGCGTGAAGGTCCTGGCCGCGAGACCGAGGTATCGGCGGCGCCCGCCCTCGCGCCGGTCGAGAACGGCACGCTCGATCTCGTGCCCTCTGTGGGCGAGCTCGCGCTCGAGCGTCGCGACGAAGACGCCGAGGTCCGGGTCTGCCGGCCCCGGATACATCTGCGAGACGAGGAGGATCCGCAGCGACGGCCTATCCGCGCGTCACCTGGAGGATCCCCAGGCACATCTCGTCCGTCGTTCCTTCGCCCCACAGCACATAGCGCGGGGTCCGCGCGACCGCCCTGCCGAGGTGCATCCGCTTGCCGACGTCGTAGTGGCAGGTGACCCGGACGACGTCGCCCGATTTCGTCTCGACGGCCTTCGCGAGGGTGTACGCGTTCTGCCAGTGGAAGCTCCAGTGCGGGATGTCGAGGAGGACTCGGGCGCGCGGGGTCCCGGGGTTCAGCGTGAGGCGAATCGAGGCGCCGAGAAGGTGCATGTGGCCTGCGGCCACGAGGATCTTCGTCGGTGTGGCGATGCGACGATCGCACGTCGTCACGACGCTCGGCCGCGGGTTCGCGGCGTCCTTGCCGCACAGGAGCAGCAGGCCGGCCGGTGCGACACCGGCGTTCGCGCCGTACTTGGAGACCAGGTTCTGGAGAGCCGCTTCCCGGTTGCAGAGAGGGCCGTGCTCTGACTTCGCGCAGGCCAGCTCGACCGGCGCCGGAAGCAGCATCGTCTGGGCCGGCGTGAGGCCGGCGCTCGTGGGTGCGACGGTGAGGACGGCCTGCGAGCGGTCGGGCGTGCGACCGTTCAGGAGGTTGTAGTGGACCTGCATGACGATCTGGCTGCCCGCGGCGAGCGGCACGCCGTTTCCGTCCGGAAGCCGTCCGCCGCCCCAGCCCGGAGCCCAGGCCGAGATCCAGTTCGCGTCGTTCAGCGCGGCCTCGACGCCCCCCCCGCTCGCTTCGAGGCCGATGCCCGTCCCTCCGAAGCAGGGCCAGCCGAGGCCCGCGCTCGCCGCATCCAGCCTCTTCGCCTCGGCGACCTGTGCGGGAGTCTCCTTGAAGAGGATGACGTGGTGGACGACCCGTGACGCGCCGGGCTCGATCCGCGCCGACGTGACGAAGACGTTCTGGGTCAGCTTCGGGTCGAGCAGGAAGCAGCGGTAGTCGTCCGTGGCTCCGTTGCGTGAAGTCGGGTGGTACGTGGCGGGCATTCCGACCCGGACGACGGACTCTCCGGCCCGAACAGGGACGGGAGGAGTCGGGAGAGGCTTCAGCGGCGGCCCGTCGACGTGCGCGCCCGAACGGACCCAGGCGAGGATCGTCGCCCGTTCCGAGGCTGAGAGCCTTCTCGTCTCCTCCCCGACGTAGCGCGGCGAGCGCTCGCCCGGAGGCCACGGAGGCATCGCCCGCGAGCCCACCGCGACTCCGATGGCTGGCGCCCACGACGAGACGTCGTGGCGGGTCGCAAACGGGAACGGCGCGATCCCTCCGAGCCGGTGGCAGCCCTCGCACTTCGCCTGCATGATCGGCGCCACATCGCGCTCGAAGCTCGGAGACGCAGAACGTTCGTGTGACGCGGCGAGCGCCGCGAGCGGGACGCCGAGGGCGACGAGAGCCGCTACGACGACGGCGATCCTCGGCGGCCTACGCATGCTGGGCGTCATATGTACCCCAAAGCTCGCGCAGGAGACCGCAGATCTCCCCGACCGTGCAGCGGGCCCGCAACGCTTCGCGCATCGCCGGAAGAACGTTTGCATCGCTCTCCGCGACGCGCCGGACCTCGGCGAGCGCGCCGGTCGCCGCCTCCTCGTTTCGCTCGGCCCGTACGCGTGCGGTCCTCTCTCGCTGCCGTCGCTCGCCCTCGGGGTCGACGGCGAGGAGTTCTACACGCTCGCCCTCGTGCTCGGCGAAGCGATTGACGCCGACGACGACCCGCTCGCCCGCCTCGATCTCGGACTGGTAGCGAAAGGCAGAGCCGTCGATCTCGGACTGCACGAAGCCCTCCTCGATCGCGGCGACCGCCCCGCCGTGCTCGTCGACGCGAGCGATCAGCTCTCCGGCCTTCTCCTCCAGCTCGCGTGTGAGCGCCTCGATGAAGAACGAGCCCCCGAGCGGATCCGCTGTGTCCGTCGTTCCCGCCTCGTGGAGGAGGATCTGCTGCGTCCGGAGCGCGATCCGCGCCGCACGCTCGCTCGGGAGAGCGAGCGCCTCGTCGAACGAGTTCGTGTGCAATGACTGCGCGCCCCCGCAGGCGGCGGAGAGCGCCTGGATCGCGACCCGCACGACGTTGTTCTCGGGCTGCTGCGCCGTCAGCGTCGACCCGCCCGTCTGAGCATGGAAGCGCAGCGCGAGCGCGCGCGGGTTCGTGGCGCCGAAGCGCTCGCGCATGATCTGCGCCCATAGGCGTCGTGCCGCCCGAAACTTCGCAACCTCCTGGAAGAAGTGGTTGTGGGCGTTGAAGAAGAAGGAGAGGCGCTCGCCGAAGGCGTCGGGCGAGAGCCCGGCGGCAATCGCCGCCTCGCAGTAGGCGATGCCGTTCGCGAGCGTGAACGCGAGCTCCTGGGCCGCGCTGGATCCTGCCTCGCGGATGTGGTAGCCGGAGATCGAGATGGTGTTCCAGCTCGGGAGCCGCTCCGCGCAGTAGGCGAAGAGGTCGGTCGTCAGTCGCATCGACGGACGCGGCGGGAAGATGTAGTTGCCACGCGCGATGTACTCCTTGAGGACGTCGTTCTGCACGGTTCCGCGGAGCTCGGCGCCGGGCACGCCCTGTCTTTCCGCGACGAGCTCGTACAGGAGGAGGAGGAGCGCCGCGGGCGCGTTGATCGTCATCGAGGTCGACACCTCGCCGAGCGGGATCCCGTCGAGCAGGAGCTCCATGTCGGCGATCGAGTCGATCGCGACTCCAGTGCGTCCGACCTCGCCGGCGGCGAGCTGGTCGTCCGAGTCGTAGCCGAGCTGGGTGGGTAGATCGAACGCCACCGAGAGCCCGCTCTGGCCGCGCTCGAGCAGGAAGCGAAAGCGCGCGTTCGTCTCCTCCGCCGACCCGTAGCCCGCGTACTGGCGCATCGTCCACGGACGTCCCCGGTACATCGTGGAGTAGGGGCCTCGCGTGTAGGGGTACTCGCCGGGCAGCTCGAGCTCCTCCGGCCGGAGGTCGCCGGCCGTGTAGACGGGTTTGACTTCGACGCCGGAGTCGGTCACACGGCGATCCTTGGCGGTCGCCATGCCGAGATCGTACGGGTGTCCCGAGTCGCGGTCCATGGCCTGGTCAGCCGGCGACAAGGCGGTCGAGCGGGGCCGGCACCGCGAGCGGAAGGATCGATTCGACGTATGGAAGGACAGCGAGCTCGCTTTCAACGAGCGGCACAGCGATCTCGCGGCGCGGGAAGCGGAACGCCCACCTGTCGTCAGCGAGCCACACCGTGTTATCGCACCCGGCTGCGAGGCGGCGCAGCGACCGCACGGCGAGGCTCGCGAGCTGCTCGCGGATCAGCAAGCGCGCGAGCGGTTCGTCCACGACGATCTCCGCGATCCACTCCGGCACGACGTGAGCGTATGGGCGCAGGGGCCTCTGCAGCACCCGACCCGCGCGCTCGATCGCCTCGAGCGCAATGCGCCTGCCTGTCTCGATGTGCTCCGTGATCGCCTGACGCGCGGCCGCGAGGTCGGCGTAGGCGAACGCCTCAACGATGCGTGCGTGCTCGGTCACGAGGTTCCCGTGACCTTCGACGCGCCCTCCGCGGATGACCTGCATCAGCAGGTTCACCGAGAGCTCTCGGTAGAAGCGGGAAGCAGGGCGTTTCCGGCGAGGTCGATCTGATGCTCGTGGAAAGCGGCGTTCGTCGCGTCCACTGCTCCTGCGGGATCGCTTCCGCCGTCGCCTCGAGGAGCGACCTGAAGAGACGCAGGAAGGCGTCGCCTATCGCGGCGACCGTGCGCTCCGCGGTAGGAGCTCGAGCGCGAGACGGACGTCGTATCCGTCCGAGAGGGCCGCTGCTGTGACGGGAGTGACGAAGTAGCCGTGTCGTGCCTTCACGGTCAGCAGTCCCTCGGCGACGAGTCGGGTCAGCGCGTGTTGGACCGGGCTGCGCGACACCCCGAGCTCGGCAGCGAGGTGATGGAGGCTGAGCTTCTCTCCGGGCGCGGGCCGTCGTGTGAGGACCCGTTTCCGAAGCTCACCGTAGACCTGGTCGTTGATCGATCCCTCGTCGCAATCGCCATTTGGCGCGTCCTAACATGTCACGGGCAGCGAGGCAACGGCGGATACGCTCTGTAAGTGAAGGTTCGGGTCAGACTCTTCGCAGCCCTGCGGGAACGCGCCGGAACGGGCGAGCTCGAGATCGAGCTGCCGGAGGGAGCCGTGGTCGGGGACGTCTGGCCCGCTCTGCCCCTCGACGGCGAGCCACCAGGTCTCCTGTTCGCTCGCAACCGCGCGTACGCGGAGCGGGGAGAGCGGCTCGAGGAAGGCGACGAGATCGCCGTGATTCCGCCGGTCTCCGGAGGCAGCTTCGTGCTCACCGAGCAGCCGCTCTCGATCGAGGGGGCGATCGGCGAGGTGCGGGACCGAGACGCGGGCGGAATCGCGACGTTCGTCGGGACGACGCGCAGGCAGGCGCGCGGTCGGGAGGTCCTCCACCTCGAGTACGAGGCCTACGAGGGGATGGCCGAGAAGGTGATGGAAGATCTCGCCGCCTCGCTCAAGCAACGGCACGACCTGTGCGAGGTCGCGATCCACCATCGCGTCGGGCGGGTCGAGATCGGCGACACGAGCGTCGTGATCGCGGTCTCCGCGCCCCATCGCGCGGATGCGCTCGCCGCTTGTCATGAGGCAATCGACGAGTTGAAGGTGTCCGTCCCGCTCTGGAAGAAAGAGGTCTACGTGGGCGGAGAGGAATGGATCGGCCGCGGATCCTGAGAGACCAGGAGCCGGTCGAGGCCCCTGAGCCCGGCACCCTGCCCGACCCGCGGCCGGCACACGCGGGTGACCGCGGCTACGAGCCGATGCGTCCCGGCTGGAATGTCCGCGACTTCCTCAGGAAGCTGTTCGCGCCGGTCATCGGCTTCGGCCTTCTCGTCCTCAAGTACGGAGCACTGCTCTTCAAGCTGAAGGCCCTCACGGTGGGGGCCTCGATGCTCGTCTCGATCGCCGCGTACACGTGGATCTGGGGCCTCCCGTTCGCCGTCGGGTTCGTGGTGCTGATCCTCGTCCACGAGATGGGGCACGTTCTCGAGCTCCGCCGTCAAGGCGTCCCCGCCAGCGCACCGCTCTTCATTCCGTTCCTCGGCGCGGTGATCGGGATGAGACAGCTTCCCGAGGACGCATGGAAGGAGGCTCGCGTTGCCCTTGCCGGCCCGATCCTCGGGTCCGTGGGCGCGGCGGCCTTCCTCGCAGCCGGTGCTCTCGTCGACTCCGATCTGCTTCGTGCGCTCGCCTTCGTCGGGTTCTTCCTCAACCTGTTCAACCTGATCCCGATCGTGCCGCTCGACGGCGGCCGGGCCGTCGGGGCGCTCCATCCCGCTATCTGGCTCGTCGGGCTCGTGTTGATGGTCGGCCTGGCGATCGTGAGCCCGAATCCGATCCTGATCTTGATCGTCATCGTCGGCGGGCTCGAGCTGTGGCGTCGCTGGCGGGAGCGCGGCGAGCGGCCTGCCTACTACCGCCTCCCGGTCTCGCAACGCGTGGCGGTCGCGGTGGTCTACATCGGCCTGATCGTGGTGCTCGGGATCGCCGTCTCGGAGACGCACGTCACACGCCATTTCTGATGGCGGAACGGCACGAGCTCGACCGTCGCGTCTTCCGTCACAGCCAGGAGACGTTCGCCACCGACGTCGCGCTGATCGCGTCGGAGTTCCTCGCCGGCTTCAAGATCGTGGCGCAGATCGACCGTCCGGCGGTCTCGATCTTCGGCTCGGCGCGCGTGCGCGAGGGCACCGCGACCTACGAGAGTGCGCGGGCGACCGGGCGCGCGTTCGCGGAGGCCGGGTTCGCGGTCGTGACCGGAGGCGGCCCCGGTGTGATGGAGGCGGCAAATCGCGGGTGCAAGGAGGCGGCCGGCCTGTCGGTCGGGTTCAACATCGAGCTCCCACACGAGCAGGGACTGAACCCCTGGTGCGATCTCTCGCTCACCTTCCAGCACTTCTACGCGCGCAAGGTGATGTTCGTGAAGGCGGCGGAGGGGTTCGTCAACTTCCCCGGCGGCTTTGGGACCCAGGACGAGCTCTGGGAAGCCCTCACGCTCATCCAGACCGGGAAGATCGGGGTCTTCCCCGTGGTGCTCTTCGACTCCGACTACTGGACCGACATGCTCGAGTGGCTGCGCGAGGAAATGCTCGAGGACGGCCTGATCTCTCCCGACGACGTGGAGCTGCTCCACCTCACGGACGATCCGCACGAGGTCGTCGAGCTCGTCGTCTCCCAGTACAAGGCTCGCGTCGCCGAAGGTTCGGCGTAGCCGCCCCTACACTGCGCCGAGTGCGCTCGCCTCGCGACCTTCCGTCCGTCGATCGGCTCCTTGCCGACGAGCGGCTCGCGGGAGAGCCGCACGAGCTCTCCGTCGCGGCTGCTCGTGACGTCCTGGCGCGCGCGAGAGACGAGCTCCGTTCGGGCGGTGAGCCCGGCCCGCTCGTCGACGCGGTGCTCGAGGAGCTCGGCCGGGTGCGACGACCGAGCCTCCGCCGTGTCCTGAACGCGACCGGCGTGCTGGTGCACACCAATCTCGGCCGCGCCCCGCTGGCGACGAGCGCGCTCGAGCGCGTCGTCGAGGTCGGGACCGGCTACTCGAACCTCGAGTACGACCTCGAAGCAGGCGCTCGAGGCTCGCGCCAAGACCATCTCGCGTCTCTCCTCTGCCGGCTGACAGGAGCCCAAGCGGCGCTCGTCGTCAACAACAACGCCGCGGCGGTGCTCCTGGCGCTCGCCGCGCTCGCAGAGGGCCGCGAGGTCGTCGTCTCCCGCGGCGAGCTGATCGAGATCGGGGACGGCTTTCGCATCCCCGACGTGCTCGCTCGGTCAGGAGCGCGACTGGTCGAGGTGGGAACTACGAACCGGACGAGGACGTCCGACTACGCGCGTGCGATCGGGCCGGACACGGCTCTCCTCCTGCGCGTCCACCAGTCGAACTTCCGGGTCGTGGGCTTCACCGAGCTGCCGACGCTCCCTGAGCTCGCGGAGCTCGCCCGGCGCCACGAGGTTCCTCTTGTCGACGATCTCGGCTCCGGGGCGCTCACGACGCTCGGCGACGAACCGACTCCCGCCGAGAGCCTCCGTGGCGGAGCTGATCTGGTGACGTTCTCGGGCGACAAGCTCCTCGGGGGTCCGCAGGCCGGAGTCGCCGTCGGCCGCATCGATCTCGTCGAGCGCCTGCGTCGGCATCCGCTGCAGCGGGCGTTGCGCGCCGACAAGCTGACGCTGGCGGCGCTCGAAGGCACGCTCACCCTGGCGCTCGACCCGGCTCGGGCCTCGGCAGAGGTCCCGGTGCTGCGCATGTTCCACGAGCCTTTTGCGAGCGTTCACGCCCGTGCCGAGCGGCTCGCCGTGCTGGTCCGAGGTGAGGTCGAAGAGACCGTCGCGCGTGTCGGCGGCGGTGCGCTCCCGCTCGCTGAGCTTCAGAGCGCGGCGTGCGCGGTCGAGGAGTCGCTCGCGGAGTCGCTGCGTCTCGGTGAGCCCCCGGTCGTCGCCGTCGTCCGAGACGGCCGCACGCTGCTCGACTGCAGAACGCTTACGGATGTGGAGGTCGAGGAGGTCGCGGCTGCCGTCGTCGCCGCCCGTGCCCGCGCTGATGACGGCAAGTGAGACCGTGTCACGGGGCCTGAGCTCCCCGGCCGTTTGCACATGCCGCTGACCGTCGGCACCGCGGGCCACATCGACCACGGCAAGACGTGGCTCGTCCGAGCGCTCACGGGCAAGGACACCGACCGGCTGCCCGAGGAACAGCGACGCGGGATCTCGATCGACCTCGGCTACGCGCCGCTCGAGCTTCCCGGCGGAGGTCGGCTCTCGCTGGTGGACGTCCCCGGCCACGAGCGTCTCGTACGGACCATGGTCGCCGGCGCAACGGGCATCGACCTCTTCCTGCTCGTGCTCGACGCGGGCGAGGGCGCCCGCCCGCAGACGCACGAGCACCTCGCGATCCTGCGGCTGCTCGAGATCGAGCGCGGCGTGGTCGCGGTCACGAAGGCGGACGCTGTGGATGACGAGACGCTCGAGCTCGCGCTCGACGAGGCGCACGAGCTCGTCCGAGCGGAAGCAGTTGCAGTGAGTGCGAAGACCGGAGCCGGGCTCGACGAGTTGCGTGCCGCGCTCGCACGAGCCGCGGAGGGCGCGACGCCGAAGCGAACCGAGCGTGCGACGAGGCTCTGGGTGGACCGCTCGTTCTCGCTGCGAGGGATCGGGACCGTCGTCACCGGGACGCTGTGGTCGGGGTCGATTGGTGAAGGGGACGAGCTGCGGCTCGAGCCCGCGGGCCGCAGGGTGCGGGTTCGCAGCGTGCAGGTCCACGACCGCGAGGTCGCGCGGGCGGAAGCGGGGCAGCGTGTCGCCGTGAGCCTCCCCGGTCTCGAGCGTCGCGAGGTACGACGAGGTGACGCACTCGTCGCCCCGGGCGCGTACCCGGTCTCCTACCGGCTCGACGTCGCGCTCGACGAGCTCGAGCCGATCCGAGACGGGACGCGTCTCCTCGCACATCTCGGAACGGCGCACGTGTCGACTCGTGTCGTTCGAGCCGGCGAGCGCTGGGCCCAGCTGCGCCTTGCGTCGCCGGTGGTTGCGGCCCGCGGCGATCATGTGATCGTCCGCGGGGAGACGACTCTCGGCGGAGGAGTCGTCCTCGATCCCTCGCCACCCCGCCACCGCGACCCTCGGAGGATGGTGCTCATCGAGAGCGGTGACGTGGCGGCTACGGTCCACGCGCCGGTCCTCACGGACTCGCTTCGGCATCTGCTCGACGGCGAGCCCGAGGGTCTTCGGCACGCAGGCCCGTGGGCGTTCTCGCAGGCGTGGCTCGCGGAGCTCGAGCGAGCATTGAGAGAGCAGCTCGCGGGCGCCGACCCGCTCGATCCGGGAGTTCCGGTTCCCGCAGAGCGGTGGGCTTCGGACGTGGTCCCGCTGCTGCCTCTCGAGCGGCGCGGGTCGAAGCTCTACCTCCCCGGTGCCGTCGCGTCGCTCGGCGCTCGCGAGGAAGAAGCAAGTGCGCTCGAACGCGAGCTCGCGGGCGCAGGTACGCGGGCGACGAAGGTCGGCGAAGACCCGCTTGCGCGCCACCTCGAGGCGACCGGACGCCTCGTTCGGCTCGGCGACGGCTATGCGATCGGGGTCGACGCGTACAAGTCGGCGAAGAATCTTCTGCTCGCCGAGTGCGGGAGCGCGGGCGAGATCACGCTCGCTCGCTTTCGCGATCTCGCGGGCACCGGCAGACGTGACGCCCAACTCCTGCTCGAGCGGTTCGACGCGGACGGTCTCACGCGCCGCGTCGGCGACCGCCGCGTTCTGCGGCGGGCCGCCCGAGACGCGACGCGGAGCCCGTCGTGACTCCGGAAGCCACCAAGCCCGAGCCGACCTTTCCATTCAGGCCTGCATGAGCCATCCTCAGAAGGTGCGCTTCCTCCTCGCCGCTCTGATCCTCGCTGCTGCGCTCGCTCCGATCTCCGCGGCCGGCACGGTGGCGCCTGCGGGCCTCGTTCTCCGGCAATCGGATCTCCCGGCCGGCTATCTGCTTAACCGGGACAAGAGCGGAGCTCGTTCGACCGCGGTGGACGCCGTCGATTTCCCGGAGCTGCGCGTGAAGTATCCGCGCTGGGGACGGGTAGCCGGCTACCAGTCGCAGTTCGACCGCGGCAACAATTCGATTGCCTCGAGGGCGGACGTCTTTCGCGGACGGGCGGGCGCACGACAGATGTACGCCTGGTTCGTCGAGCAGGTGAGCCGTCAGGGCGTGTCGCACCTGCGCTCGACAGGCTTGCCGCTCGGTGACTCTGGAGTCAGCTACGCGGGCAAAGTCGGCGGCTACACGTTCACGATCGCAGTCTGGCGGTATGGGCGGGTGTTCTCCGTCGCTGCTGGCGGGGGCATCGACAAGGCCCGCCTCCTGGGCCTCGCGAGAACCCAGCAGCGTCGCGTTGCACGCGCGCTCGGCTGAGCTTTGCGCAGGATCGGAATCCGCTCGCGCAGATTCCGATCGCGCGAAACCCCTGAGGACGGGCTTTGCGCAGGATCGAGAATCCGCTCGCGCAGATTCCGATCGCGCGAGACCCTGGAGACGGCCGGTTTCGCGGCCTTGTCGCTACGTCTTTTCGAGCCCGCTGCCCCGGCGAGTCAGCGGGTCTGCGGGAACCCGAGGTCGACCTTGCTCGTCGCGGGATCAGGCCAACGGCTCGTGACGGCCTTCGTCCGCGTGTAGAAGTCGATTCCCTCTGGCCCGTAGATGTGGCGGTCGCCGAAGAGCGAGCTCTTCCAGCCTCCGAAGGAGTAATAGGCGACCGGCACGGGGATCGGCACGTTCACGCCGACCATCCCGACGTTGACGTCGAACTGGAACCTGCGCGCGACTCCGCCGTCGCGGGTGAAGATCGCGACCCCGTTGCCGTACGGGTTGTCGTTGACGAGCTGTAGTGCGTCCGCGTACGTCGGAACCCGGACGACCGAGAGCACGGGGCCAAAGATCTCGTCCCGGTAGCAGTCCATCGCTGGGGTCACGTCATCGAGCAACGACACGCCGAGGAAGAAGCCGCCCCCGTCCGGAGCGGTCGCCCGCCCGTCCGCGACGAGTGTCGCTCCCTGTGCCTCCCCGCTCTCGAGGTACGAGGCGACCTTGTCACGATGCTCGCGCGTCACGAGCGGCCCCATCTCCGAGCTCGGATCCATCCCGTCACCGACCTTGACCTTGGGCAGCCGCTCCTTGATCGCGCCCACGAGGGGGTCGCCGGCGTCGCCCACCGCGACAACGACCGAGATCGCCATGCAGCGCTCTCCCGCGGAGCCGTAACCCGCGCTGACCGCAGCGTCAGCGGCCATGTCGATGTCGGCGTCGGGAAGGACGACCATGTGGTTCTTCGCCCCGCCGAGCGCTTGCACGCGCTTCCCGTTGCTCGTGCCCGTCTCGTAGACGTAGCGGGCGATGGGGGTCGAGCCGACGAAGCTGACCGCGGCGATGTCCGGGTGCTCCAGGATTGCGTCCACCGCGACCTTGTCCCCGTGGATCACGTTGAAGACGCCGTCGGGCAGCCCGGCTTCCTTCAACAACTCGGCCGTGAGGAACGACGCGGACGGGTCCTTCTCCGAGGGCTTCAGCACGAAGGTGTTGCCGCACGCGATCGCAGGCGCCCACATCCACATCGGAACCATCGCCGGGAAGTTGAACGGGGTGATGCCGGCGACGACGCCGAGGGGCTGCCGGATCGAGTAGACGTCGATCCCGGTCGCCGCCTGCTCCGTGTAGCCGCCCTTGAGCAGGGTCGGGATCCCGCAGACGTATTCGATGACCTCGATGCCACGCTGGACCTCGCCCAAGGCGTCGGAGAGCACCTTTCCGTGCTCGGCCGTGAGCAGCCGCGCGAGGTCCTCCCGATGCTCGTCGACGAGGTTGTAGATCCGGAACAGCAGGTCGGCCCGCTTCGAGAGCGACCATTGGCGCCACGCAGGAAACGCCGCCTTCGCCGCCGTGACCGCGCGATCGACCTCCTCGACGCTCGCGAAATCGACCTCGCCCGTTTGCTCTCCGGTCGCCGGGTTGTAGACCGGGCCGCGCCGTCCCGACGACCCGCGAACCGGCCCGCCGCCGATCCAGTGTCCGATCAGCTTCAGCTCAGTCGTGACCGCTGCGCTCACGTGTGCACCTCCTACAAGTGTTCGAGAGCCCAGCCTAGCGCCCTCAGACGGGAATGATCAGGCTTTCGAGGTCGCGCGGGTAGTAGGTGAGGATCTCGATCCCGCTGTCCGTGACGAGCACGGTGTCCGAGTGCCGAAATCCTCCGAGCTCGGGTGCGTAGAGCCCCGGCTCAACCGTGAAGACCATTCCCGCGCGGATCTCGGTCGAGTCGCCTGTGTCGAGGAACGGCCCTTCGTGGTAGCGGAGACCGATGGCGTGTCCCGTGTGGTGGCGCCAGTACGCCATCAGGTCATGCTCCCCGAAGTAGGAGCGCACAGCGGTGTCCACGTCGGAGCAGCGCGTTCCCGGGCGAATCGCCTCGAACGCGACCTCCTGCATCGTCTTCATGTGCCCGAACATCCGCCTTTGCTCGGTCGTGGGCTCGCCGACGACCATGGTTCGCTCGAGCTCGGAGAGGTATCCCCAGACGGGCGCGCTTGCTCCGGTTACGAGAACGTCACCCGCTTCGAACGAGATGTTCCCGGCGAGAGCGTGGGGGATTGCCGAATTGCGGCCGATCTGCCCGCGGTAGCCCGCGTGCGCTCCGCTCGAGAAGAAGCTCTGCGCCCGGTAGATGGGGCCGATCGCATCGAGCAGCGCGAAGGTGGCCTCATCGCTCGCGCGGTGGGAGACCTCGGTCTCCGTGATCCCGACCCGCGTGTAGCGCTGGAGCAGGCGGTGGGCGAGGTTGCCCCAGCGAACGCTCTCGCGGATGAGCGCGACCTCCGCCTCCGACTTCACGGCCATCTGCTGCTCGATCTGCTCCACGATGCGGACGACGGTCGCGCCCGAGAGCTCCCCGAGCGTCGGGCCTCGGTACCCGAGGATCCAGGGATAGCCGTCTTGGTCGGCGCCGATCTTGTCCTCGAGCTCAATCGACTCGAGCGTGGACGCCAGCACCGTCTCCGCCCTCGGCTCGCCTGGATACTCGGAGTAGTGCTCGACGCGGTCGACCGTCGCGTTCGCCTGGGCGTGCTCTAGCTCGAGGCGGGGGACGACGAGCGCTCGATGGCCCTCCGCGCCCAGGACGAGCGCGATTGGACGCTCGGTGGGCGCGAAGGCGAAGCCGACGTAGTAGAGGACGTAGTAGGGATCGAAGAGAACTGCGCCTGTGAGCCCGTCGCCGCGGAGCCGCTCGAGCAGGGCCTCGCAGCGCGCGCGGTGCTCGTCGGCCGCGATCGCGATCGAGGTCTGCACAACCGGAGCCTACGCGCGGGCCTGGAGCGGCGACACCGTTGCCAGAACACGCCCAGTGGCGAGACCGGCGATCTCGATCATGAAGGCTGCCGAGCCTTTCATGAGTGCGTCATGTGGCTCCGCCTACCCTAGCCCGGTGATCAGTTGCGAGCGAACGGAGGAGCGCATGAGCCACCGACTCACGTCTGTCTTCCTACTGGAGATCGGCGCGGCCGTCGTGCTGTTGGCGACCGGGCTCGTTGGCGTACGCTCGTCGACGGCGGCGCCGCCGGCGGCGCCGAGCTGGGTACTTCGAGGTGCGTACTCGCCCTCGGTACGCCCGTCGAACTTCGTCGCCAAGATCGACAATCGCTTCTTCCCGCTCGTGCCCGGGACGACCTTCCACTACCGCGGTCATAGCGGGGACACGCCGCAGACCGACGAAATGGAGGTGACCCATCGGACGAAGACGATCTTCGGCATCCGCTGCACGGTGGTCCGGGACACGGTGTCCGAGCGCGGAAATCCGGTCGAGAGGACGTTCGACTGGTACGCCCAGGACAAGCAGGGCAACGTCTGGTACATGGGGGAGTACTCGCTCGAGCTTCGGCACGGCCGCTTCGTGCGGGCGAGTGACTCGTGGCAGTCGGGGATAAAGGGCGCGAAGCCCGGCATCATCATGCGAGGCAACCCTCACCCCGGCGACGTCTATCGGCAGGAGTTCTACCCACCCGGCGGCGCTCTGGATCAGGCGCGTGTTCTCGGATCGGAGGCGGCGAGGACGGTGCCGTATGGGACGTTCAAGCGGGTGCTCGACACCGTCGAGTGGAGTCCGGTCGAGCCGCAGCTGGAGAGGAAGTACTACGTCACGGGGGTCGGCGAGATCGAAGAGCAGGTGGTGCACGGTGGACACGAACGATTCCAGCTCGTCGCGGTGACGCACTGAACGGATAGCGACTGCGAGGCCGGTCGACGCCCGCGTTCTTGGGGATGGCCGCAAGTTCTCGGCGGTGGACGCATCTAGGCGGTAGGGGAACGAGTCCGGTCCGCGCTCAGGACGGCAGGCTCTCAACTGAAAGGACATCGTCAGGTGAGACTGGGTTACGAGGTTCGCTCGGGAAAGCGGGAGGTGGCGTTTCAGTACGCGAGCACGCCGCAGGAGGCTCTGATCGAGTACTTGCGCTCGATCGGCTGCCGTGACGACGAGGTCGTCAGGCTGGGGGCTCGCGCCGTCTCCTGGCGCGGTGCGGTCTTCACCGCGGCCCCTCGCTAGTCGTCGTCCGACTCAGACCTTCGGCTCCATTCGACCCTTAGTACCTCACGTAGTAAGCGACCACAGCTCTCGCTCTCGAGCGGCAGGGTCTCCGGGGAGCGGAACGTCGTGTCGCGCCGCCGACTAGATTCGCGGAGTGCGAGCGCTGATCCTCGACCTGGACGGGACGCTCGTGGACACCGTCTACGCGCACGTCTTCGCCTGGCAGCGCGCACTCGCCGAGGCGGCGATGCCGATCGATGGCTGGCGGATCCACCGCCGGATGGGTATGAGCGGCGGCCTCTTCACGCGGGCGGTCGCCCGCGAGCTCGGCCGGCCGCTCGCGCCGGAGGAAGCGGAAGCGATCCAAGCGCGCCACGGCGAGCTCTTCGGTGAGTTGCTCTCGGAGCGGCGGCCGTTGCCGGGAGCTGTCGAGCTGCTCGCGGAGCTGCGCGAGGCCGGCGTCGCACACGGAATCGCGACGTCCGGCCGGCGGCCCGAGATCGATGCCTCGCTCGCCGCGCTCGGCGTCAGCGCCGACACGGTCGTCGTCGAGCGCGGGGACGTGCTCCGCGCCAAGCCGGAACCGGATCTGTTCATAGCCTGTAGCGAACGGCTGGACGTCCTGCCGGACGAGTGCTACGTCATCGGCGATGCAGTCTGGGACCTGCTCGCCGCCCGCCGAGCGCGCATGCTGAGCGTCGGCCTGCTGAGCGGCGGCTACGGCGAGGACGAGCTCACCCGCGCCGGCGCCTTCCGCGTCTACCGGGACGCGGAGGAGCTCCGTCACTCCCTCGACGAGCTCGGCCTCCTCCCCTGAGTCATGCTCTTCGGCTGAATCAGCCTCGGAGCCGGCTGATCAGAGGTTCACGGGTGGAAGCGCAACCGGTCGACGATCTTGTCGACCGTCTTTCGCTCGGCACGGAAGGCGATTCCGACGAGGTCGAGATCCTGCGCCGAGACGTCGGCGACGGCTGCCCGATTCGCCTCGTCGTGATTCGTCGCGAAGAGGTCGCGCGTGTAGATGGCCGGGGTCACGCCGCGGCCGAGCGCGCGCTCATAGGCGCGCCGAAGCGCGACGTCGTCGGCCTCGTAGACGAGCACGGGTTGGACGAACATGGGCAAGTACTCGTTCCCGGACGCGTCCCGGTAGGGCTCCCCGACGACACCCGGCACGGTTCCCGCGATCCCGCTGACGAGGAACGCCGTGACGTTCGTCTTCTGCCAGACAGCGAGGGCATCGCAGAGCACGACCGCGATCTTCGTCTCGAACTCCATCGCGTGAAGCTAGCGGCACGCGCTCACCGAAAGTGCGGATCAGCCACGAACACCTCGAGACGACAACTGCGACGAAGCGCGGTCCACTAGGGTGCCGAGGTGGTCGACAGGCTTGACGAGGAGCACTTCGAGATCCTGAGAAAGTGGGGAGCCGGCCTCGCGACGGACACCCGTGCAGAGCTCCGGGCAGCCGGAAAGGCGATCATGATTCTCATCGAGGAGATCGACCGGCTCCACGACGCCCAGCGCATGCGAGGAGCGTCGAAGCCGCCCCTGATCGAAGCGAGCGACAGGGACGCTGAGCCGGAGTCAGTCGAAGCCGTGTCCTCCCAGTCGCTCGGCGCCAGCTTGCAGGAGCGCTTGGGCGCAGTGATTCCACGCCTCGCGACCGACCGGGACGAGTGAAGTACAACCGTCGTGTCTTCGCAGGCGTTTGCTCGTGCACGTCCGCCATCGATCAGTCAGTAGTCCGGTGTCCTCGTCTCAAAGTGCGTCGCTGTCGCGCCTCGGCCGACTTCCGGGGCCAAGATCGCCGGCGCTAGGTTGTCTCCACCCGTGTTTCACGTCCTTGCAGGAGAACCGGCATCGTGAAAGGAGCAGCCCATGGAGAAGAGGCTCGTTACGCGCTACGCGACGCGGTCGGTCGAGGCAGCGGATGAGAACCAGCGAAGAGTCGAAGCGGTCTTTGACGAGCTGGGAGCCGCCAAACCTGACAGCGTGAGCTACATAGTCCTCCGGCTCGCGGATGATTCCTTCGTCCACGTGTCGTTTCACGACCACGGCGACGACGAGGTGAACCCAATCGCCTCGACGGCAGCGTTTGCGCATTTCCAGCAGGAGCACGCCGACCGCCGCGAAGGCCCGGTCGACCAGCAGACCGCGGACCTGGTCGGTGCCTACATCACCAACATCGACTGAGCCCAATCCCGCTCTGGAGCTGCCCGAAGTCTCTAGTTGACCGCACCTCAGAGAAGCTTCGTGAGACAGACGAGTGTGTCGTCCACCTGGAAGGGCCGGCCTCGGAGACTGATCGTTCCGGAAACACGAACGGGGTCAGTACCCGCATCGACGTACCCGAGCTGTTCGTACAAGAGCCTGGCGGGAGCGTTGCTTCCTGGCTGACACTGGGGCTGATTCTGTCCCACCCCCGCACACGGGCCTCCTTTTCGGCGGCATAGGCGAGCTGAGTCGCGATCCCGCAGCGCCGGTGTTCGGGCAACACGAATGCGTCCTGGATCTCGGGGAGGCCCAGGTGTGCCCCTCCGGGCGATGTGGACGTGCCCGACGGGCTGATCGTCCTTCCAGGCGATGAGGTACGTGGATCCTTGCTCGACCTGCTGGCACAGGCGGTTGAGCGGCAAGCGGCGATCGACACGCGCGATCTCGTTTGGCATTAGCTGAGTCACCGAGGCCACGGGGCGAGGTCTCCCACGCGAACGGCGATACCGGTGTTGACGTTCACGAACACGGGCGCAGAGCACTTCTCGAAAGTGGGCGCATCTTCGGCGGTCGCCGAGACAGCCCATCGCGATCTGCCGCAGGTCTCACGCGAGGATGCGCTGCGCCTCGCCCACCGATACGCGGAACGCGAGTCGCCCTCGCCGAAATTCGAGGTGGTGGCGATGGAGTGGCTACGCCGGTATCCAGGCGAGGTTTCGCCTACGTTCGAGAGCTTCGCGAACGTGTCCGTGAGCCTGGCGCAGCGGCGGCGGTAGGACTTCAGCCTTTGGCGTACTCCTCCGCCGCCCGCGACTCGAACTCAAATCCAACGAAGCCTTCGTCGCCTACAACCCAGGCGTCGTGACCGGGCTCGATGACGTATGCCTGGCCTGGACCGATCTCTTGCTCCGTGCCGTCCTCGTGGACGATATGCATCCTGCCCGACTCCGCGACGCCGACATGCCTTGACTGGCAGCTCTCCGTTCCCGCGACCGGCTTGATGCACTCTGACCATTTCCAACCGGGCTCGAACGCGAAACGGGCCGCACTTGTAGTGCCCATCCGAACGACGTCGATTTTCGTCTTGTCGGGAGTCCGGGTCTCATCGGGGGTGTCGAAACTGCGTGCTTCTACGCCAGCCATGTGAGCCTCCCTCGCTGTCGTGTGGTGCAGGGACCACGATCCTAACGCTGATCCGGAGGATGCTGGATGGCGGCCTACGGCGGCCTGGGGCTCGCGCCCACCGCGAGGCCGCCGCTCGTGAGCATCCCTTGAGGGCGACAGACGCGGGGAGCGCCGAACGCGCGAAGACGAAGCGCTGATCAGGCGACGCTGCGGCGAGCGGGCATCTCGCGAGCGTGCTCTCGACTCAGTTCGAGATCCGGTGCGCCTCCGATTGCATCGTAGAAGCGATGCTGGAGAAGCACGTAGCGGCGGTGGTGGAGCGCCGCGCGCGTCCAACTGCGATCGAGCTTTCCGTTGGAGTAGAACCGGCGTGCCCAGAGCGAAGCCGGTTTGGCTATACGCACTGCACCGACCAAAGCGACCCCGGGAACGAAGATGCCGAAAGCCCCCAGTTTGGCTTTTCCCTTGAGAAACGCAACGAGCGCAAAGCACATGTTTACGCTGATCACTCCGCCGAGCACCCAGTGAGGTACATCCTTGCCGGGGTCTGAGCCAAGCGGCGCGGTCGCCAGCAGGCAGAGAAGGCCAAAGGTGAAGCCCATCAGCGTGGCCTCGATCGAACCGCGTCCCTCTCGGGTCCAATAGACATCATCGAGGTGCAGGATCAACGCGAATTCGTCCAACGTGAGCGCTGCGCCGACGCCGAAGAGCGCGGATAGCAAGAGCATCGAGTCGTCGCCGGGGCGGAAGCCGATGATCGCCGTTCCCGCGGCGAGGCTCACGACGATCCCAGGTACCAGGTGATGGAGGTGAACTCCCTGCACCGACCCGCTTCCCCAACCGCGCGCTCGACCAAGGCGGGTGAACGTGCGCGCGATCGCAAACGTGAGTAGGAAGGCGAGCAAGAGAAAGAAGAGAGGCTCTCGTCCTGCTCGGTAGACGTAGTGGCCGTACCCGGGAATGAAGTGGAAGAGGTCGGCCACGCGGTCAATCTACCCCGCGCGCCCGACAGGCCTTGGATCGAGACAGTCGAGGCCCGCGGCTGTCGAGCAAGAGCCCGACTCTAAGTGAGCCGCGCGGATGACCAAAAACGCGATCGCGACACGAGTGCACCCTTGAAGGGTCAGGACGTGCCGCCGAAGTCGACATCCTTGGTCTCGACCGTCCCGGCCGTCCGACCGGGCGCCGTCTGATAGGTCCAATACAGGTTCGTGTGCGCGATGACCTGGTCCGGCGGCGGCGCCCCCCATGCCGTCTGGTCCTCCGTCGTGTGCGCGTCGCTGACAAGGGTCGCGTCATACCCTCTGACGAACGCGCCGTGGAGCGTAGAGCGGACGCACTCATCGGTCTGTGCGCCGACGACGACGAGTCGCCCGACTGCGAGGCCCGACAGCACGGTCTCGAGGGTGGTGTCCTCGAAGGAGTCGGCGTAGTTCTTCTCGACGTGCGGCTCGGCCTCGCCCGGAGTCAGCTCGGGGACGATCCGCCAGTCGTCGCTCCCCCTCGCGAGCTGCTCGTCGGACTGCTGGACCCAGACAACGGGGACCCGCTCCCGCCGCGCCTTCTCGACAAGGCTGCCGACGTTCGCGACGACTGCGTCGCGCTCGTGAGCCCCCTTGACGACTCCGTTCTGCACGTCGACGACGAGGAGTGCAGTGTTCGGCCGGTTCTCGAGTGTGGTCATGGTTTCTCCTTACTCACGCGCTGGGCTCCTGTGTCCACCCACGGCGGACATACCCCGAGTGGCTACGTCGGATGTCAAGAAGACCACGATCGCAGATGCCAACTGGTGCGCGCTCCATACGCGCGCCCGTCAAGGAACATAGAAGCATCACTCGCACAGGGCGGTGTACACCGGCTCCGACCGATTCACTCTCGTGTTCCATGTCGTCCGGCAGTTCTGCCCAGGGATGCCGTCGCAACTCCCGGACGGACCGCGTGAGCGCGGGGGAAAGCCGGATCCGCGAACGCGCCGACGGGAACGGCAATGAGCTCCGGCGCTGTCGGAATCTTGTAGAAGACCGCCGCGCCGCACTCGGGGCAGAGAGAAGATCCGTGTTTCACCGTTGTCGGAGACACGGACGTACTCGCTGTACCTACGTTCGGTTCGTACTTGCTCCCCGTCGAACCGCGCCTGGACGCCGAATGCGCTCCCCGTCCGACGCCGACACGTATTCCCTCACAGAGCACTCTCGGGTGCTGCCGGCCTGCTCTGCTAGCGTGCCGCGTTCGTGAAAGGCCCGAGGAGCGCATGAAGCGATTCAAGCTTGCTGTCGTCCTCGCCGGTGTGTTCGCGGCGATTGCCGTGACCGGAGCATCCGGCGCGAGCTTCAAGGTCGACAACGGCCCGTGCCCAGAACCGCCGGGAGGTGGCGCCCTCCTTCGCTGCCCGACTGGTCATGTCGCCGCGCCGTATTCGCTCCAGCTCCAAGGCGAGGAGGGCTGCGACACCTACTGGTTCGAGATCCCGAACGGCGCGCTGCCGGCAGGACACTCCATGTCGAGGAGCGGGCTCCTCACCGGGGTTCCCACGGGCGCTGGAACAGCGCGTTTCTGGGTCTGGATCCACGATCTGACCGCCGTGGAGGGCGGGCCTTCCTGGTGTGCGTACGACGACCAGTCCGAGCGCGAGTTCAGCATCCCGATCGATCCCGGGCTCGCAATAGTCAACGACTCGGTCAAGCCCGCCACCGTTGGCCAGTCCTACTCAGAGACGCTCGCGGCGAAACAGGTCGAGAGCTTGAATCCGCCCGCCGGTCCCGATGTGCAGGCGGCCTGGTCGGTGCAGTCGGGAGCGCTTCCTCCCGGCCTCACGTTCTCTCCCGACGGCGCGCTCGCCGGCGCACCGACGGTGGAAGGCAGCTACCAGTTCGTCGTCAGGGCGCAGAACGGCGGCCAATCCGCCACCGCGACCTACACGCTCGTAGTCCGGCAGCCGGTCGTCGTCAAGTCGCAGTTCGGCTCCTTGAAACCGCCGAGAGCCGAGGTCCGGATTCGCCTCTTGACAGCCGCGACTGCGACGGGCGGGACCGGTACGTATGCGTGGTCGATCAGTTCCGGCGCGCTGCCTGTTGGCGTCGCGCTCGATGCGACCAACGGCACGATCTCGGGAAGTCCTCAGAAAGCAGGGCGTTTTGGGTTCGATGTCAGCGCCGCCGACGGTGAGGGGCGCGACGCGACGGTGAGCGCTGTATTGACCGTCGCGCCGACGCTGACGATCAAGACTCTCCATCTGACGGCAGCGAAGCTCGGACGCGCCTACCAGGCGAAGTTCGTGACGGCCGGTGGGGTCCAGCCCGTGAGTTGGACGCTCCGCGGCAGGCTCCCGTTTGGCGTCCGGTTCGCGAAGAGAGTGGGCGCTCTCGTCGGGACTCCGCGCCGGATGGGAACCTTCCGCGTTACCGTGGAGGCGCGCGATGCGCTCGGCGCAAAGTCGCAGAAGACGCTCGTGCTTCTCGTCAAGAGCTAAGCGTCGACCCCCAGCGCTCGCGAGCCGCCGCGGCGGAGAGAACCACTGCTATTTCGAGGAGACAGTGCAAGCCGGTCACGGAGTGGGTGCTCGAGCGGCTCGCACCGGCCCCGGGGGACACGGCCCTCGAGCTCGTCGCCGGCCGGCATCGTCGGCTTCGCGGTGCCGCGCTCGTCGCCCCGGGAGGCCGCATGATCGTCAATGACTTCTCGGAGGCGCTGGTCGACACAGCCGAGCGCCGGGTGGCCGAGTTCGGGCTCGGGGACCTCGACTTCCGGATACTCGACGGGGAAATCTCGATCCCTCCCGGACAACGCAGTCGACCTGTTCGTTCGAGCTGATGTTTCGTTTCGGGGGCCCCAATCTCCAAGCGGAAAGGAGAGGCCCCCACTCTCGGAAAAGGCGGTCGAGTGGCGCGCGCCGAGTGAAACGAATGGGAGGGCCCCGCAAAGCCGGGCCCTCCCTCGAATGCGATGAGGTCGAGCTACGCGGCGACTAGAACCCGGTTGCTGCGAGCGACGATCTTGCCGCTCGTGATCTTGGGCTCGTTGGGGATCAACGTCTCGAGCTTCTCCTCGCGGATCCACGTCGTGGCGACCTTCGTCGACTCCATGCCCTGCTCGGGAGTCTCGAAGAGTCCGAGCGAGGTGAAGACGCCGTTGTCGGTCTCGAGGAGGAAGTAGCCCGCGAACCCGGGCAGCTTCTCGAGCTTCGGGACGAGTGTCTCGTTGACCTTGCTCGTCAACTCGGCCGAGCGATTCTGGTCCACGCCCTCGTAGCGGCGGATGGTTGCATGCATGCTGATCCTCCTTGTGTTCCGATCAGGGCAGGAGAGTCCGAACGAACTCCCTGCTGCGCTCAGGCTAGGTACGACAGTCGAAGAGGAAAGTAAAAGCCTCGGCGGCTTCAAAGACGAGCCAACGCGCCAAAGCACTGTAGCTGCGATTCCCCGGCGCCGTCGGCGGTCCTTCCCCGACTTGGCGGTGACGATCGCCCCCGGGCCATTCGTCTGGAGTTCCGCATGGTCAACCTCGCGAACGAAACAGCCGAGAAGTCGCTCGTCGAGATCGCCCCATGGCGCCATTGCCGGCAGGCATCCTTTCGTGGCGACGTCAAGACGCGCGTGAGCACCAACCGGGCGGATCGGATAGGGTGTCCTCTGGAAACACCGAGCCAGTCGCGCTGACGGTCAGCTTCGTGTCCGTCGAGTCGCCAGCTCTTCTTTCTCGTTGCGACCACAGTTACGTCGAGCGGCGACAGCCGCTCGGGAGGCGGGCCTCCCCGAGGCAGCCGCCCATGCCCATGATCGACGAGAGGAGCTAGCCATGACCACACTTCTTACCGAGGTCCCGACGTCAGACAAGATGGTCAAGATCGCCCGCGAGCAGGTGGATGCCTTCAATACCGGCGACTGGGAGCGCGTCCGAGCAGGACTCGCCTCCGACTCCCGCCTGGACGAGCTCGGGACCGAGCGCAAGATCGAGGGTCCCGAGAAGATCGTCGAGGTCTTCAAGGGCTGGAAACAGGCGTTCCCGGACGCCGCGGGCACGGTGACGAGCGCCTTCGCCAGCGGTGACACGGCGGCCCTGGAAGTGACTTGGAAGGGCACGCACACCGGCCCGCTCATGATGGCGGAAGGGACGATCCCCGCCTCGGGCAAGCATCAGGAGACGCCCGCCGCCATCTTCTTCACCTTCGAGGGCGACAAGATCAAGGAAAGCCGCCACTACTTCGACTCGCTGACGCTCCTCAAGCAGATCGGCGCGCAGCCCAAGTAACTGCGACGCAAGGAGTACAAAAGGGGGCGGCCGAACGGGTCGCCCCCTTCAATCGGCGCCCTACTCAGAGGAGTCAGTAGCTCTAGATCGCGAACGCGGAGGCTGCAGCGAAGGCGGATGCGGCGGGCCGCAAACCCCGACGGAATCTAGGGTTCCGGTGTCCGCGCGCTCGGGTGCGCGACAGTTTCCGCGATAGGGCGCATCCTCCCGTTCGCAAATTCGCGCCACACCCGTCGTCGCAACGTCGTGACCTCGTGAGCCTCCCGAGTTGCGGCTGTCCGGCGGTGTTTCCATGCTGGTCGAGCGATGGCTGAGCCCACCGGACCTCGGGAGGCAGCGGCCCTTCCGCCCGACCCTGGTCGTTTGGAGTCGGCGGTGCGCGAGGCACGGGACGATGCGGCGCCATTCGCTCTCGTGGCAGCGGGAATCCTCGTTGCTTTGGCGCTCGTGAGTAGGCATGCCCACTGGGACTTGCTCGGGCACCCGCTGTGGTGGTTGTGGCTCGTCGTCGCCCTTCCCTACGTCTGCCTCTCCGGAATCCTCCTCTTCGGCTTGGGCCGCCTCGTCCGGCATGACCACAGGCGCGAGATCGTCATCGTGCTGCTTGCGCTCGTTTGGGTCTTCAACGTCCTTGGTGTCGTTGTCCTTGTTTTCTCGTTGGTCGCTCACTCAGGCGTCGAGATGACCGGGCGCCAGCTACTGGTCGACGGTGGTGGCGTGTGGTTCACGAACGCCGTCGCGTTCGGGCTTGCCTTCTGGGAGCTCGACTGTGGTGGCCCAGTTGCCCGAGCACTCGCGACGGCTCCTCGCAAGCCCGACTTCCAGTTCCCCCAAGACGAGAACCCCGAACTGGCGCGCGAAGGTTGGGCGCCGCGTCTGTGGGATTACTTCTACGTGTCGCTGACCAACTCGATCGCGTTCAGCCCGACCGACGCGATGCCGCTCACGCGCCCCGCAAAGGCGTTGATGGCGGCCGAATCCACCCTATCTGCGATCACCGTTCTTCTGGTCGCCGCACGCGCGGTGAACATCCTCACGTAGAGCATCGATCTCGACCGGTGCCTCCGCCCCTCGTCGAGCGTTGCTACACGGATCTACTCCACGTGAGCGAAACCGATGCAGCCGGAACACCAAACGCCGCTCGCCGTCACGGGTCCTCTTGCAAGAGTGCTGGCCCTGCAGCACTTGAACTCTGTTTGCCGAGGCTCCATCGTCTCACGCGCTAGTCGCACGTTGACGGCCTTCGGGGTTTCGGCCGGCGTTCTGGCGCAGGGCCAGTTCAACCACTCTACTCCTCTTCGTCGACTCGCGAGCACCTTTGCGGGCGAAAATGTCTCCGCGGTGTTCCTCGCTGGCCAATTACACTCGGTGCTTCGCAGCTACCTCACGCAGCACGCCGGCCAGCGGAGTCCGCACAGCGTGTCGATCGAGGAAGGCCCGCTTCGGCGGGCCTTCCTATGAGAGAGTGGCGGCCCCGAGCGGGCTGCCGCTTACGGACGGTATTGCTGATCGAGCGAGCGCACGGTGTCGACGTGGACACGAATCCAGACGCCCGAGTCTAGTGGCTCGAAAAGCCTACGGTGCTTCCCGCCACTGACGATCCGCGATAACTCGGAGACGTTGATGGGCGTCGCGGCGATACCCTGCCCGTTGTTGGTGAGCACGGTGATGCGAGCGCTCGTCGGAACCAGATACGTCAGTAGACGGTGACCCTCCTCGACGACGTAGTTGTCATTTGGAACGTCGCTCGAACCGGTGTTCTGGAGCGCCCCCCGGCTCGCGGTGACGCCGGTCGTGAACCAGGCGGGATCGAATTGCATCTCGAAGCGTCCGCCCCTGCGGGTGAGCGTCTTCACGTGGCCGTAGAGCGTCATCTGACCCGCCGGGGCAGCCGGCGGCAGCAGCTTGAAACCGGACTGCTGCTTCGCGACGGCCGCCGCTGATGCTGGCGTAGCCAAGAGGCGAGACGAGCCGAAAACCGTGGCCGCGATCGCAATTGCCGTGAGTGTGGCGAGTACTGGCTTCATGGTTCCTTCTTTCGGATCGATGGTGTTGCGTCTCATCAAGTGTGGACATGAAGAGGCCGCAGAGCCATGGACGTCAGATAGGCGATCGATGGAATCTCGCCCGTCGGCAGCTCGGGGCGACGCACGGTCCGGGACTGCGCCGTGACAGCCGGCTGCGATCATGGCGTCGTGAATCAGGTGCGGATCGACAAGTGGCTCTGGGCGGCACGCCTCTTCAAGACGCGCAGCGCTGCGAGCGAGGCCGTCCTCGGGGGGCGGGGACACCTGAACGGGGAACGCGTGAAGCCCTCAAAGGTCGTACGCGTAGGGGACACGATCGAGGTGACGATCGGGTCGATTCGACGGACGCTGGCCGTGACCGGAGTCGCCGAACGCCGCGGTTCCGCGAGCGCGGCAGCGACGCTGTATGCAGAGACGCCCGAGTCGCAGGCGGCTCGCGAGCAACATGCGCAGGAGCGGCGGCTGACCCGTCCGCTCGGAGCTGACCTCGGCGCGCGCCCCACGAAGCAGGCCCGACGCCGGCTCGACGCCTTGCGCCGCGCCCAACGGCGCGCACGCTGAGCGCCGCCGCCTAGATCGCACGTGGACACGACCGCAACGAAGTTAGTCCCGATCCCCTTTAGGGAGACGGATGGGTGGTCGGTCCGGCTAAACGTCCCGAACCGATCAGCGCGACGTGAACTGCTCGAGCCGCGCCAGCAGCTCCCGCCCGAGCTCGTCGCGCTCACGAGCCCGACTTGGTGCCAGTGCTCTGGCGACGAAGACGAGCGGAATATTCAAGGCGAGCACGATGCCGACCCCGATGGCGAGGTATATCCACATGCTGTCGCGGAATGTGCCTGGCTCCTCGGACGACTCTCCGCCGGGTCAGAGCGGCGAACCAGCAACTCGCGGCGAAACCGTCCGCATCGAAGCCGATACTTGGACGTATGAGTCTGCGCGGCGTCGACCTGCTCGCGCTCACTGTCCTCTGGGGTGTCTTGCTCATCGGCGCCGTCCTCATCGCGTCGGTCGGCGGCGAGGTCTTTGCGCTTGCCGTCCTCTGGCTTGTCGTGCTGATGGGCGCTGTCCTTCTCGCGTCGCTGGGCGTCGATGACACCCGGAACGCAGACGGAGACGACGCGGTAGAGGCCAGCGCCCCCGCCTTCAGCATGAGCGGGCTG
>VAWZ01000064.1:0-9588 GCA_005888365.1 Actinomycetota bacterium
AGGCGCGTCCATCCGGCGTCAATTCCGTTGTGCCGCGGCTTCCCGATGTACAGGATCTGGACACGATGGCCCATTCGCCCGAGCGCTAGCGCGAGGTGCGACGTCGCCGTTCCCAGTCCGCCTCCATGGAGCCCGCGTAGCTCATCGGCGACCAGCGTTACGCGCTTCGACGTCACCTGCTGCAGGCTAACGGCGGGCGCGACACGAGGGATGCGCTAGGCCCCGAGTATGCTCGACTCGCGAATCCGTGGCTTCCATCCCGAGCGAGATACCGAACCTGATCGGCGGCGAAGAGGCACCACCGGCCTCAGGCGAATGGGTCGACAAGCTGCGACCAGCGGATGGGGCGCTTCTCTGTCGTGCGGCGCGCTCGAACGCCGATGACGTCGCTGCGGCCGTGGCCGCCGCCCGCAAAGCACAACCAGAGTGGGCCGACCGCACAGCCGTCGCACGAGCGGAGATCCTGCGCGAGCTCGCCCTCCTCCTTCGCGAGCGTCGGCGGGAGGCTTCCGAGATCGTCGTCGCCGAGACGGGGAAACCGCTCGCGCTCGCGCTCGCGGAGACGGACGCTGCGGTCGAGATGGGACTCTTCGTCGCAGGAGAAGGACGGCGCTCCTACGGTCGCACCACGACTGCGACGATGCGGCATCGCACGGTCCTGACCGTGAGGCAGCCACTGGGGGTCGCCGCATTGATCATGAGCTTCAACACGCCGCTGCCAAATGTCGCATGGAAGGTCTTTCCTGCGGTCTTCTGCGGGAATGCCGCAGTCGTCAAGCCCTCCGAGCACACACCGCTCTCCGCTCATTTCTTCGGAGAGCTAGCGCACGAGGCGGGGCTGCCGACCGGAGTTCTCAATGTCCTCCATGGACTCGGCGGGGAGGTGGGCGCAGCGCTCGTCGAGCACCCAGACGTCGATCTCGTCAGCTTCACCGGCTCTGCGGCGACCGGCCGCCGGATCAACAAGGCTGCGGCGGGGCGCCTGGCGAAGGTCTGTCTCGAGCTCGGCGGCAAGAACGCGCTCGTCGTCTGCGACGACGCCGATCTCGAAAGCGCCGTGCGGTGGGCGCTCGCGTCCGCGTTCTCGAACGCGGGACAGCGCTGCGCGTCGGCGAGCCGTGTCGTCGTTTTCGACGCGGTGTACCAGGAGTTTTCCGACCGCTTCGTCCGTGCCGTGCGCGAGCTCGAGCCCGATCCCGTCATCAGCGAAGCGAGCCTCGAGCGGATCCTGGAAGCGGTTGCTCGTGCCACGGGTGACGGCGCGCGGATTCTCTGCGGCGGAGAGCGTCTCGACCGGCACGGCTGGTATCTCTCTCCAACCGTGCTCGAAGGTGCGGCCCGCGACGCGGATCCGGGCCCACGATCTCGAGGGCGCGATCGGCCTCGTCAACGATTCGCCCTACGGTCTCACAACCGCGATCCACACCGCGAGCGTCCACCGCGCGATGCTCTTCGCCGAGCGGGCGCAGGCAGGTGTCGTGGTCGTGAACGGGGGCACCCACGGTTCGGAGCCGCACATGGGCTTTGGCGGTGTCAAGCAATCCGGCACCGGTTGGCGCGAGGCGGGGGTTGAGGCTTTGGATGTCTATTCCGATTTGAAGGTCGTGAATCTGATCTCCGACCCGGAGCTCACGTGACGCGGCCCGTCGCCGTGCTCGGCCCAGGCGCGGTCGGAGGCGTGTTCGCCGTCCGGCTCTCGCTCGCTGGCAACCACACGATCGTGGTCGCTCCTCCCGAGACCGTGGGCATGGTCGCGCTCGCCGGGATCACGGTCGAGGTCGACGGCGAGGTGCTGGCCGCGAGGCCCGAAGTCCGCGAAAGACTCGAGCGACCGGTGAGGCTCCTGTTCGTCGCGGTCAAGGCGCACAGACTTCCGGAAGCGCTCGAGCTCGTCGATCCGGAAACGGTCGCCGGAGGGGTTGTGGTCCCGCTCCTGAACGGGCTCGAGCACCTGGATCCGATCCGGGCTCATTTCGGACCGCGCGTCGCGGCCGCGAGCCTCTCGTACTTCGAGGCCTATCGGGTCGGACGCGTGCAGATCGTCCAGCCGCGCCCGACTGCGCTCGTGACGATGGCGTCCGAGGAGCTCTCCAGGCACGAGCTCGAGGACGCGGCAGCGATCATGCGCGGCGCTGGAATCGACGTCGACATCGAGGAGGACGAGAAGAGCGTGCTCTGGAGAAAGGCTGCCCGCCTCGCTGTTCTCTCGGTCGCGACCTCGCTCACCCGGCGGCCGGTGGGCGCGCTGAGAGACGATCTCGAATGGCGCCCCCGCATGGAGGCGGCCCTGGCGGAAGCCTGTGCGGTGGCAGTCGCAGACGGCGTGAATCTCATTCCCTCGTCGCAGTGGAGCCTGATCACTTCGATGGAATACGACCTGACCACTTCTACCGCCCGAGACGTGGCCGAGGGACGCCCGTCCGAGCTCGACGCGATCGCGGGCTCGGTGGTTCGTGCAGGTGAGCGGCTCGGCGTGCCGTGCCCGGTTCTCTCCGAGCTCGTCTCCGAGGCGCTGGCAGCTTAAGAGCTCCCCTCAAGATGAGCAGCCATGTCGATATGCGGCGCTGAAGGTCACGAGGCTTCGTCCTCGGTCGCGCCCAGATCACTCTTGATATGGGCGCTCCCTGCGTCCTTGTCTCGTGCCCTTCACCATCCGCCTCTCGACGGGCGATCACCTTGAGAGAAGCTCTCGAGCCCACTGCGGTCGCGCTCGTGCCCGCACGCTCGGGATCCGTGCGCGTCCCCGGAAAGAACGTCCGCCCCCTCGCGGGCCATCCGTTGCTCGCCTACGCGATCGAGACCGCGCTTCAGAGCGGGGTCTTCGGGCGAGTCGTCGTGTCGACGGACTCCGAGTCGATCGCCGAGATCGCGCGCTGGTACGGAGCCGAAGTTCCGTTTCTGCGACCATCCGAGTACGCGACGGCGACGTCGCCGGACATCGAGTGGCTCGCCTACACGCTCGACCGCCTCCCCGAGAAGTACGACCTGTTCGCGATCGTGCGGGCCACGAACCCGTTTCGCGGGCCCGACGCAATCCGCCGCGGGCTCGAGCAGTTGCTCGGGACGCCCGAGGCCGACTCGCTGCGAGCGGTGGAGCTCGTCAAGCAGCACCCCGGGAAGATGTGGGTGCTGGACGAGGACGGACGAACGATGCGCCCGCTCTTGGACCAGTCGCACCTCGAGATTGCGTGGCACGAGGGCCAATACCCGGCCTTGCCAGAGGTGTACGTGCAGAACAGTGCGCTCGAGATCGCCTGGACGCGTGTCGTTGCTTCCGGAACGAAAGAGGGGCGAACCGTGGCGCCCTTCTTCACGGAGGGCCACGAGGGTCTCAACATCGACGAGGAGGAGGACTTCGAGCGCGCGGAGCATCTCCTGGCTGCGGGAGCGGCATCGCTCCCGACGGTTGCACGTTCTCCCTATGCCGCGGAGGGCGGAGCCGCCGGCGCCCTTGTCCTGTCGCCGGCCTCTCGCGCTGCGTCCTCCCGAGTCGCCAGCCTCGAGACGCTCTACTGCGACGCGGGCTGGCGACCGTGGATCTTCCTCAAGGCGACGACGGACGACGGGCTCGTCGGCTGGTCGGAGATCACCGACTCCCACGGATCGCCGCGGGGCCTCGCGGGAGTCGTCGAGGATCTCGCGCCACTCGTCGTCGGGCGTGACCCGCGCGCCACCGAGCAGATCTATTGGAAGCTCTACAGGAGCACGCGTCAGAGCCCCGGATCGGTGATTGCCAAGGCGATCGGGGGGATCGAGAACGCTCTCCTCGACCTCAAGGCGAAGGTGCTGGGCGTCCCGGTATACGAGCTCTTCGGTGGACCGACCCGCGAGACGATCCCGCTCTACTGGTCGCACTGCGGAACGACCAGGGCCCGCGCGTGGGAGGTGACGCAGACCCCGAAGCTCGCGTCCTACGAGGACGTCGCCGAGCTCGGAAGGGAGGTCGTCGCGCGTGGGTACAAGGCGTTCAAGACGAACGTCGTCGTGCCCGGAGACGAACCTCAGGTGCTCATGCCCGGGTTCGGCTCGGGCGACGGGACGATTCGCGCCGGCGAGATCGCCGACGCGCTCGTCTCCCTGCTCGAGGCGTTCGCAGAGGGCACGGGCGGGAAGGCGCGGCCGATCGTCGACCTCAACTTCAGTCTCGAGCCAGAGGGTTGTCTGCACGTCGTGAACGCACTTCGGGACTTCGGCCTGCTCTTTCTCGAAGTCGACCTCTTCGATCCCGCTGCGCTCGCCCTAGTCCGTCAGCGCTCGTCGATCCCGGTCTGCTCCGGCGAGAACCTGTACGGCAGCCGAGACTTCCGGCCGTACCTCGAGGCAGGGGCGATGGACGTCGCGTCGGTCGATGTGATCTGGAACGGCTTCCATCAGGCGAAGAAGATCGCCGACCTGGCCGAGACGTTCGAGGTCAACTGCGCACCCCACAACTACTACTCGCACCTCGCGACGTTCATCGGCGCTCAGTGGTGTGCGGCGATTCCCAACGCGCGGATCCTGGAGATCGACGTCGACGACGTTCCGTGGCGCGACGAGCTCGTCACCGTCGTCCCTGAGATCGACGATGGCGAGCTCCGCGTTCCCAGCGGCCCGGGATGGGGCGTCGAGCTCGTCGAGGACGTTCTCCGCGACCATCCCTGGCCGAAAACCAGCTGAGCACGCCCGGTCGACCACGAGCGCGATAGCGTCCCGAGACTGACGTGCTCGAGCTGCACCTGATCCCGAAGACAGAGCTCGACCGCGTGCGCGACGCGGATGTCGAGCAGGACGCGAGGCTAGAGCTCCTCGCCGACATGTGCCGCCTGAATGCGCTCGTCGCCGTGAAGCGGGCGGGCTCGGGACACCTCGGCTCGACCTTCAGCGCGCTCGACCTCGTCGTGCACCTCCTGTTCGAGCGATTGAACACGGCAGAGCTCGGCTGGGAGAACCCCGATCGCGACGTCTTCTTCTCGTCGAAGGGGCACGACGTGCCCGGGCTCTACGCCGTCCTGCATGCGCTCGGGGTGATCCCCCGCGAGAAGCTTCTCGCGCTGCGGCGGCTCGGGGGCCTCGACGGGCACCCGGATGTGCACACGGCGGGAATCGAGGCGAACTCGGGGTCGCTCGGAATGGGAATCTCGAAAGGTCGCGGGATCGCGTGGGCGAAGTGGAACCTCGGCCGCGGTGGTCGCGTCGTGGTGCTGACGGGCGACGGAGAGCTCCAGGAGGGACAGAACTGGGAGGCGTTGCAGGCGGGCGCTCACGACCGGCTCGCGCACTTACTGGTCGTCGTCGATCGCAACGAGCTCCAGTCGGACAAACCGACGGAGGAGATCCTCGCGCTCGGCGACCTCGAGTCCAAGCTGCGGTCCTTCGGCTGGCACGTAGCGTCGTGTGACGGTCACGACCATTCGGCGCTGCGCGCGGTCTTCGACGAGTTCAGCGGGCTGGACGATCGGCCCCAGGCGCTGGTAGCACACACGATCAAAGGCAAGGGCGTGTCGTTCATGGAGCACTCCGCCGCCCTCGCGGAGGGTGGCGGGTTCTATCGCTGGCACGCCGGAGCGCCCGACGACGACGACTTCGAGCGCGCACGGGTCGAGATTCACGATCGGATCGGCGGACGGCTCGCGGACCTCGGCCTCGGCCCGCTCGTGCTCGAGCCGGTCGAGCCGCCCGAGGAGTCCGTCCAGTCGCTCGAAGCCGAACCGGTGAGCGGCGCCGGTGCCCCGCTGACCAAGGTGACCGGCGAGTACGTCGTCGACGCGTACGGCGAGGCTCTCGTCGAGCTCGCCGGTGTGCACGACCATCTCGTGGTGCTCGACGCCGACCTCGCCTCGGACTGCCGCGTACGGGCCTTCGAGCTCGCCTTCCCGGACCGTTTCGTCGAGTGCGGGATCGCGGAGCAGGACATGGTGTCCACCGCTGCTGCCATTGCGCGTCAGGGCTTCCTTCCGGTGGTCAACTCGTTCGCAGCCTTCCTTGCCTCGCGCGCGAACGAGCAGATCTACAACCAGGCGAGCGAGGGCACCAAGGTCGTCTACGCCCTCCACTACGCGGGGCTGATCCCGGCGGGCCCGGGGAAGTCGCATCAGTCCCTGCGCGACGTCTCGCTCCTCTCCGCGCTGCCGAACGTGACCATCGCGCAACCGGCCAACTCCGAAGAGACACGGGAGCTCCTGCGCTGGGCGATCGAAGACGCGGCGGAGACGGTGGCGATTCGCCTCGCGATAGGCCCTTCTCCGCGGCGGATCGAGCTCGAGCCCGAGTACCGCGTAGAGCTCGGCCACGGCTCGGTTCTCCGGACCGGCTCCGACGCGCTCCTTGTCTCTTACGGGCCGGTGATGCTGCACGAGGCGCTCCGAGCATCCGAGCTCCTCGCCGCTCGCGGTGTCGAGATCGCGGTCGTGAACATGCCCTGGCTCAACCGGGTCGACCGTGCCTGGCTCTCGGAGCTGGCGGCGCCGTTCCAGGAGGTTCTCGTCCTCGAGGACCACGCTCCAGTCGGAGCGCTCGGAGATCTGCTCCGCCGCGAGCTCGAAGGCCGACGGATCACGGTGTTCGGCGTCGAAGGCTGGCCCGCCTGCGGCACTCCGCAGGAGGCTCTCCGCTTCCACGGTCTGGACGGAGAGTCGCTTGCGGAGCGGATCCAGCTCGCACTCGGTGCTCTCGCCTGATGCCGGACGACGTCTGGCTCGTCCTCCCCGACCAGCTCTCGACCAGGCTCTTCTTCGACTCCGGAATCGTCGAGCGGCTCGGAGGGCGGCTCGGAGATCGGCTCACGCTCGTCCTCCTGCTCCCGGAGGAGGACGCGCAAGTCTGGCAGGCACGCGCTCCGAAGGCGCGGGCGCTCGCAGCGGCCGAGCTCCTCTCGATCGACGGCCGGCTCGCCGACAGGGTGAGCCGACGCCTGGACAGATTCCTCGACCGGCAGGCCGGCTACTACCCGCTCGCGATTCGACTCAACTACCGGCACGGATTCCATCTCGAGCGTATGGCGCCCGGGCACGGGAACTGGATGCTCGACCTCGATCGCGACAGTCGCCTTCCCCACAAGGCGTGGGTCGAGGGAACGATGGAGCGGTGGTTTTTCAGCGCCCGGCGACATGTGCCAGGGCGACTGCTCGCGCGGATGCGGGATGAGTGCGGCTCGCTCGTGCTGAGCAACGTCCAGCCGCGAAAGGCGGTTCCCTTCCTCACCGCCGCTCGCAGGCTGGGTGTTCCGGTCATCGCTCACGTGGCGAGCTGGGACCACACGGTCGGAAAGGGCGTCATCTCACCGTTCTGCGAGGTCTACATCGTCCAGAACCGGGGCATGGAGGAGGATCTCGTGCGCTACCACGAGATCGCCCAGGACCGCATCGTCGTCAGCGGCTGGCCGCAGACCGACATCTACTACCACCGCCGTCCGAGGGAGAGCTACGGCGGACTTCTGCGCTCGTTCGATCTCGATCCGACGCGACCGCTCGTGGTCGTCATGGGGAACACCCCGACGAACACTCCGTACGAAGGCCGCTTCGTCGAGCGCGTCCTCGCGTGGTGGGAAGCTGCAGGCCGCGGGCGTTTCTCGCTCCTCTTTCGCCCGCATCCCCGCGATCGCGAGTGGCGGGCGCGCTTCGGGACGGCGATCGGGCGCAAGGACGTCCACGTCCAGGAGGCGAGCTTCCGAGACTTCGAGCAGCTCGCAATTCTGCTCCAACACTGCGACTGCGTCGTAGCGAACGCCGGAACGATCCTCCTGGAAGCGCTCGTGAACGATCGTCCGGCGGTGTGCGTCCTCTACGACGAGGGTGGGTCGCCCGGCGAGAGCTGGGCCTTCAAGAACGTGATCGGCGAGCACTACCGGGAGCTCGCTGCATCCGAGGCGTTCTACCCGGCGAGTCGCTTCGAGGAGGTCGTGGCCGGAATCGAGCGTGCGCTCGCGAACCCGGGCGAGCTCGCCGAAGAGCGACGACGAATCGCGGCCGAGGTGGTGGGCGAGGTCGACGGACACGCGGCGGACCGAGTGGTCGACGCGATCATCGGCTCGCTCCGGTAGCGGTCTCGGACGCACGAGCCCCGAGCAAGCCCCCGAGCCCGAAGAGGACGAACGCGGGCGCCACGGGCAGGATGAAGTGGCGATCGGCGTATTGCCCGAGGGCGTTGAGCACGACGACGAGGAACGCGGCGAGCGCCAGGGCGACCAGGAGCGACGAGCCGCGTGGCCGGCGCAGCGCGATTCCGAGCAGGCCGACGGCGATCCAGAGATCGGGCCGAGGGAACCAGCGGGAGAGCTGGTTCAGCCGCAGGCTCAGCTGAGCGTTCCCATCCCGGTGCGGCAGCCGTGCGAACAGCGAGTCCACGTTGCGCTCGATCGCGTCGAAGCGTGCGCGATCTCGAGAGTTGCGGAACTCGAAGTGCCAAGTGGTCGGCGACGTCCACACTTGACGGACGGCCTGGTCCGGCGTCGAGATCCAGGCCTTCTGCCCGGACGGGATGGGCTGGCCCTCGCTCGGCTGCGGCAGCCTCCGCCCCTTGACCACGATCGTGCTCGGCTCGGAAGAGCTCCCGGAGCTCGCCGGCGACGCTGACCCGAGATTGCGGAAGTACGACCGGCTGAGCTGGTGCCAGATCGTCCCGGCGACGTTGGAGAAGTACGTTCCGGGGTGCGCCCGGACGCCCTCGATGCCCGCATCGCGGAGAACTGCATAGGCGTTGTTCCAGCCGAAGACCTGGTCGGAGAAGACATACAGGTCCTCGTGCACGCGGAAGCTGCCATTGCCGAAGAGCTCGTCGAGCGTGACGCCGTAGGACCGATAGGGGTCGCGCGTGAGCAGGTGCTGTCGCATCGCATCGGCCAGCCGGCGTGAGGCGGGGCCGTTCTCCGGCGCGACGATGTGGTCGACGACGAAGGCGCGGTAGAAGGGGATGACCGCGTTCCCGCCTCGCGCGAGGGTGTAGTCGCCGAAGCGAAGACCGTTGTGGACGCTCCAGGCGGCGAGCGGCAGGACGGCGGCGACGGTGAATGCGGCCACCCAACTGAGCCGCTCCCGCCAGCGTCCGCCAAGGGCGAGCGGGAAGAGGACGAACGCGAGCAGCACGGCGTTTCCCGGGCGAATGAGAACGACGAGCGCGACGCCGAGTCCGACGAGAGCGAAGCGGGTAACGGACGGCCCGCGCGTCGCACGCGTGAGGAGGAGCGCCAACAAGGCGAACCCGGCAGCGAACACGGGCTCGCTCGCGAGCTCGTGGAACATGAGCGCGTACCCCGGGTACAGGAGGAGCACGAGAGCGACGGCGAGCGCAACGCGCGGGCCGAAGGCGCGACCCGCCACGCTCCATGCGACCACAGAGCCGGCAAAGAGGACGGCGAGCAGCGGCTCCGCGAGGTGTCCCCCCGCGACGTCGAGCGACGCGCCGTTCACGAGCGGAGTCAGCGGCCCCCGGAAGAGCAGCGACCAGGGCAGGAGGACGTGACGGTCGAAGAGCTGCGTGTAGGCGAGGAGGTACTCGTCGAGGTCGCGCCCGCCCGCGAGCGGCCACGCGATCGCCTGCAGCGCATAGTCGAGAAGCCCGAGTCCGAAGAGGATCACCGCCCCGAGCGGTCTCGAGGCCAGCCGTTCGAGCCAA
>VAWZ01000064.1:9669-9960 GCA_005888365.1 Actinomycetota bacterium
CACGGTTACGTCGGCGTCCGCTGCGAGGCGATGCACTTGGGACGGACGCCCGAGTGTCCGCGGCGGTCTCGTCGACAAGCCGGCAGCCGGATCGACGATCAGGAACGACGGCCCCGGCCGCGTGTCGTACCACGAGTCGATCGTGAAGAACTCGTCGCGGCACAAGGCGCGGCTCCGCTGATTGCACGCGCGGACCGGCGCGGCGAACACCTTCATGCCGCTCTTCCACGTCAGGCTCTGCGCGTCCCAGTACGGGGCGTAGCCGCGGGTCACGCCTTCGCGCTCGAGCAG
>VAWZ01000168.1 GCA_005888365.1 Actinomycetota bacterium
TCGGCGTGCGGACCGGCGCGGTCGCGGTCGTCGCGCTGCTCGCGGCGCTCGTGCTCGGCTGGCCTCGGCTCGTTCCGCTCTCCCTCGTCCTGCTCGGTGGAGCCTACGCCCTGTATCTCGCGGTCGACGACGCGCCGCTCGACGCGGCCGCATCTGTCTTCGCCGCCGGTCTTCTCGTCACAGCGGAGCTCGCGTACTGGTCGCTCGAGGAACGCGACGCGGTGCCGGCCGAGCGCGGAGAGGGCCTTCGCCGACTCGGGATCGTCGCAGCACTCGGCGCCTGCGCACTGGTCTCGAGCGGCGGCCTACTGGCCCTTGCCGACGTCGCGCGCACGCGTGGCCTCGCGGTCGACCTTTTCGGAGCGGCGGCAGCCGCCGTGGCACTCGTGTCGCTCGCGCTCCTAGCCCGGCATTGACAGTCGCGAGGCTGCGAGTCGAGGTCGGAGTTCGGGCTCTACTAGGTCGACGGCGTGCGGATGCCGTTCCACCTGAGCGGTTCTCGATCTCTTTGAGCGTTGATCCCTGTGCACGCCGCTAGCCGGTAGCGCCTTCGGGCGGCGGCGGCTGCATGCCGAGACCCGGAACGGGCCTCGGCTGAGGTGCGGGCTTCGGTCGCTCGTGCTCCGGCTCCTCCGCGACCGACGGCAGCTCCTCGACGAACACCGACTCCTCGGCCTCGCCCGCGAGCAGACGCTCGAACTGCTCCTTGTCGATCGTCTCGCGCTCGATCAGGATCGCCGAGAGCCGGTGCAGCTCGTCCATGTGCTCACGCAGCGTGCGGACCGCCGAGTCGTGCGCCTCCTCGATGACGCGCCGGATCTCGTCGTCGATCTCCTTGGCGACTTCCTCCGAGTAGTCGGCTTCCGCGCCGTAGTCGCGACCGAGGAAAGGCATGTCGTGATTGCGGCCGAGAACGCGGGGGCCGAGCTTCTCCGACATCCCGAAGCGCATGATCATCTGCTTCGAGGTCGCGGTCACCTTCTCGAGATCGTTCGCGGCACCCGTCGTCACCTCGTGGAAGACGAGCTCCTCCGCCGCCCGCCCGCCAAGCGTCGCGGCCAGCTCGTCCATGAGCGCCGACTTCGTCGTCAGGTAGCGATCCTCGGTCGGAAGCGAGATCGTGAGTCCGAGGGCCTGACCGCGCGAGACGATCGTGATCTTGTGCACGGGGTTCGTGTTCTCGAGGTAGTTGCCGACGAGCGCGTGCCCCATCTCGTGGTACGCGGTGATCTTGCGCTCCTTCTCGGACAGGAGGCGAGCCTTCTTCTCCGGTCCGGCGATGACGCGCATGATCCCTTCCTCGAGCTCTTCCTGCTCGATCATCTTCTTGCCCCGACGGGCGGCCAGGAGAGCTGCCTCGTTGATGAGGTTCGAGAGGTCGGCGCCGGTGAAGCCGGGCGTTCCGGCGGCGAGGGTGTCGAGGTCGATCTCGCGCGCGATCGGCTTGCCGCGTGAGTGCACCTCGAGGATCTTGCGGCGACCGCTGCGATCTGGACGGTCGACCACGATCTGCCGGTCGAAGCGCCCCGGACGAAGCAGCGCGGGATCGAGGATGTCGGGACGGTTCGTGGCTGCGATCAGGATGATGTTGTCCTTCATCTCGAAGCCGTCCATCTCGACGAGGAGCTGGTTCAACGTCTGCTCGCGCTCGTCGTGACCGCCTCCGAGACCGGCGCCACGGTGACGCCCGACGGCGTCGATCTCGTCCATGAAGATGATGCACGGCGACGCCTGCTTCGCCTGCTCGAAGAGGTCGCGGACGCGCGAGGCGCCGACGCCGACGAACATCTCGACGAAGTCGGAGCCGGAGATCGAGAAGAAGGGGACGCCCGCCTCACCCGCAACGGCGCGCGCGAGCAGCGTCTTCCCCGTGCCGGGAGGCCCGTACAGGAGCACGCCCTTCGGGATCCGCGCCCCGAGCGCCTGGAACTTCTTGGGGTTCTCGAGGAACTCCTTGATCTCGTGCAGCTCCTCGACCGCCTCGTCTGCACCGGCGACGTCCTTGAAGGTCACCTTCGGCGAGTCGGGCGACATCCGCTTGGCGCGGCTCTTGCCGAAGCTCATCACCTTCGAGCCGCCGCCCTGGACCTGGTTCATGAGGAAGATCCAGAACCCGATCAGGAGGACGAACGGGAGCAGGTTCGCGAGCAGCGCCCACCACGCCGACGAGCCGATGCCCTTGGAGTCGAAGGTGACGTTCTCCTTCTCGAGCAGATCCTGAAACTGCGCCGCCGACTGTGGGCTCACGTAGTTGACCTTCCCCTTCGTGCCGTCGACGAGGGTGAAGTTGATCTGCTGCTTGTTCGGGTTGAAGACGACGTCGTTCACATTCCCGCTCTTGACCTGCTGGATGAGCGCGGACGTCGTGTACTTCTTCGCCTGCGAGCGGCCCGGAAGGAGCGTCTGGCTCGCCAGGTAGACGAGCAGGACGATCACGATCGGAAGAGTGCGCTACGGAAAAATCTGTTCACGGCAGTGGAGGCAGGGTATCACCGCACTTCTTCGGCAAAACTGCCGCTACCCCCTCTCCCTCGTTCAGCGTGGGGGAACCCATGGTTCCCCCGACGAACCCCTCCTTCTACGATCCGCACGGATTCAGGCGCGCCTGGCCTCCCGCGGGAGTAAATCCCGCTCCGGCCCAGAGATTCTCGGTGCATGCACATGCGCCTAGAGATTCGGGCGCCGGCCGCTTGCCGGTTCTGCGGTGATTCCGTTACGTGACGGTGGATACCAGATCCGGGTAAGCGTGGGGGAACCCATGGTTCTCCCACGAGCCCTTCTTTCCGCGGCTCATTGCACGAAGCGTTGCGAGCCTCTCGCGGGAGTGAATCCCGCTCCGGCCTGGCCGCGCAACGCACAGCAGCAAGCGGAACGGCTCTTGCCGT
>VAWZ01000004.1 GCA_005888365.1 Actinomycetota bacterium
GCCGGAGTCCGTCGAGCAGCCGCGCAGCGCTTGCGTTGGCTCGTTGAAGCGCTACCCCCGCGAACTGGAAGGAGCGGTATGACTGAGCCGATGAGAGCGCGCGTGCTCGGGCCGAAGGACGGAAACGTCGGGATGCTCGGGTCGATGGGTGTGCGATTCATGCTCTCGGGCGGCGAAACGGGCGGTGGATTCGCACTCGTCGAACATCCGATGCCTCCGCGAGCACTGGCCGCGCCGCTGCGCCGCCACAGCCGTCAGGACGAGTACAGCTTCGTCCTCGAGGGACGCGTCGGCGCGCTTCTCGGCGACGAGGTCGTATACGGCGAGCCCGGCGATCTGATCTTCAAGCCATGGGGCCAGTGGCACACGTTCTGGACCGACGACACCGAGCCCACTCGCATTCTCGAGATGATCTCCCCCGCGGGCTTTGAGCGGTACTTCGAGGAGATGGTCGGCTCCTAGCTAGTAGAGGCCGGCCCCCCGAACCGAGCTCGCTGATGGCCGTGGCTGCACGCTACGGGCTCGATGTCGACCGCGAGAGCATCCCTGTCCTGCGGAGCAGACGGGCAACGGCGCCTACAGGATTCCGGGGCGCGCCGCGGCCGAATCAGTCCGCGAGAAACGCTTCGAGGCGTCCGGCCTCGTCCTCGAGTTCGCATCGAACCGAGCGTGACAACGCCGCGAATGGCTCGGGCATCACGCGCCCGTTCTCGACGTGCCAGACGCCGGCGACGAATCCGTCCACGAGGAACGTCTGAGCGACGTCGCCGTTCATGCCGATGACCCTCTTCCGGTACTGCTCCGGGAGCACGCGCGTCCGATCCGCGAACGCGAGGAGCACGTTGTCCCACTTCGGCAGGAAGCGAACGGGCGCAGGAGCTTCAGGGCCCGGCAGCGGGGCGCGCGGGATATCGAGGAGCTCGCGCCCGTGCTCGTCGCGGAAGCGGCGCATCGGCTCCAGCCGCTCGAGCGCACGCGAGATCTCCGGCACGTGCATCATGGTCCAGGCGACGATGTCGCGCCGTGACGCAGGCCCGAAAGCCGCGAGGTACCGACGCAGCATCTCGGCTCGCGCCTCGGTCGGGTCGTGCAGCTCCGGTTCCTCGAGCGCCACGAACCGTCCGTCGCGACGCGCGTGCCAGAGCGCGGTCTCGGGGTGGTGCACGAGATGGGCGCGCACGCGGGCGCCGCGCCAGGCGCGGCGCGCAGTGACCCTGGTGAGCCCGTGCTCGCGCTCGAGATGGGCAAGCGCTTCCGCCGTGGTGACGGGGCCCGCGGCCGTCAGCGCTCGCACCGACGGCGCGAGGAGCTTCGCCTGGGGCGACTCCCACGGGAAGTTCGTGTCGCTCATCGCCGCCCGGAGGAGCGCGTAGTCACGTGGCGTGACGAGGTGCAGCGTTTGCCGCATCACCGTCGCCCTGACGACGGCCGCGCTCGCGAGCTCCCGCTCGAGCGCCTGGCGCCGGAAGCTCGTCGTGCGCGTCCAGATGCCGATGTACGGCGCCGGCGGCCACTGCGCCTGCATTCCGACCAGGCGCTCGATGACTGCCGCGGGCGAGAGTCGCTTCCGCTCCAGCAGGAGCTGGCGTGCGAGCGTCGCGCGGTTCAGCTCGCGCAGCATGAGGACACGCTCGGCCATGCGCCCACGCTACAGCGTGTTCGTTCGTGTCCACATGGCGCCGGGCCCGACGGGTGTGCGCTGCACATCCACAGCGTCCGCACCGCGCTCGCTCGGATGGGCCACGGTGCGGAAATGACGCCAGAGCCGGATGGCCGAGTCGTGGCCCGTCCTAAGGGTTCGTCATGTCGCGCCTCTGCGCGGCGTCACGTCCAGCCGACGATTGCCGTGGCTTCCTCGCATCGGCCAATCTGGAGCCCAGTCCACGCCGTACAGTGAAGGCGCCGCCCTCGCCGCCTAGCACCGGATGTCTTCTCACAGCTTCCCTCGACCCCGCCGTGACGCCGGCCGATTCGGCCGCCCGGCAATCGCCGCCGCAGTCGTGGCGGCGCTCGTCGCGATCGTCGCCGCCGGGGCTCTCCTCCTCCACACGCGATCCGGCGGAAGCGCACGCGTCCTAGCGGCGAGCGGCGGGCCTCCGTCCGTCCTCTCCCGCGCGTTCGTCGGTCTTCCCCTGGCAGGGCGCGACCGGGATGTCCTGATCGGACTCGGCGCGCGCCGCGACGGACCGGTCGACGTGGTCGTCATCCCGAGCGACGAGAGCGCTGTCCGTCCCGCCGACATCCGGGTCAGCCTCGGACGGAACACGCTCTCTGGGGCGTCCGCAGCCTCCTGCGGGAAGCGCTGCCTCCGCTTTCCGCTCGCTGTCCTCGCGGGGAAGGCATCGGTGGTCGAGGTCGAGGTGGTGCGGTCGGGGAGGAAAAACGCAGACGTTCGTCTGCAGATTCCGGCTCAGATGCCGCCGGGCGCGGAGTCTCTGTTCCACACGGCTCGCGCGCGGATGCTACGCCTGCGCTCGCTCGAGATGAACGAGACGCTCGGCGCCGGGCTCTCGAAGCCGGTCGTCTCCCGGTGGTGGTTCCAGGCGCCGGACCGCATGCGCTACGCGATCGTGGGCGGCGAGCGAGCGGTCGTCATCGGCACGCGCAGGTGGGACGCGGTCGGACGCAAGTGGCAGCAGAGCTCCACGTCGAGGCTTCGTTTCCCTGCGTTCTCCTGGGAGCACGCGCGCGGAGCGCGCCTCCTCGGTCGTTCCACACTCGACGGCGTGCCGGTGCGGATCGTCGCAGCGCGCACCCCGGGTGCCGATCTTCCCACGTGGTTCCTCCTGGACGTAACGGCCCATGCGCGCGTTCTCCGCGCCCGCATGCTGACGACCGCTCATTTCATGACCGACACCTACAGCCGATTCGACTCCGCCCCGGCGATCCGGCCACCGCGCTAGCTCTGGCGGCTGTGGTTAGCGCGATATTGCGGCGTGACGGCGTCTGCCGAATCGGCAGGCCGCGTTGCTACCTTTGCTCGCCGTGCCTGACAAGCCCCGTGTAAAGGCTCCGAAGCAGCGCACCTCGCCTGCCGCGCAGGGCGCAGGCAGGCGTAAGCTCGCCTTTGGGATCGTGGGCGGTCTCGGGGTGGCTGCACTCGTCGCCGCAGGACTCTTCTTCCTTCTCGGAAGCAGCAGCGGGACGAGCGCGGCGGCCGTGCGGGCAGATCTCCAGAAGGCAGGTTGCACGCTCACGATCGCGCCGGGGGGAAAGCCGCTCCATTCGGTGACCAATCCCGACGGCACGTCGAAGCAGTGGAACACGTTTCCACCGACGAGCGGGCCGCACTACGCGGAGCCTGCGATCTGGGGCGTCTACGAGTCGCCGCTCCAGCAGGCGCGCGTCGTGCACAACCTCGAGCACGGCGGCGTCTTCATCCAGTACGGGACCAAGGTTCCTGCGGCGACCGTCGCGCAGTTGCGGGGCTTCTACGACGACCACAAGCCCGGGACGCTGCTCTCGCCTCTGCCCGCGCTGGGGAACAAGATCGCGCTCGGGGCCTGGGTTCACACCCAGGAGGACCTCACCAAGGGAACGAACGGCCACGGCTACCTGGCGAAGTGCACGAAGTTCGACCAGAAGGCGTTCTCGGCCTTCGTCGGCTCGTACCAGTTCCACGGGAGCCACGTGAACAACCCTGCCCTCATGCAGCCGGGCATGTAAGGCCGACGTACACTCGTTCGGCCGGGGTGGCGGAACGGGTGAGACGCGCCCGCCTTAAAAGCGGGTGTCCCCATTGGGGGCGTGCGGGTTCGAGTCCCGCCCCCGGCACCTCCGCCGACGCTCAGCCGGGAGGTCTCATGCTCCGAGGCGGAAAGGTGGGTACTGATCCGTCACGAGTACGAAGGCGTATGCGACGACGCGGTTCCCCCAGCGCAGGACTCCGAGCACGAAGTCGAAGAGACCGCGCGGGTAGCGACCGGTGAAGAGGATCGCAAACCAGGCGATGATCACGGCGACGATTGCACCGATCGACAGGAAAAGAGCACGATGTAGTGGGGGATCGCGAGCAGCCACTTGACGAGGGGTAGCCAGCGGTTGAGCCCCTCTTTCGCATTCGGGTAGGGGAAGTCCAGCGCGACTGCTTGGCGCTCGTCGGTGGACGGGTACCTGTCGTCCATCAACGCCAGATACGCCCCGATTCGATTCGTGAAGCGAAGGAGCTCGAGGTTCCAGTCGTACCACCAGCGTGGGTATTTCTGGCGGAAGACGATCATGAGGAGCGGGGGAAGGAAGAGAAGTCCTGCCGTGCCCATGGCGACGCTCGGACCGTGCCCGTAGCCTCCCCATGCATCGCCGCCGAGGGTCGCAGCGACGATCAGAATCGGGATCGCGACGATCAGCCTGAATACGGTCGTGAGCCGGTTGAGGTCGCGGTCCGGGTATTCGACGGAGAACCGCACCGGATACTGGGCGCCGGTCGTTCGGTCGTTTGGCTCCATGGGAACGAACCTCCTCTTTTCGGGCTACTGAAGCCGCGGGAGCATCCGCGTCATGACGAACCTACGCCAAGGTCGCTCACGACGCGGCGGCCTTGGCCACCAGCCCAGTGGGTGATCGGCTTCGCCGATACACTCGGCGCGCCGTGGCGAGCACTCCCGAAGCGCTTGCCCAAGCCCCGCTCGAGTGGGACACACCGCTCTACCGCATGGCGGTCTCGCAGTTCGAGCAGGCTGTCGAAGTCGCAAAGGTTCCTGCCGAGATCGCGGAGCGCCTCCGGTTTCCCGAGCGCGCGTTCATCGTCAGCGTCCCCGTGCGGATGGACGACGGGCGGCGGGTCGTCTTCCCCGGCTACCGGGTCCAGCACTCGAGCATCCTCGGGCCGACGAAAGGCGGTATTCGCTACGACCCGCAGGTGACGCTCGGCGAGTGTGCGGCGCTCGCCATGTGGATGACGTGGAAGTGTGCGCTGCTGCGACTCCCTTACGGCGGGGCGAAAGGCGGCGTCCGCTGCGACCCGCGTTCGCTCTCGTCCCGGGAGATCGAGGGCCTGACCCGCCGCTTCACCTCCGAGCTGCTCCCGATCATCGGCCCGCAGGAGGACATTCCCGCTCCGGACATGGCCACCAACGAGCAGACGATGGCCTGGATGATGGACACCTACTCGATGCAGCTCGGGTACGCGGTACCGGAGATCGTCACCGGTAAGCCGATCGCGATCGGAGGCTCGGTCTTCCGACACGAGGCGACGGGTGCTGGGGTCGTGATGGTCGTGGGCCGTGCGTGCGATCGCCTCGGACTCCGACTCGAGGAGATGCGTTGCGTCGTCCAGGGGTTCGGGAACGTCGGCGGCATCGCAGCGCTCGAGCTCTACGAGCGCGGCGCGACCGTCACCGCGGTTTCCGACGCATCCGGCGGCCTGCACGAGGAGGACGGGCTCGACGTTCCCGCTCTGCATGCGTATGCGCGCGAGCACGGCTCGCTTGCGGACAACGACACGGGGCGCAGGATCTCGAACGAGGAGTTGCTCGAGCTCGAGTGCGACGTCCTCGTCCTCGCAGCCCGGGAGGATCAGCTCACAGCGGAGAACGCGCCGCGGATCAACGCGAGCATGATCGCCGAGGGCGCGAACGGCCCGACGACCCTTGGGGCGGATGCGATCCTGGCCGAGCGCGGGATCCTGATCCTGCCGGACGTGCTCACGAACGCAGGCGGCGTCACAGTGTCCTACTTCGAGTGGGTGCAGGACCTCGGGCGTCTCTTCTGGACGCGCGACGAGATTCGCGCGAAGCTGGCCGACAAGCTCTCGGACGCCTTCGACCGCGTCTGGGATCTCGCCGAGGAACAGCGGTCGACGCTCCGCACCGCCGCCCTGGTCGGCGGGATCCGAGAGGTGTCGCAGGCGCTCGAGGCGCGGGGCATCTTTCCTTGAGCTCGGTACGGGACGCGATGGTCTCCGACCCGCGCAGGCTTCCGGTCGACGCGACCGCCCAGGAGGCGGGCGAGCTCCTGCAGCGGCCCGAGGTGCGCGCGGTCTACGTCACCGAACGCGACCGGCTCGTCGGCGTCGTCACGCGCAAGACGCTCGTCCGGGAGGTGGTGGCCCCGGGTCGGAGCCCGGGCACGACCGAACTCGGCACGATTGCAGAGGCGCCCCACTACACGATCGGCGCCGACGTGCCGCTCGATGACGCGTTTCGCTTCCTCGAGGCGCAGGACGCGGAGCGGGTTCCCGTCGTCGACGAGGACGGCCGCCTCGTGGGCGTCCTCTCGCGGAGCGTCCTCCAGCGCCGTCTGGCGGAGGACGAAGAGCCTCCCGACGAAGGGGAGCCGCCCCTTCCCGCCGCGTAGACGACGATCCGGGACGCTGCGAAGATCCGGGCGTGATCGTCTGTCCGCCTTGTGGAGAGGAGAATCCGGAGCGGTCGCGCTTCTGTCTTTCCTGCGGGCATCCGCTCGCTGCTCGGCCGGCAGTGGCGGGTGAGGAGCGCAAGGTCGTGTCCGTCCTCTTCATCGACCTCGTTGGCTTACGTGCCGCTCGGATCGCGCCGACCCGGAGGACGTGCGCGCCACGCTCCGTCCGTATCACGAACGCGTCAAGTCGGACGGACATCGAGCGGTTCGGCGGAACCGTCGAGAAGTTCATCGGCGACGCCGTGATGGCCGTCTTCGGCGCCCCGGTGGCGCACGAGGACGACGCCGAGAGGGCGGTTCGGTCGGCGCTCGGACTGGGACGTTGCGGCGACGCGAAGGCGCAGCGCGAGGGGCAGGCGATGTTTGAACGGCTCGGCGCCTCGCCCGTGCTGGCGCAAGCGGCGTAGGCGCTCAGCAGCAGGCGTAGGCGCCCGGCGGCGCGGGGCCTTCCTCCGGCTCGGGGAGCCGAGCGGCTTCGAGCGCAGCCCCGTGCAGGATGTCCCGCTCACTGACCTCGATCTCGCCGAGACGGTACGCCGCCATGATCTCCCGCAATACGACGAGCCCCGCGACGATGACGGGCGCCCGGCCGGGCTCGATTCCCGGAACCGCAGTGCGTTCGTCCAGGGTCATCGAGCCCAGGCGCGAGAGCTCGCGCTCGACCGAATCGAGCGGGATCAAGTGTGCGTGCGTGCGTTCAGGGTCGTACTCGGCAAGGCCGAGGTCGAGGGTTGCGAGGGTCGTGACGGTTCCGGCGACGCCCATCGCCCGTCGTGGCTCGTAGGCAGGGAGAAGCGCCCGAACGTAGGCGGCCGCGGCTGCGAGCTCGGGCTTCGCAGGCGGATCGGACTGCAGGAAGCGCTCGGTCAAGCGCACGCAGCCGATGTCGAGGCTGGTCGAGAGGCGGGGCTCGTCTCCCGACACCAGGACGAGCTCGGTCGAGCCGCCGCCGATGTCGACGATGAGCGTGTCCTCGAGCGCATGACGTCCCGCGAGGACGCCCTCGACCATCATCTCCGCCTCTTCCGACCCTTCGAGGAGCCGGGTCGTGAACCCGTAGCTCCACTCGATCTCGCCGAGGAAAGCCTCACCGTTCTCGGCGTCCCGGACGGCGCTCGTCGCGATCGCGAGCGTCCGCTCGGCTCCGAGCGCCTCGAGCTCGCGCCTGTACGCGGCCAGGCAGTTGCGCACGCGGGCCATGGGCAGCGGCAAGAGGCGGCTGCGCTTGTCGACTCCCTCGCCGAGCCGTGTGATCGTCAGCCTGCGGACCACCTCGTCCAGCCGTTCCCCCACGACGTCGGCGACGAGGAGTCGGGTCGAGTTCGTCCCGAGGTCGACTGCGGCGACGCGACGCGCAGTGACCGAGCTCACCTCGGCACGAAGACCCGAAGCCAGCCGATGCGTGCCTGCGCCTGCTCGACCGCGTCCTGCAGAACGCGCAGCCTGGCGCGAGACACGCGGAGCCGCTCGACCGCCGCGTCGAGCCTCACGCTCGCGCGCTCCCACTCCGCGAGGTGGCGCTCGGTCCTCGCGGTCTTCTCGTCGAAGGATTCGAGCTCGCTCGTGAACGTTCCGGCCGTGTGCCTCGCCTGCCTCCAGAGCCCGAGCCCACGCACGACGGCAACGACCAGGCCCGCGAGGGAGAGTGCGGCTCCGACGAGAAAGGCGGCGAGCACCATTGTCGGGCGATCGTATCCGACTCGCCGCCGTCGCCCGTTGGGATCCAGGGTCGGTCATATGGGATCCAATCTGTGTGAATCGTGCCTCATTTTTAGGAGTTGCCAGCGACTGCGCCGACGTTTAGGATCCGAAACCAGCGTCAACTGGACACAAATGCCGAGAACGCGGAGCGAGGAGGTCGGGATGGAGGGGAACGGTCGGGCGGCAGCGGAGCGCTGGCAGGGCATCGAGCGGCTGTACACGTGGGAGGACGTCGAACGGCTGCGCGGGAGCTTTCGCGTCGAGCACACGCTCGCCCGGCTGGGCGCCGAGCGGCTCTGGAGTCTTCTTGGCTCCGAGCCCTATGTCCCTGCTCTCGGCGCGATCACGGGCGCCCAGGCGGTGCAGATGGTGAAGGCGGGCCTCCAGGCGCTCTACGTCTCCGGCTGGCAGGTCGCCGCGGACGGCAACCTCTCCGGGCACACCTATCCCGACCAGAGCCTCTACCCCGTGACGAGCGGCCCTGCGCTCGTGCGTCGGCTGAACAACGCTCTCCTGCGCGCCGACCAGATCGAGGCCGCGGAGGGGAAGAACGGCACCCACTGGCTCGCGCCGGTCGTCGCGGACGCCGAGGCTGGCTTCGGCGGGCCGCTCAACGCGTTCGAGCTGATGAAGGCGATGATCGAGGCGGGCGCGGCGGGGGTGCACTTCGAGGACCAGCTCTCGTCGGAGAAGAAGTGCGGCCACCTCGGAGGGAAAGTGCTCGTCCCGACCGGCCACTTCATCCGCACCCTCGCCGCCGCCAGGCTCGCGGCCGACGTGCTCGACGTGCCGACGATCCTCATGGCGCGGACGGACGCGCTCTCGGCGAAGCTCCTGACGAGCGACGTCGACGAGCGGGATCGCGAGTTCCTGACCGGCGAGCGAACCTCGGAGGGCTTCTTCCGGGTGCGAGACGGGATCGAAGCGCCGATCGCAAGGGCGCTCAGCTATGCGCCGTATGCGGACCTCCTCTGGTTCGAGACGTCGACCCCGGACCTCGACGAGGCGGCCGACTTCGCCGACGCGGTACACGCGCGCTACCCGGGGAAGCTTCTCGCGTACAACTGCTCGCCTTCCTTCAACTGGAAAAAGCACCTGGACGACTCGCGCATCGCGTCCTTCCAGCACGAGCTCGCCGAGATGGGGTACAGATTTCAGTTCGTGACCCTGGCCGGCTTCCATGCCGTGTGCGCCTCGATGTTCGAGCTCGCGCGCGGGTACTCACAGGAAGGCATGAGCGCCTACGTCCGCCTGCAGGAGCGGGAGTTCGGGCTCGAGGAGCACGGGTACACGGCGACGAAGCACCAGCGCGAGGTCGGGGCGGGGTACTTCGACGCCGTGCTCGAGGCGATCACGGAAGGTGCGAGCTCCACGCTCGCGCTCAGGGGCTCGACCGAGGAGACGCAGTTCGAGACCGTGGGCATGTCGTGACCACGCCTGCGACCGCCGCAGTCGAGGTCCTCGCGCGCGACGAGGCGGGAGTTCTCACGCCCGAGGCGCTCGAGCTCGTCGCCGCGCTCGAGCGTGAGTTCGCCGGAAGGCGCGAGGAGCTTCTCCGCGCACGCGCCGAGCGCCAGCAGCGGATCCTGGCCGGTGAGCTTCCCGGCTTTCTCGAGGAGACACGCGCGGTCCGCGAGGGCAAGTGGCGCGTGGAGCAGGTCCCCGCAGATTTGCTCGACCGTCGGGTCGAGATCACTGGGCCGGCGGGCGATCGCAAGATGGTGATCAACGCGTTCAACTCCGGCGCCCGCATCTACATGGCCGACTTCGAGGACGCCAACTCGCCCACATGGACGAACGTCGTCGGCGGACAACAGAACCTGACGGACGCGATCGAGCGCACGATCTCCCTCGAGTCCGGGGAGAAGCGGTACGCGCTAGACGACGAGGTCGCCGTGCTGCTCGTCCGCCCCCGTGGATGGCATCTCCCCGAGGGCCACGTCGCGGTGGACGGCCGCCCCGTCACCGCGGCGCTCTTCGACTTCGGCGTCTACTTGCGGCGGAACGTCGAGCGTCTCCTTGCCCGCGGAACAGGTCCCTACTTCTACCTCCCGAAGCTCGAGAGCCACCTGGAGGCGAGACTCTGGAACGACGTCTTCTGCCTCGCGCAGGACCGGCTGGGCCTGCCTCGGGGGACGATCAAGGCGACCGTGCTCGTCGAGACGATCCTCGCCGCGTTCGAGATGGAGGAGATCCTGTACGAGCTGCGCGAGCACTCCGGCGGACTCAACGCCGGTCGCTGGGACTACATCTTCTCGGTGATCAAGACGTTCCGGGACCGGGAGGACTTCGTGCTTCCGGATCGCGTTCAGGTGACGATGACCGTGCCCTTCATGCGTGCCTACACCGAGCTTCTGGTCCGGACCTGCCATGGCCGGGGAGCGCACGCGATCGGCGGTATGGCGGCCTTCATCCCGAGCCGCCGGGACGCAGAGGCGAACGAGCTCGCGCTCGCCCGCGTTCGCGAAGACAAGCTGCGTGAGTCGGGAGACGGCTTCGACGGGACGTGGGTTGCGCACCCCGACCTCGTGCCCACCGCGACAGAGGTCTTCGACGCGGCGCTCGGCGGGCGTCCGAACCAGCTCGAGCTGCTGCGCGAAGACGTCTCGGTCGGGGCTCCTGACCTCCTGAACGTTCCTGCCACGCCCGGCGAGGTCACGGAGGAGGGCGTGCGCACGAACGTCTCGGTGGGCATCCGCTACCTGGCATCCTGGCTCTCCGGCTCGGGTGCGGCCGCGATCGACAACCTGATGGAGGACGCGGCGACGGCGGAGATCTCGCGCTCACAAGTCTGGCAATGGCTCCGCCACGGACGCGTCTCTCGTGAGGCGATCGAGCGCACGATCGACGAGGTCGTCGGCGAGCTGCCCGACGACCCGGTCGTCGCGGAGGCTCGGGCGCTGTTCGGGAAGGTCGCGCTCGACGCCGAGTTCGAGGACTTCCTCACCATCCCGGCCTACGACCGGCTCCTGGAGCTGGAATGAGTGAAATCGCAAACAGCGCGGCCGCTCCGCGGCCGCGCTGTAAGGACTTTCCCGCGGTCGGAATCTGCGTGAGCGGATTGCGATCTTGCGCAGTGGAATGACGGAGCACCTCGGGACGAAGGCGGACGACCTCGCACTCGCGCTCGAGGAGGCGATCGTCTCCGGGGAGATCCCGCCGGGAAGCGTCCTGCGTCAGGAGCACTTGTCCGAGCAGTTCCAGGTCTCGCGAACGCCGGTGCGGGAGGCTTTGCGGCGGCTCGCCGCGCTCGGCCTCGTCAACTTCGAGCCGAACCGCGGGGTGCGCGTCCGCATGCTCGCGCTCGACGAGCTCCGCGAGGCGTTCCTCGTCCGGGCCGAGCTCGAGGGCCTGGCGACCGAGATCGCGACACCGAAGATGGAAGAAGGGGACCTCGTCGCGCTCGAGCGGGCGGAGCGCCGGTTCGGCAGGGCGACCACGGACCTCGTGGAGATGAGCCATGCGGGGCGCCAGGACCTGCAGCTCGCGCGCGAGTGGCTGCACGCGAACCATGCGTTCCACGACGTCATCTACGCGGTCGCGCAGGTGCCGCTGATCGAGCGGATGGCGAAGGCCGCACGCAGGACCTTCCTCGTCAAGCCGGTCTGGGCGACGGGCGCAGACCTGGACGAGCTCTACCGTGCCAATGAACTGCAACACCGCGCGATCCGCGAGGCGATGGCCGCCCGCAGCCCGGAGGGTGCGCGGGTGCTCGCTCGCGAGCACGTCCTTTCCTCCGGTCGGCTCCTCGAGGCGATCCTGGACAAGGTCGCGAGCGAGACGCGCGAGACGTCCCCGGCCCGCAGGTAGCTCCACCGGTAGGTTCTCGCCCGTGATCGAGGCGAGAACGGACGTCGTCGGCAGCCTCCTGCGGCCACCGGAGCTCCTCGACGCGCGCGAACGGTTCGCACGGGGCGAGCTGACGCCACCAGAGTTCAAACGCATCGAGGACGCCGCCGTCGATGCGGCGCTCCGTCTCCAGGAAGAGGCCGGCCTCGACGTCGTCACCGACGGCGAGATGCGCCGGCTCTCGTTCCAGAGCCAGATGACCGAGGCGGTCGACGGCTTCGGCGAGTGGGACCTCGATGCGTTCCTGTGGGGCGAGTGGCACGGAGACGAGGTCGGGGATCTCGCGGTCGAGCGGCCGCCGCTCGCCGTCGTGGAGAAGCTCCGGCGGAAGCGTTTCCTCTCGGCCGAGGAGCTCACCTACGCGCGCGGACGCACGGATCGGGTGCTGAAGGTGACGCTTCCCAGCCCGAGCCTCTTCTCGAGCTTCTGGGACCCCGAACGCTCGGCGGATGCGTACCCGAGTCTCGAGGCCTTCCTCGGCGACGTCGCCGAGATCCTCCGCGAGGAGGTGGACGAGCTCGTGCGGCTCGGCGCGACGTACATCCAGATCGACGCGCCGCACTACCCGATGTTGCTCGACCCTCGCTACCGCGACTTCTACGCCAGTCGCGGGTGGCCCGCCGAGCGGTGGATCGAGCTCGGCACGGAGCTGGACAACCTCGTTTTCGGCGATCACCCGCAGGTCACCTTCGGCTTCCACCTCTGCCGCGGGAACCAGGCGAGTCGCTGGCTCGTCGAAGGCGGCTACGACTGGCTCGGCGAGCAGCTGTTCCCGCGTGTGCGAGCGCAGCGGCTCCTGCTCGAGTACGACGACGCGCGGTCCGGCTCCTTCGAGCCGTTGCTGGCGGTGCCCGAGGACAAGCTGGTCGTGCTCGGTCTCGTGACGACGAAGACGGGACGGCACGAGACGGTCGAGGAGCTCAGCCGCAGGCTCGAGGAAGCGAGTGCGTTCGTTCCACTGGACCGGCTCGCGCTCTCCCCGCAGTGCGGCTTTGCGACGTCGATCCTGGGAAACGCGCTCAGCCCGGACGATCAGCGCGCGAAGCTCGAGACGATCGTCGAGACGGCAAACGCGGTCTGGGGATGACCAACCGCCTGCGGCTCGCGTGCGCGGGGGAAACCATGTTTCCCCCGCGCATCCCCCTTCTGAAGACGTGGGGAACCTCCCGGTTCCCCACACCCCTCCCCGCTCATGGGCCAGAGGCAGGCCCATGAGCGTCCTCCTCACCGGGCACGACCTCACGCTCGAGGAGGTCGTTCGGGTGGCACGGGAGGGAGACCAGGTCGTGCTCGCCCCGAACGCGATCGAGCAGATGAGCGCGGCGCGCGCCGTCGTGGACGATGTGGTGGAGCGCGGGGAGGCGGTGTACGGAGTGACGACCGGAGTCGCGTCCAGGAAACGCGTCGCCGTGACGGCCGCCGAGGTCGCGGACTTCAACCGCCGGCTCCTGCGCAGCCACCGCGTCGGCCAGGGCCCTGACGCTCCGCGCGAGGTTGTGCGCGCCTCCCTCGTTCGCCTCGCCAACGGGTTCGCCTCCGGCACGACCGGCGTTCGCCCGCAGCTCGCCGAGCGGCTCGTCGGCGCGCTGAACGACGGCGACACACCGCGGGTGCGGATGCTCGGCTCGATCGGGCAGAGCGACCTCGCGCCGAACGCCGACCTCGCCTACGGGCTGTTCGAGGACTTCCCGCTGGCCGCGGGAGAGGCCCTGTGGCTCGTCAACAACAACGCCTTCTCGACCGGGCTCGCCGCGCTCGCCATCGCAGACGCCGAGCGGCTTCTCGGTGCGTTGCACGTCTCCGGTGCGCTCGATCTCGAGGCGTTCGGCGCGAATCTGTCGATCATCCACCCGGAGGTCCCGCGGACGCGGCCTTTCCGCGGCCTGTGCGTGGCCGTGGAGCGGCTCACGGCGCTGCTCGATGGAAGCTCGCTGTGGGAGCCGGGTGCGGCTCGCAACCTCCAGGACCCGCTGACCTTCCGAGGGCTGCCACAGGTGCTCGGATCGGTTCAGGACGCGCTCGACTTCGTCCTCGCGCAGCTCGCGGTCGAGCTCAATGCGTTCAGCTCGAACCCGTTGGTCGTGACCCGAGAGCGGCAAATCGTGTCCGTCCTGAACCTTGACGTCGCGCCGCTCGCTGCCGGTCTCGACTTCCTACGGATCGCTCTCGCTCCGGCACTGACGGCGGCCAACGAGCGGATGATGAAGCTCCTGCAGGGACCGTTCTCCGGCCTGCCCGACGGCCTTGCCGCGCGGGAGGGGCTGCACGAGGACGGGCTGGCCGAGCTCGGGAATGCTGGGCATGCCCTGACGGCCGAGGCGCGGCTCCTCGCCCAGCCGGTCTCGTTCGAGCTCGCGAGCACGACGCAGGCCGAGGGGATCGAGGACCGGATGACGATGGCGCCGCTCGCCGCGCGCCGCCTCATCGAGATGGTCGAGCTCGGCGAGCGGATCGTCGCCGTCGAGCTCGTCGTCGCTGCTCAGGCGGTCGACCTGCGAGGGCCCGCGAGACTCGGCAAGGGGACGAAGCGGGCGCACGACCTCGTTCGGGAGCAGGTGCCGTTCACCGGGGAGGGCGACACGGTTCCGCCCGACCTCGAGCCTGTTCGTTCGCTCGTGCAATCGGGACTGCAATGATGGAGAACGTGAGTGGCGGTCTCCTGGAACGGCTCGAGCAAGGCCCGGTCATCTGCGCGGAGGGTTACCTCTTCGAGCTCGAGCGCCGGGGATACCTCCAGGCGGGCGCGTTCGTGCCCGAGGTCGTGCTCGACCATCCGGAGGTCGTGACGCAGCTGCACCGAGACTTCGTTCATGCCGGCTCCGACGTGGTCGAGGCGTTCACCTACTACGCGCACCGCGAGAAGATGCGAATCGTCGGCAAGGAGCACCTGCTCGAAGCGCTCAACCGCCAGGCTCTCGCGATCGCGAAGGAGGTCGCGACGGAGAGCGGCGCGCTCTTCGCCGGCGACATCTGCAACACGAACCTGTTCGCGGACGACGAGGAGTCGCGTCGCATGGTGCGAGCGATGTTCGAGGAGCAGGTCGGCTGGGCCGCGGACGCGGGTGTCGACTACGTCATCGCCGAGACCTTCTCCCACGTCGGGGAGGCGCTCATTGCGCTCGAGGTGATCAAGGAAGCCGGCTACCCGGCGGTCGTGACGCTCATCCTGCACCAGGCACCCGTGACGCGGGACGGGCTGACCCCTGCCGAGGCGTGCCTCCGGCTCGAGGCGGCCGGCGCTGACGTCGTGGGGCTCAACTGCGGCCGGGGGCCGGAGACGCTGCTACCGTCGCTCAGGGCGATCCGCGAGGCTGTGTCGGGGCACGTCGCGGCGCTGCCGGTCCCGTATCGTACGCACGAGCACCAGCCGAGCTTCCAGTCGCTCCGCGATCCCGCGCACCCGGACGCCATACCCTTCCCGACTGCCCTCGACCCGTTCGTATGCACGCGGTACGAGGTCGCCGACTTCGCGAAGGAAGCGGGCGAGCTCGGAATCGACTACATCGGCCTCTGCTGCGGCGCCGCCCCACACCACATCCGGAGCCTCGCGGAAGCGCTCGGCCGGACGCCGCCCGGCAGCCGCTACTCGCCCGACATGTCCAAGCACGCGTACTTCGGGACGGACGAGAGCCTCAAGGCCGAGAACGTCGAGTTCGCGAAGGACCTCTAAGCGGTGATCGCGAGCGTTCGCGCGATCGCCCTCTCTCGTCGGTGTCTCCAATCGGTGTCAGACACCGGGATAACCGGGCTCCCCGTTTTGGACACTCCGCGTCGCTCGCTCGGCTCGGCCGAGTCACGCGCGCTGGGGAGGAACTGGCGCGGGATCGGCACATACGGCTGGTGTCTGACACCGGTCGCCGAGACACCGGTCGTTGAGAGCGGCTTGCTCAGCCGCGCGCGACGGGCAGCTCCGGGTCGCGGCCCCACTCGTCCCAGCCGGCGTCGTACAGCGACACGTCCTCGAAGCCCGAGCGCGCGAGCGCGTAGAGAAGCGCGGAGGCGGAGATCCCGACGCCGCAGTAGGTGATGACTCGACACTCGGGCGTCGCTTCCAGCTCCGCGAAGAGGTCGCGCAGCTCAGCCGGGCTCTTCATCGTCAGGTCTGGACGATAGAGCTGTTGCGACGGAACCGACCGCGCCCAGGGAATACGCCCCGCACGCAGCTCGCCTCGCGGCGTGCGCGCGACTCCGTCAGGCCCGGCGGGAATCTCGCCGGTCTCGAACCACACCGTCTCACCCCGGAACTTGGACGGCTCGCGCGAGTCGAGCACGAGGGTGTCGGCCTGCTCGCGGGCGGCGGCGACGTCTTGCGAACTCGCGACCAGGCCCGGCCGGGGGCGCGGGGTCCAGTCCCCGCGACGAGCCTTCGGAATCTCGCTTGAAAGCGGACGCCCTTCATCTACCCAGGCTTCGAGACCGCCGTCGAGGATCCGCACCTGATCGTCGTGCCCGTACGTCTTGCTTCCCCACCAGAGCCGGAACGGGCCGGAGTGCCCGCCGTCGGCATATGCGACGACGACGCTCCCGTCCGTGATTCCACAGCTCTCGAGCTGAGCCGCGAACCGCTCCGGGGGCGCGAGCATGAAGGCGACGCGGTGGTCGGGGTCGACGAGGTCACTCGCCCAATCGAGGAAGTGCGCCCCGGGGATGTGGCCCTCCTCGTAGCGGACACGTCCGCGTCCCTGCTCGTCCCAACGGAGGTCGACCACGACGAGGTCCGGATCGTGGAGGTGGTCGGCGAGCCAGGTTGGCGTCACCAGCATGGCCGCGAGTCTAGGAGGTTTGGCGGAACGGGCCTCGTCGCCGGGGGTGCCGCTGGTCGTCGCGGGGCAAGGACGCACGAGCCCCAAGACTCACTGGAGTATTGAGGCGACCGAGGACGCAGCGTCGCGGCGATCCAGCGGCACCCCGGCGGCACAGAGCCGTTTCGCCAACCCCTCCTCAGGATGCTGTGCCAGAGTGCGGGCGTGACGGTCATCGACGTCCACCAGCACCTCTGGCCGGAGCCGCTGATCGAGATGCTTTCGACGCGGCGACGCCCGCCACGGCTCTCGGCCTCGACGCTCGAGCTCGCCGGCGAGCCCGCGATCGAGGTCGATCTCGATGCGCACCGGCTCGAGACGCGACTCGCCCTCCTCGACCGCTGCGAGATCGAGCTCGCGATCGTCTCGCTCCCTCCGACGCTCGGGCTCGGCGTCCTCGCGGAGGAGGAGTGGGACGAGCTCGCGGACGCCTACGACCGCGGAATCGTCGAGCTCGCCGCGGCCTCCGACCGGCTCGTCCCACTCGCAGCGGGCCCGAGCGTCGAGGGCTTCGCCGGTGCATGCATCGGAGCATCCGCGTTCCTCGACCTCGAACGGCTCGCGCCGAGGCTCGACGAGCTCGAGCAGCGAGGGGCGTTTGTCTTCGTTCACCCAGGGCCTGCCCTCGCGCCGCCGACGGCTCCGCCGAACCCGCCGCTCTGGTGGCCTGCGGTCGTCGAGCACACCGCTCAGATGCAGTCCGCGTACGCGATCTGGCTCGATCGTGGCGCCGAGCGTTGGCCGCGGCTCGAGGTGGTCTTCGCCATCCTCGCGGGGGGCGCACCGTTTCAGCTCGAACGCCTGCAGTCGAGGGGGATCTCGGGGCGCGACACGCTCCACGAGACGGTCTCCTTCGAGAGCGCGTCGTACGGGCGGCGGGCGCTCGAGCTCTGCCTCTCGACCCTCGGAGTGGAAAGAGTCCTCTTCGGAAGCGACGCTCCCACGCTCGACCCTGGGCTCGCTCTGGACGCCGTCCGCGGCTTCGGCGATGCTGTGGCGGACACCGTATGCAACAGGAATCCGTCACGTCTCCTCGCACAAAAGGCCTGACGCGATGGGTTCACGAGCGCGTTCCCGAGGACACGGACCTCGACCGGCCGTCCCTCGCTCGACTCGTCGTCGAGCTGGGCTCGGCGCCGCGCTTCTGGAAGCGCTTCGTGCGGCACGACCCGAAAACGCGCCACTTCGTCCAGCTCTACCGCGACCCGCACCTCGATCTCTGGCTGATCTGCTGGCTGGACGCCCAGGACACGGGGTACCACGACCACGACATCTCGAGCGGCGCGGTCTACGTCTGCGAGGGGACGCTGCACGAGGATCACTTCGAGCGCGACGCGGAGGGCTGGATCCTGGAGAAGACGCGGCAGCACGACGCTGGGTCGGTCTTCGACTTCGACTCGTCGTACATCCACGGCGTGCGACACGCGGGCGGGCCGCCGGCAACCTCGCTCCATGCGTACTCGCCCGCCCTCTGGCGCATGGGGCACTACGAGCTCGGCCAGAAGACGGGCGCGCTCGGCCGCATCTCCATCACCTACGCGGACGAGCTCGCCTCGGCGGGATAGCCGCTACTCGTCGCCGGCAAGCGCCGCGGTGAGCGTGGGGCTCGGAGGCGAGACCTCGTCCGGCGGTCCACCGTGTCTCCGGAGCTCGCCGGAGACGATCTCGTAGTGCCCGATCTCACGAAGTGGAGGCGAGTACACGTGGATGGTCACGGCGCCCCGCTCGTGCTCCATCCTGTGGATCCCGGCGTCCGGAAGCGAGAAGGCCTGGCCGGCCACGTACTCGGCCATGCGGCGCGGGCCGCCGACGACGAGGATCTCGTGGCTCGCTCGCCCCTCGAGCACGTAGACGCCGACGCAGGAGCCTCCGTGGTCGTGGAATCCGGTGTCGCGCGGCTCCCACCAGGTGTTGAGCCACCCCTCCGAGTGCTCGTTCCTCCACAGGAGCTGGAACGACCCTTCGCCCTCGCGCTCGAGCGTCGCGACGTCGACGACCTCTGCAGCCGATCGCGCGAGGCTCGCGCACTCCTCGGGCGAGAGGTCCTTGCCGGAAGCCGCCAGTGCATCGAGGCGCGCTCGATCGATCACCGCTGCATTCTGGACCGTGCACGCGGGCCGTGCACGACCGCAAGCCGATGAGCCGCGTCGCCCGGATCGAGGCCTGGCCCGTCAACGTGCCGCTCGAGGCCGCCTACGAGATGGCGCCGGGGATCGTCGCCGGGATCCACCGCAGCGTCGTCCGCGTCACGACGGAGGACGGCATCGTCGGCCTGGGGGAGACGCCGTCTCCAGGCGACGCCGAGCTGCTTCGCGGCCAGGTTGGGCCGACGCTCGTGGGCAGGGACACGGACGAATTACGTACCGGGATCGGGCAGCGTCCCGCTGCTCGGCCGCAGCACCGCCGCGACGGCAGGGTTCTCATCGAGAACCCGCTCACGGGTGTCGAGATCGCGCTCTGGGACATCGCCGCGCGCGAAGCCTCGGTTCCGCTGTACGAGCTGCTCGGCGGCCTGCATCGCACCCAGGTCTCGTTCAGCGAGTACTTCGCCTACCGAGCGGGAGCCGAGCAGTCTCCGGCGGACGTGGCAGCCTTCTGCGAAAGGATGCGCGAGCAGCACGGCTCGACGGTGTTCGAGGGGAAGGTCGCGGTTCGTTCCCTCGACGACGACGTTCGGCTCGCGAGGGAAGTCAGAGCGGCGATCGGCCCGGACTGCACCCTGCGGCTGGACGCGAACATGGGCTGGAGCCTCGACACTGCTCGAGGGGCGCTCTCCCTGCTCGAGCCCTTCGAGATCGCGAACGTCGAGGAGCCGGTCGCCTCCTTCGCCGACATGGCCGAGCTGCGTCGCTCGACTGCCGTCCCGTTCTCTGCCCACACGCCCGACGTGCGGCTCGCGGCGGAGCTGGGTGTTCCCGACACGCTCGTGGTCGGGCTCGGGCCGCTCGGAGGGATCGCCGGCACACGCCGGTTCATCGGAGAATGCGAGGCCGCAGGCGTCGGCTTCTGGTTCTACAGCGGCGATCTCGGGATCGCGACCGCCGCGTACCTGCACCTCGCGGCGGCCACCCCGTATCTCGACCGCCCGAGCCAGTCGCTGCTTCGCTGGACGACCGAGGACGTGATCCTCGGCGGCCCGTTCTCGCCCGAGGGTGGGGTCGTTCCGGTACCCGGCGGCCCGGGGCTCGGGGTCGAGCTCGACGAGCAGGCGCTTCGGCGCTCCGTCGAGCGCTTCGCGCGCGAGGGCTCGTACGACCACTACGGAGGTCCCGCCCTTCCGCGCTACTGACCGAAGATCAAGAACTCGTTTCAGAATGATCGCCCGTCGAGAGGCGCATGCAGGAGGGCGAGGCAAGGACGCAGGGAGCGCCCATAGCAAGAGGGATATGGGCGCGACTTTCTCGTGGAGCCCCGAGGGACGAAGCCCTCGTGACCTTCAGCGCCGCATATCGACATGGCCGCTCAGTTTGAAGCGAGTTCTAAGGCGGGTAGTTGTCGAGCCACCAGCGCGCGACGTCCTCGCGCCGCATGAACCTGACGCCCGGGAGCTCGAGTGCGTGCTCGAGGAAGTGGCGCACGGCCGCCGCACGCGCAGCCTGACCGCTCCAGCGCGCGTGCACGGCAACCGTCATCAGGCTCGGACGCTCCTCGCGCAACAGCTCGTCGAGCCCGAACGTCAGCGTGTCCAGGTAGTCGCGCGGGCTCGCGAAACCCGGGCTCACGAGGTAGCGGCTGTCGTTGTAGGTCTTCGAGTACGGCACGACGAGGAACGGACGGCCGAGGCACTCCGCGTAGTACGGCACGTCGTCGGCTGAGCCGTCCGAGTCGTAGACGAACCCGCCCTCCTCGACGAGCAGCTCGCGGGTCGACTCGCTCGGCCCGGAGCGGCTGTTCCAGCCGACCGGGCGATGCCCGAGGACGCTCTCGAACGTCTCGATCGCAAGCAGGAGGTGTTCGCGCTCCTCGTCGCGCGAGAGTCGCCACGTCTCGGTCCAGCGCCAGCCGTGGCCGAGCAGGTCATGGTCCCGCTCGCGCATCCAGTCCGCGACCGCAGGGTTGAGCTCGAGCGCGACGGCCGTCGCGGAAACGGTTATCCGCACACCGGCCTCGTCGAAGAGGCGCCCGAGCCGCCAGACGCCCGCGCGGCTCCCGTACTCGTAGTGCGACTCGCTGCCGAGGTCGCGGTGCGGAGGCTCGACCCCGGCCTCTGCGTACTCTCCCCAGCCGTCGTTCCGGTCGTCGCCCCACAGCACCGAGTACTCGGCGCCCTCCTCGTAGACGAGCACGACGTTGACGACGACCCGAGCTTCGTCCGGCCAGGAGAAGCTCTTTCCCGCCCGGCCGTAGCCGACGAGATCTCGCGCACGCACGCGATCGGGGATCACAGCGCGACTATAGGAGCCCGTGGACGTGCGGACGCGCTCGGGCTCTGTCACCGTACGGCCGGTGGTGGGCGAGGCTGCGACCGGGCGAGGGGAGCTCACCCTTCGTTTTCTCGGAGCCGCCGATCTCGCGCAGCTCGAGGTCGGGCCGGCCGAGCTGATCGCCGCCGTGGAGGACGTCGTCCGCGCGCAGGGTCAAGGCGAGGTCGTCCTCGAGCCGCGTGTCCATCTCGAGCCCGCGGCCTCGTTTCGCGGGCACTGGAACGTGCTCCGCGCGTATGTCGCGCCTCTCGGCACGGCCGGAGTCAAGGTCGTAGGGGACTTCGTCGACAACTACCGCCGCGACCTGCCGTCCGAGCTCGGGCTGCTCACGCTGCTCGATCCGGAGACGGGTGCGCCGACGGCGATCGTCGATGCCGCCGACCTCACCGACCGACGCACTGGGGCGCTGACGGCCGTCGGCGCCAAGTACCTCGCGCGACCGGACTCGCGGGTCCTCGGTCACGTCGGCTCGCGTGGAACCGCGTTCTGGAACGTCGTCCTCCTCGACTCGCTCTTCGGCTTCGAGGAGATCCGGGTGACGAGCCGTCGCGCCGAGTCGCGTCAGGAGTTCGGGCGCCGACTCGAGCAGGAGCTCGGGAAGAGCGTGCGCGTGTGCGACACGGTGCGGGAGACCGTCGAGGGCGCGGACGTCGTCGTCGAGGCGACGAGGCTCGTCGAGCCGAAGCCGATCCTGCGCACGGCGTGGCTCGCGGAAGGCGTGTTCGTGGTTCCGTACGGGACGATGAGTGCGATCGAGCTCGATCTCCTCTCCGTCGTGAGCAAGGTCGTGGTGGACGATTGGCGCCAATGCGGCCCCGGGAACCGCTTCGGCGCGCTCCGGGAGCACGTCGATCGCGGGCTGCTGACAGAGGAGGCGCTGCACGGAGAGCTCGCCGACGTCGTTGTCGGGCGCGTGCCGGGACGCGAGCGCAGCGGCGAGCGGATCCTCTTCTGGCACCGCGGTCTCGCGACCTGCGACGTGGCGCTCGGCGCACTCCTCGTCGAGCGTGCCGAGGAGCGAGGCGTCGGGACGGTTCTCCGCTACCGGTGATACGGATCGACTCGCACGACGCGCTCGACCTGAGCCTGTACCGGCGAATCGTCCGCGACGGCGAGCCCGTCGAGCTCGCGTCGACGTTGCTCGGGCAAGTCGACGAGCGACGGGCCGCGATGCTGCGGGCCCTCGAGGCCGGTACGCCGGCATACGGCGTCACGACAGGCCTCGGGTACATGTCGAAGCGGGAGATCCCGCCCACCGATCGCCCGGCGCTGCAGCGCTCGATCCTGCTCGGGCGCTCGGTCGGCGTGGGAGAGCCCTTGCCGCACGAGGTGGTCCGTGGCGCGATGCTGCTCCGGCTGACGGGGTTCTTGAGCGGGGACGCGGGCGTGAGCAGCGACCTCTGTCGGCTGCTTGCGGAGCTGCTGAACGACGGGTGGAAGCCGTATGTGCCGAGCGGCCCGCACGGGGCCGCGGGCGAGGTGATCCCGCTCTCGCATCTCTTCCAGACCTTGGTCGGCGAGGGCTTCGTCCTCGAGGACGGCGAGCGGATGCTCGCACGTGACGCGCTCGCGGCGCGGGGTCTCGAGCCGTACGAGCCGGGGCTCAAGGAGGGGCTCGCGCTCGTGAACGGCGCTCCGCTCGCGCCTGCACTCGCCGTCCAGCTCGTGGACCGAGCCAGGCCGCTGCTCGAGCAGGCGACGCTCTCGGCGGCGCTCGCGACCGCGCTCGTCGGTGCCTCCGCGCGGACGTTTTCGCCGCGGATCGGTCGGCTCAAGCGGGACCCGCACCAGGTGGCCGTGCAGGAGCGGCTGCTCGAGCTCTTCCGCGGCGGCGAGTGGGAGGATCGCCCGCAGGCGCCCGTTTCCCTCCGCGTCGTGCCGCAGGTGCACGGTGCGGTGCTCGACGTTCTGGACGGCGTCGAGCGGCAACTCGAGCAGGAGGTGCGCGCGGTCACCGACAGCCCGCTCTACCTTCTCGCGGCCGACGGCGAGCCTGAGGGTTTCTATCCCTCGGGGAACTTCCACTCCCAGGCGCTCGCGTTCGGTCTCGACGCGCTCGCCATTGCCTTCGCGCAGCTCGCGAACCTCGCCGAGAAGCGGCTCCATCGCCTGCTCGATGCGCGCTTCTCGGGCCTTCCGGAGCAGCTGGCCGCCGAGCCTGGGCGGCACACGGGCGCGTCCGTCCTGCACAAGGGAGTCGTCGCTCTCTGCGTCGAGAACCGCATGCTGGCACTGCCCGCTTCCGTCAACGTGTCCGACACCTCGGCGGGCCAGGAGGACTTCCAGGCGTTCGCGTTCCTTGGCGCCGAGAAGCTGCGTCGACTCCTCGACAACGTCGAGCTCGTGCTTGCCTACGAGCTCCTCGCCCTCCGGCAGGCGCGTCACCTCCGAGATGCGCCGCTCCCGGCCCCGCTCGAACGCGCCTGCGACGAGCTCGCCGAGCTCGTCTCGCCGCTCTTGGAGGACCGGCCGCTCGGCCCGGAGGTCGAGCGGGTGCGCGACCTCGTTCGCTCGGGCCGGCTGCTCGCTTAGACCGCGACCGTGTCCCCGGTCGCGAGCGCCTGCTCGCAGGCGTTGGCGACGGCGAGCGTACGTGCTGCGTCGCTCGGCGTGCAGAAGACTCGCGTCGGATCGTCGGCGCGCGCCGCCTCCAGGAAGCGTGCGATTGAGCGCTCGAAGGGGTGCTCCCGGCTCCGCGCCTCGACCTGCTCTCCTTTGGAGACGCCCGCGAGCGAGAACTCCGGGTCGAGCGTGAGCCGAAGGGTCGCCTCGGAGGCGGCCACGTCGACCTCGTAAGTGCTGGGTTGGCCGGCGGACGTCCAAGCGAGGACGATCGTCGACAACGCTCCGCTGGCGTGTCGCAGGACGAGCGTGGCTGCGTCTTCGATGTCGCCACGCTCACCCGTCGCCTGTGCGAGCAGCACCGCCGATGCCGCGGCCTGAACGTGCACGACGTCACCCGCGATCACGCGGGCAAGGTCGATCTGGTGGCTCCCGCGCTCGAGCACGTTGCCACCTCCCTGTGCCCGGTCGAGGAACCACGGCCGCGTGCCGGTCGGGCCGATGCTTCGGCCGACGACGAGCGATACGGACTGTCCGTCGAGCGTGGAGCGGAGGTCGTCCAGGACCTCGGTCGCGTGCCACTGGTAGCCGACGGCGCATACAGCCTCGCTTTGGTCGGCGGCCGCCACGATCGCGTCCGCGTCCTCGGCGGAGCGCGCGATCGGCTTCTCCAGGTAGACGTGGACTCCGCGGCCCAGTGCTTCGACCGTCGGCCCGCGATGGTGGAGCGGAGGCAGGCAGACCCAGAGCGCGTCGACCGGCTCGCTGTCGAGCAGATCCTCCCAGGTCTCGTACACGGACGCGCCCGGCGGTGCGAGCTGCTCGGCGCGCGTCCGCTCCATGTCGCAGACGGCGACCACCTCCACGTCTTCGCGCTTCGCGAGGACCACGGCGTGGTCGGCCGCGATCCAGCCCGCGCCCACGATTCCGATTCGGCGCACCGCGTACACGGTCTAGAGCTTCTAACAGAATGGGCGCATTCGCGACATGGGCGTCCGTTGTGTTGGGAGCTCGTACGCTACGCATCCATGGCTGGACGTCTCGCGGGCAGGACTGCCGTCGTCACGGGCGGTGCGTCGGGTCTCGGGCGCGCGATCGCGCTCCGCTTCGCAGACGAGGGTGCCTTCGTCGTCGTCGGCGACGTGCGGAGCGACCCGCGCGAGGGTGGCCCGTCCGTCGCCGAGGTGCTCGACGAGCGAGGCTCGTTCCACGAGGCCGACGCCTCGCGCTCGGACGAGCTCGGGCGCCTGGTCGAAGCGGCCCTCGAGCACGGCGGGCGGCTCGACGTCATGGTGCTGAACGCGGGCATCGCAGGTCGCCACTCGAAGTCGCTCCTCGAGACGAGCGAGGAGGACTGGGACGCGATCATGTCGGTCAACCTCCGCGGCGTCTTCCTCGGCTGCAAGCTCGCGGTCGCGCAGATGCTCGAGCAGGAGCCGATCGGCGAGGTTCGGGGACGCGTGGTGACCATCTCCTCGCAACATGGGATGGTGGGCCCGCCGGGGCACGTCGCGTATGCCGCGAGTAAGGGAGGAGTCGTGAATCTCACCAGGCAGCTCGCGGTCGACTACGGACCGCGCGGCGTCCTCGTCAACGCCCTCGCACCGGGCAAGATCCTCACCGGCTCGCCTGAGCAGCAGGATCCGGAGACGCTCGCGTACTCGTATGCGCGGACTCCGTTCCACCGTCTCGGGCGGCCCGACGACGTCGCCGGGGCGGCGCTCTTCCTCGCCTCCGACGACTGTGGCTACGTGTCGGGGGTCAACCTGCTCGTCGACGGCGGTTGGATGGCGTACTGAGCGAGCGGCTCGGCGACGCCCAGCTCGGCGAGCTTCGCTTGCAGCTTCTCCTCGTCCGAGCCGTCGCCCGCGATAACGACCTCGTAGTCCGACCGGAGGAACTCCGCGACGTGCTCGGCGACCTGCTCGAGCCAGGCCGCCGCCACGACGTCCTCGAGCCCCGCCGGCGGTAGCTGGATCGTCCCGTACCCCTTCGCCGCGAGCTCGGGGAGCAGCGCCTCGAGCCGCGAGTCGGCGACGACGGCGACCTTGCGGCCGCGTGCGTCCGTACTCATAGACCAACCTCTTTTGGTCTATGAGAGTGGAGAGGGGTGGGGAACCGGGAGCTTCCCTACGCTCTCAGAAGAAGGGGGTTGCGCGGGGGAAACATGGTTTCCCCCGCGAATGCGAGCCGAAGGCGAGCATTCAACTCCCTTCGCCGAACGAGATGAGCCGGCCCTCCTCCTGCCGGTCGAAGGCGTCCGCGGCCTCCTCGAGTCGTGCGGCGATCGAGCGGAGCTCGCTCTGGAGCTCGTCCAGCGGATGGGCGAAGTCCGTCTTCGATGCAGCGAAGTGCTCGAGCCGGTGCGCGGCGACCCGCGCCTGGAAGCGACTCCACTCGACGAGCGCGATCTCGCGGCCGTCGACCCTGAGGGTCGTCTGCAGATCCGTCGGATCTTCGCGCTCCGCGAGCGCGGTCCAGTACGAGCCGACGAGCGTGATCCTCGGGTACCGCTCCTCGAGGCGGGCGGCCCGATGCAGGACGCGGTGGCCCTGCTGCAGCACGGCCCACCCGGGGCCGGGGAACTCCGGGCTGACGACGCGGTCCGGAGGGAGACCGGCGTCCGCCGCAAGCAGGTCGCGCCCCGCCTCGACCGCTCCCAAGAAGTACTCGAAGCGGCCGCCGCGCATCGGCCTCGGATCGGAGACCATCAGCACGTAGTCGAACGAGATCGCGTCCCGGTGCCACTGGTCGACGTTCCGCGAGAGGTCGTCGGGCGCGTAGTTGATGTGGATCGCATGATGGCTGATTGGGTGTGGCTCGAGTGGCGCCTGCGCCATCTCGCGCAGGAAGGCGAGCACGGCCGGATCGCCGTACATCCCGCGCAGGAACTCGGAGCGATAGATCGAGCCGCGGACCTTCTTCGGGATGCGCTCGTCGCCGACCGCGTACCGCTCGAGCTCGGAGCAGATCGCCTGCAGTGTCGCGACACCCTCGTCGCTCAAGAGCCGAAACGGCGCCGTGATCGCGACCGGGGAGAGGGCCGTCGGGCCCGCCGCGTCCGGGCCCCACTCGTCGAGGAGCGTCACGTGAGCGGGGGTCTCGAGCGCGAGATGCCGCTTCGGATCCCAGGGGACGTCGCCGCCGAGAACGTCGTAGCCCGGCGGGGCGGTCAGTGTCTCTGTCATTCCGTCCCTCCTTCCAGGATCGCGACGAGCCGTCGCCGCTCTTCCTCGGGATCGTAGTCCGGGAACCAGTGCCGGATCCCCGTGCGCCGTGGCGGCGGCAGGCCCCGTTCGGCGAGCTCCTCGTCCAGCTCGCGGACGAAGATTCCCTGCGCGGCGACGATCGTCGAGTCGTCCTCGCCGACGTCCGGCCTGCCGCCCCAGGTCGGGGACGAGCACGTGAAGTCGACGCCCATCGTCGGGCTCGAGTCCACGCCGATCAGGACGACGTCGTCGCCCGCGTCCACGTGTCTGGCCATCACCGCCGCCACGAGCCTCGCGAGCCGCCGGCAGTGTTGGCGGTAGAGCGGCGTGTCGAACTGCTCGCGCACGCCCCAGAACCGCCGTGCTCCGGCGAAGGCGAGCTCCGGGCACGGCATCTGCCGGATCGCGTACCCGTGCTCGCGGAGCAGATCGATCACCGGCTCCCATACGGCCGGGCGCAGAGCGCCGCCCTCCACCTTCGCGTTCTGGTTCAGCAGGCAATGGGCGATGAACGCAACGCGGGCCATCTCAAAACGACAGGAGCACGCGGCCGAACTTGCCCGAGCTCGCCATGTGCTCGAACGCGTCCGCGGCCTCCTCGGCAGGGAAGATCCGGTCGACGACCGCGCGCATCCGGCCCGAGGCGAGGTGCGGCACGATCTTGTACGAGAAGCGTTGAACCGCGGTCGCTTTCTCCTCGAGCGGTCGTGAGCGGAGCATGGTGCCGTGGATCGTCGCCCTCTTGCCCATCAACGTGCGCAGCGAGAGGTCCCCGTCCGCGCCCGCGCCGGTGCCGACGACCACGACCCGGCCCTTCGGTGCAAGCGTCTCGAGGTCGCGGCCCAGATTCGGCGCGCCGACAAGCTCGAGCACGACGTCCGCGCCTCCCGCCGCGTGCACCGCGGAGAACGCACCGTCGGGCGCAGCCGGCTCGGCTCCCAGTGCGGCGAGTTGCTCGTGCGCCGAGCGAGCGGAGGCCACGACGCGCGCACCTGCGGCGACGCCGATCTGCACGGCCGCCGTGCCGACGCCCCCGTTCGCGCCGTTCACGAGCAGGACATCCCCGAGCCCGAGCCCGCCGCGCGTCACGAGCGCGTCGTGCGCCGTGATGAACGCCTCCGGAACCGCCGCCGCCTCCTCGTCCGAGAGTCCGCCCGGGACGTATGTGACGTGACGCTCGTGTACGACGACGAGGTCGGAGAGGCCGCCGCCGCCGACGAGGCCGAAGGCCCTGTCACCGGCGGCGAAACCGAGAACGGATGCGCCGACCGCGACCACCGTCCCTGCCACCTCGAGCCCCGGAATATCCTGCGGCGCCCCGGGCGGGGCGGGATATGCGCCGGCCCGCTGCGCGAGGTCCGCCGTGTTGATGCCGGCGAAGCGGGCTGCGACGAGCAGATCATGCTCGCCCGGCACCGGATCCGGCCGCTCCTCGAGGCGCATCACCTCGCGTCCGCCAGTGCCGGTGAAGACGACCGCCCTCATGCGAGAGAGCTTCGCAGACGCGCGGCCGTCGAGCGGTATAAGCCGTCTTCATGCGCGTCGCCCTAGCCCAGCTCGATGCCCGCCTCGGCGACATCGACGCGAATGCGGAACGTGCTCGCGAGGTAATCGTCGAGGCGACCGCGGCCGGCGCAGACCTCGTCGTCTTCCCCGAGCTCTACCTGAGCGGCTACGCGCTCCGGGGAGTCGAGCGAGAGACAGCGCGCACGGCGGAGGAGGTTGCCTTGCTCGTCGGCGGCTCGGCGCTCGTCGGCTTCCACGAGGCGCGAAGGGGTCAGACCCCGGACTGGTCCGCAAAGGACGAGGTGAAAGCGGAAACGCCGCGTCCCTACGCCGATGAGGGCGCGAAAGGGACAGGTCCGCGGTCTGGCCCTCGCGGGTACAACAGCGCCGCTTACGTCGCCGACGGAGAACTCGTCCACGTCCACCGGAAGCTCTACCTCGTCGACTACGAGCCGTTCGGTGAGGACGAGCTCTTCGAGCCGGGCTCGGAGCTCCGTGCCTTCGACTCGCCGCTCGGGCGTCTGGGGACGCTGATCTGCAACGACGCCTGGCAGCCGTTCCTCCCCTTCATCGCCACGCAGGACGGTGCGCGCGTGCTACTCGTGCCGTCGTGCAGCTCGACCGCTGTTCGGGAGGCAGAGGCGTACTGGCACGAGCTCACGCGCTTCTACGCGCGGATGCTCCAGTGCTTCGTGGTCTTCGTGAACCGTATCGGCACCGAGGGAGCCCTCACGTTCTGGGGCGGCTCGCACGTGACCGGGCCGGACGGCCTGCCGCTCGTCCACGGCCCGCGCTCGAGAGAGGCGATCCTGTACGCGGATCTCGATCTCGAGCGGGTCGAGAAGCGCCGGCGCGAGCTCTCGATCGTGGGCGATCCGAGGCTCGATCTCGTGCTTTCCGAGCTCGGACGGCTTGCCCGAAAGCGTGGACAGCGCCCTACGTAAG